>NZ_JBRUHR010000014.1:0-56951 GCF_053206925.1 Streptococcus dentiloxodontae | reverse complement strand
AGGCCGAGGCGGAGGCCCCGATGGACCCAAGGGTCCCGAAAAAGGGCCAAAGGATCCTAAAGGCCCCAAGGGACCAAAAGGACCAAAAGGCCCGAGCGATTCAGACGGCCCCGATGGACCGTAGGGGGTGTGGTGTTCGGAGTGTATTTAAAAAAGCATATGGTAAACAAAAGAATCTGGAAACTTTTTCCCAGATTCTTATTTTTTTGCAGTCTTACTTGTCAACTTAGAATTTTCCTGTATAGTTTAATTCATTAGGTACTTTTTGATAGTTACTCTACAAACTCTATTTCCAGTCTTAAACCGTTGCCCAGACCGTTCAAGTACTAAGTAATCAATTTTTACACCCCTTTTTGCCATAAAGCTGTTTGGTTTTATTTCTACCTCAAAAGGTTTCCCATGCCTTTTGAGGTAGAGATAAGATGGCACAATTAGTTTTTTCAAATAATAACGATTTCTATTCTGCAGCTAAGGCTTCGATTGGATTAAGTCTAGCCGCTTTTGCTGATGGAGCAATGGAGGCGATAAGAGCAATTAAGAGTCCCATGATGACGGTTACGGTAATGGAGGCTGCTGAGATTTGAATAATATCACTGTCAATAATATTGGCAACAAGTTTATTAACGCCCCATTGAGCGAGAAAAGCAGTAGCAATGGCAAGAATGTTTGCTGAGAGTCCCAGCAGTAAACTTTCGTTGACAAAGAGACGCCGGATGTCTTTGCGGCGGCCACCCATAGCACGGAGTACGCCAATTTCTTTCGTACGTTCAGTTACGCTCATATAAGTTGTAGCAACAATCATCAGCACACTAACAATGAGTGAGATTCCGGCGATAATGGCCAGAACAATACTGACAAGACTAGTTACCTCAACAATGTTATCTAAAAGGTCACCAATTGAGGTAACGGTATAAAGAGCCACGCCATTTTCTTTAATAGCAGCGACAGCATCTTGAGCATCTGAAGTGTTGTTGAGGTCGTCAACAACAGCTGTTGCAAGGTTGGGTAATAATGTCCCTCCAGCTTCAGCGACAGCCTTTTCTAAGGCACTATAAGTTACCATAGTCATATTAGATTGAATACCAGATACGGTAAAATCTTTAGTTACGATAAGATTATTGCCCATTTGCAGCGTAAGCGTTATCGTTTTACCGACCATATCCTCGGTGTCACCGTCTTTGCCGACGAAGGCCTGAGCTTGTGTTTCCGATAGAACAATTTGGCTGTCATTTGGATAGGATTTGCTGGAAATACTGGAAGCTAAGACAGTATCTGACACTGTCATAAATGTCATTGAGGTTCCCATATTGCTAGGGCCGCTCTCCTGACTCAATTCATTTGCTGATTTACCTTTATAGCTAATATCGAAAGTCGAGCTCATATAACCTTTTTGAACGTCTTTGATATGATCTACGGCTTTAATCTTATCCATATCATCATTGGTTATCGTGGAGAGGTCTGGTTTGTATACTTGAAAAGCTTGCGGATTGGTCAATCCGTCAATGAAAGAATTCATATAGCGTGTTGCCCCATTTCCAAGCCCTAGAAAGAACATAACTGAAAAGAGCCCAATAGCTGTACCGATGGTAATAATCAGATTCTGTTTCCAAGCAGTTCTAAAATGCGACCAAGCCATTTTCCAAGTGGCCAAACGTTTAAGAGGACGAGATGGTAATTTATCCTTAGACTTCTCCTTAGAAAATGATGGCCGCAGCCGTTCATCTCCTGTGATTTTTCCATCGGTCAGCCGAACAATTCGTGTACCGCTGTCTGCCACTTCCTGAGAATGAGTTACCACAATAATGGTTTTACCCGATTGCGCAATGCCCTGTAAAATATTTAAGACCTCTTTGGTATTTTGACTGTCCAGAGCGCCGGTTGGCTCATCAGCGATAATGATATCAGGATCGCTGGCCAATGCACGGGCAATAGCCACACGCTGTTTTTGTCCGCCGGATAGCTGAGCTGGCTTTTTCTTGCGATGCTCGTACAGACCAACCTGTTTGAGCAAATCATTAGCGCGTTTCACCTGCTGAGAATGGCTGAGCTTGGTCATGCGAAGGCTGATCATGACATTGTCAAGTACAGACAAGTAATTGATCAGGTTAAAGGATTGGAAAATAAAACCAATGGTTTCCCTGCGGTACTGATCCATAGATTTTTCTTTTTTATCCTTCTGGCGTGTTCCATTGATAAGGACATCACCTTCATAATCACGATCTAAACCTCCGATGATGTTCATGAGTGTTGATTTTCCACCGCCGGATTCACCGAGAATACTGACAAAATCCCCTTGATCAAAAGAGAGGTCAATTCCTTTTAAAACGGGGAATTTTTCTTTGCCAAGATAGTAAGATTTATGAATATCCCGCAACTCTAAAATAGACATGATAAACTCCTTTTAATAATATGTGTTGAAAGTTTAATACAAAGTGGAATAAAAATCAAGAAAAAAGTTAGTTCTAATAGGAGTGAGTTTCACGAGATGTGACAGCAAGTAAAATTTTATTTAAACAGCCGTAGAATGCTGAAATGAACGATATCTTCTGATGTGATAAGGCTTTTAGCTTCTGTCATATACTTAGAAGCATTTTGTGAGAAACTGCAGAGACAGTATGACTGTATTTTTTTAGTAAGAGATGTCATTTATGATTGCGACTAATAAGCTGTAGTTTTTTTATTATCCAGAGAAAACCAAGGGCGAAAAGATCGTTAAAAAAAACACTGGCTGTCATAGTAAATTTTTAGTGTCAAATTGAAAAAACCAAGTACTGTGCGGTACAGCATTTGGTTCTTATTTTCAGGATTTTGTTCAATTGTTAATTTTAGTTTATAAATCAATTTCCAAGACAATCGGTGTGTGATCTTGGCGTGCGCCTGAGTCAATCATATCGGATTTGATGATTTTATCTGCAATCCGCTCGCTAGTCAGCCAGTAGTCAATGCGCCATCCTGAGTTATTGATTTTGCTGGTTTTACTGCGCTGTGCCCACCAGGAGTAGACATTTGGAACATCGCCGTGAAGATAGCGGAAAGTATCTGTGAAGCCTTTATCTAGCAAATTTGTAAACCCTTGCCGTTCTTCATCTGTGAAGCCTGGCGACCGACGGTTGGCAGAAGGATGAGCAAGGTCAATTTCTTTATGAGCAACATTATAGTCTCCAGTTGCAAGGACTGGTTTTTGACTATTTAGTTCTGCCAGATAGGCTGCGTATTTTTCATCCCAGATTTGCCGGTCTTCTAAGCGTTTAAGACCATCACCCGCATTTGGCGTGTAAACCTGTGTGACGAAAAAATTATCAAATTCCAGTGTAATAATGCGGCCTTCGCTGTCCATTGTGGTCGGGGCACCAATCTCTGGATAGGTGATAGTTGGACTTAGTTCTGCCTTATAAAGGAACATGGTACCCGCATAGCCTTTGCGCGCAGGCTCGACAGAGGAGCGCCAAGCGATTTTATAGTCGGGAAAATAATTTTTTAGAATTTCCACATGTTTTTTGGTTGGTCCCTTAGCAGAAAGTTTGGTCTCCTGAATGGCGATAATATCGGCGTTTTCAGTGACGAGTGTGTCAACAACGGCGCGTGACAGCAAAGCACGTGCAGAATCACTGGTCAATGCTGCGTTGAGAGAGTCAATATTCCATGAGATTAGCTTCATATTGATACCTTTTCTAGATTTATTTTCCCTTATTCTATCAAAAATAGCGATGCGATGCGAGAAAGAGGCTTACTGGACTAGTTGATAAGCTGAGAGAAAGCCTCTGAGAACTTACTTGGAACAAATTCAATAATGTCATAATCTGCTATGCCATGTATCTTGAAGGGATCTTGGGAGATGATTTCGCTAACTTCCTGCAATGTTTCTGCTTTTAAGAGGATAATGCCGCCAGTTCTTGGAACTTTTCTGCCAGAGGCTATGAAATGTCCCCATTGATAAAATGTGTCTAAAAACTGAATGTGCTGTTCCAGATATTTCTCTACCTGTTCTAAATCTTTGATATAGGTTAAATTAACGATAAACATAGTGAGTCTCCTTGTTTCTTTGTAATGAACTCATTATAATAGAGATGAAACGGTTTGAACAGTAGGCACATTTTTGTTACGTTATTGGGAGGAAATTATGCTGACAAATAAAGAATGGAACTGCAGTATGTCTAAAGTTTTAGATGTAGTCGGAGGAAAATGGCGAATGAATGTTCTCTGGGTTATTCATAAACACCAGACCATCCGTTTTAATCAGCTCCAAAGAGAAGTTCTAGGAATTACAAGGATGAGTTTGACAAGAGCCTTGGAGGCACTTATGAAAGAAGGACTAGTAGGTAAGATTGACTTGAAAACAATGCCGCTTCATACAGAGTATTATCTATCATCAAAAGGAAGAAGCCTCCTGCCTATTTTAAAAGATCTGAATCAGTGGGGAAGGATTATTTGTCTTGATTGCATTGCTGCTGAGCTTTTTCTTTGCATGTATCACTAATTAGTAATAAAATCATTGTCAATAACAAATGAATAAGAGGAAGATTTGATGACTATTGAGTTAGGTATAACGACATTTGGGGAAACAACAAGGCTTGAAGAAACCAAGGAAAGCATTCCTCACGACGAGCGTATTCGCCAGCTTGTTGAAGAAATCGAATTAGCCGATCAAGTTGGTTTAGATAGTTATGCTATTGGTGAGCACCACCGCGAGGACTTTGCAGTATCAGCACCCGAGATTATTTTGGCAGCAGGAGCGGTTAAAACTAAGAATATTCGTCTATCCAGTGCAGTTACGATTCTTTCGTCTATTGATCCTGTGCGCGTTTATCAGCAGTATGCAACTATTGATGCGCTTTCAAATGGCAGAGCTGAAATTATGACTGGCCGTGGGTCTTTTATTGAAAGTTTCCCTTTATTTGGTTATGATTTGGATGATTATGATGCGCTTTTTAATGAAAAATTGGCTATGCTTTTAGCTATCCGAGAACAGACTAATCTCAAGTGGACAGGACGATACACTCAGTCTGTTGATAACAGGCCTGTCTATCCAAGAGCAATCCAAGAGGATTTCCCTGTTTGGGTGGCTACTGGAGGTAATTTAGATTCTACGGTAAGGATTGCAGAGCAGGGACTGCCTATTGTTTATGCAACTATTGGCGGTAATCCGAAGGCCTTTGTCAAACTGGTTTCCATTTATAAAGGGATTGGTGAGAGGTACGGACATGACCTGCCGAAAATGAAGGTTGCTGCTCATTCTTGGGGTTGGATCGAAAAGGACAATCAAGCAGCCATAGATCACTATTTTTACCCAACTAAGCAAACCGTGGATAATATCGCTAAAGGGCGCCCGCATTGGACAGAGATGACTAAGGAACAGTATTTGCATGCGGTTGGTCCAGACGGAGCTATGATTGTTGGCGACCCAAAGCAGGTTGCTGCAAAAATAATTAGGCTTATCAAAGAACTGCAGCTTGACCGCTTTATGCTTCATTTGCCGGTTGGCTCTATGCCCCACGAAGCAGTAATGACTGCTATCAGACTTTATGGTCAAGAAGTTGCCCCTCTTGTGCGCCAGCATTTTGCAATGCAGTAAAAACAAAGCATAAAACCTAGTGGTGATTTTGCAGAAATCATTGCTGGGTCTTTTTTACATCAAAAAAGCAGGGTCAAGCCCTGACTTATACTCAAAGAAAATCAAAAATAGACTAGGCGACAAAGCGCAGGCTGTACTGGCGTACGGTAAGCTGAAGTCAACGACGTATAGTTTTGATTTTCAAGGAGTATTAGTTTATCTTTTTGGCCAGCATGGTAGCAAATTGCAGTTTAATACGATTGCCATTGGCATCTACCTTATGGAGCTGACCTAGGTCTTCATTATATTTGACTAATTCCCAGTCCTTGTAATAGTCTGCCAGTTCCCCCTCTTTAAAAGTAAAACTAAAAGGCATTGGACAAGGGTAATTTTCGGTATCCATAGCGCAGACAATCAGATTGTAACCGCCAATTTTGGTATGCTCTTGCATGTCAGCAATAATAGCCGGTATCCTTTGACGGTCTAAAAACATGAAAACTACCGTGGAAATGATGACATCGTAGTTCTCTGTAAGATTGGCCTCGTTGATATCATACCAGTCAATTGCAGCGGGTATTCCTTCTTCAGCCGCCATATTTTCCAACATGGCCAGACTCTGGCCGTTGGCATCCACTGATTTAACCTGATGTCCCAAAAGGCTCAGATAGAGACTGTTACGCCCTTGACCGCAGCCTAGATCAAGAATATCGCTTTTTTGAGAAAATCGCGGAGCTGCTTCAATAACTTCCGAATGCGTCTTTGTTAGGCCGTATTTTTTGGCTAGATAGTCCTCAGGCAGGCAGTAAAATTCTAAATAGAATTCCAGATCCTCTGTTAATGCTTCGACCCGATGCCAGACTTGAGGCTGAACGAAAGGTGTTTGAGTATCAGACGTAAAAATGTGTTCAGCCAGCTCTTCATCATCCTCGGTCATCTCGATAAATTTAATCTGGCCTGATAAAACAGTCAGCTTTCCGTAAGTTCCGACTTTGGTATTGTGGCGCCTCTTAATGGCTTCTGGCATCGTTTGAGCCGTCCAATTGGGCATGCGTTTGTAAAGCATAAGCTCGTCTTTTTTGACAGTCATTCATGTCTCCTTTTGAGATTATTTCTTCTATTATATCAAAAAGGGTGTAATTTAGGATTTTTGAAAATAGCGGAGCATTATCATTTATCTATTTTTTCATCGGAAAAGTCAAGATTAGCGCTCCATCAGGCTGACAATATGGTAAAATAAAATCATTATAGTGGTTATAAAAAGGAGAGATTTTATGAATAGAAAAGACTGGCTAGCCTATTTTGAAACGATTAATGGTCGAAAGCCAAGTCCTGCAGAGTTTAAAACTGCTTTAGACAGAGGAGAATTTGTTCTTGATAGAAAAATGGAACCCACTTCTCAAGCAGCTGCTAATCGTTCAACTTTGCAGCCGCAAGCGGAAAACCTAAAACAGTCTCCAGCACAGACTCAGTCGCAGGCAGCTAGTTCAATGCCTCAAGGTGCTAAACCTGTCATCTCAGAATCGCAAGCGGTTCACCCGTCAAATCGTTCAGCTCAGCCACAGACTCAGACGCCGCCTCAACAGTTCGGTCAGACAGCTGTGTTTCATTCAACTAAGCAAGCGCAGCCATTTCCAATGAATCAAACCGTCCAAACTCAAGCGACAAAAGATGCCCAAAAGGCAGTTGAAAAACGTCAGGCACAGGAACTTAAGAAAAAAGCCAAGGAAGAAAAAGCCAGACTAAAAGCGGAACGTGCAATGCAGTCTGCTCAAGCCAAAGCACAGCGTGCAGCTGAAAAGGCTAAGGCAAAAGAAGCAAAAGAGAAAGCTAAAGCTCAAAAAGCGGCTCAAGCTGCAGAAAGAAAATCTCAAGAGAAACTGCTTCAAAAACCTTCTAATCAAGAGTTTTCGGCGACTCCGTTTGATCCTCGAGGAAATGCTACTCCTCAACCTCAGACACAACAATCAGTTCAGCTAACGCAGCCGCAGAGTTCTGTTCAATCAACACAGTCTCAACCGAGTTCAGCACCTGTTCAGTCCCAATCGAATTTCAAAGAGTCTATGGCACCGGAGCCATCTGCTCAAAGCACTTCTCAACAGGCATTTCGTCCTGTCACACCTGCTGTGAGGCAATCTTTCCAATCATCTGATATACCTGTGGATGAGAAGTCAGAGTCAGCTTTAAATGAGCAAAATCAATCTGTACAATCAGAACAAGTTGGATTTGAAAAAGCAGCAATTCCTGTATTTTCAAACCGTCCTAGCAATTCCGAGCTTAACGTGATGGCGGCAGCTTCTCAGACTCAAATACAGTCTCAACCTAATAAGATTCAATCAAAAGCAGCGGTCAAAGCTCAAAAAGAAGCTGCCAAAGCTGAAAAAGCAGCAGCTAAGGCACAAGCTAAAAAGGATAAACAAAAAGTTAAAGCAGCTTTAAAGGTGAAAAAAACAGAGAAGTCAGCTAAAGCTAAGAAGTCCAAGAAAGGTTTGATGTTCAGTCTTCTTGCAGCGATTATCCTGATTATTGGTGCTAGCACTGCAGGTGTTTATGCTTGGTGGCGCTATGATTCTGGGAACATTGAAGGAACTTGGCAGCTCGTTTCTTATCAAAGTTTAGATGAAGATTCTGGAAAAATGACGGATGCCTTAGCAGCATATAAGGAAAAAAATCAAGTCTATATGGCTCTTCTGGCTGTAAAAAATAAAAAGGTAAGCAATTACTCTTATTACTATGAAAAAGGCAATAGCGGAGAACCTAGTCTAAGTGCCAATAATTACCTAGGCAGTTATCAGGAAATTGACCAATGGAACAAAGCTTTTACCTATACGCAAAATTCTTCTAAAATGGAGAAAAAACTGACGAAGGTTGTTAAAAGCATTTATCCGTACGCCGATCAGGAAATGATAAACAGCTATATTAAAAATAATAGTGACAGATATAAAGATTATAAAGATGAGAAAACCAAGAAAACCTATACGGTTAATGGGGATAAACTAACGGTATCCAGCTATGATGCTAAGGGTAAGTTGATTGAAAAAGAAGTTTATAAAAAACTCTCATCGTCAAATGCTAAGCAGGCAAAGTCAGACTATGATGATGCCAAGTCTGCATTTGAAAAAAACAACAATCTTAACCTAAACAGTTAGAAGGCTAGTTTTAGCTTGTCTCATTCTGGAATGTCAATCATCAAGTTGGCTGTAAATGCACAGTCTGATTTAAAAGTTAAAGACTGACTAGTTATATTGGATAAAATAAAAAAGCGGAGAAGCATCTATAATAAAGCTTTGTGGAAGAGCTGAACTGGCCAAAGTCAGTACAATTTTTCCAAAATAGCTCTGCTTAAATTACTTAGAGAGAGGCAGAACTTTTGTTCTGGCTTCTTTTTATATGACAAATTGCTGAAACTTTCTCTTTGCTCTGCTATAATTAAGAAAAATGAAAAAACGAGGAACTTACAATGATTGGTATTACAGGTGTGACAGGAAATTTAGGCGGCCTTCTGGCAGAAGAACTGTCAAAAAAGGGTGTTGCAGCAAGACATATTGCCCGCAGTCCTGAGCGAGCTAAACGCTATGACAATGCTGAATTGGTCAAAGCAAGCTATGAAGATTCAGCAGAATCGGTGGCGGCTCTAACAGGAGTTGATGTTCTTTTTATGGTGTCGGCAAAGGAAGGAATTGAACGGCTGGATGAACACAAGGGATTTATCTCAGCAGCCAAAAAGGCAGGTGTTAGCCATATTGTTTACACTTCATTTTATGACGCTAAACTAGACAGTACCTTCACTTTGGCGCGTGACCATGCAGCTACCGAGCAGTTCATCAAGAAACAAGGACTGACCTATACTTTTATCCGTGATAATTTCTATCTGGAATTTTTCATTGGACTTTTAGATGCGTATGGGGAGATTAAAGGACCAGCTGGCTCTGGGAAATGCTCTGCTGTGTCTCGCAGAGACGTTTCTGCTGTCGCTGTTCAAATTCTAAAGAATCCAAAAGCTTATGCTAACCAGACATTAAACATGACTGGTCCAGAAGCTCTGAGCATGCAGGAAATAGCAGATAAGGCCTCTAAGAAAAGAGGGCAAAAATACAGCTACATTTCAGAAACAGTGAAAGAAGCTTACCAATCCCGTAAGGCTTGGCCAGCCCAAGATTGGGAATACGATTCTTGGGTATCCACTTACACGGCCATTGCTAAGGGAGAACTTAAGGGGCTTTCTCACGATATTGAAACAATTCTCGGCAGACCGGCAACAAGTTTGGATGATTTGCTTTAATGATTTAACTTTTAAACATAACATAATAAAACAGCGGATAGGTGTCTGCTGTTTTTTATACTATAAATTTTTATTATATCCAGTCATAAAAAATATAGATTTCACAGGCCAAATGAAAAAAGTTATACTGAAAATAATTTAGAAAGGGCTTTCGAGGTTATTTTATGTTAAATGGGGATTTCATCCAGCAGAATGTTCCTCTTTATCAAGAGGCTTTATGGCTGACAGTCAGATTGGCCTTTTGGGGGATTTTAGGGGCAACTGGACTTGGATTATTGATTAGTGTGATAAAGCTGTATAAAATTCCAGTTTTATCTCAGCTTAGTCAGGTTTATATCGAATTGTCCCGAAATACGCCGCTTCTTATTCAACTGTATTTTTTGTATTTTGGTTTACCTAAGATTGGCCTTATTTTAAATCCAGAGACCTGTGCTGTAGCTGGGTTGATATTTCTGGGTGGCTCCTATATGGCGGAGACTTTTCGCAGTGGACTTGAGGCAGTGACTAGGACGCAAATAGAGCTTGGTCTTAGTATCGGACTGACTTTTGCTCAAAATTTTCGTTATGTGATTTTTCCTCAGGCTCTGGCAGTGGCCTTGCCTTCCTTTACGGCTAATGTTATTTTTTTGATCAAAGAAACCTCTGTTTTTTCGGTAGTTGCTCTGGCAGATCTTATGTATGTAGCAAAAGACTTGATAGGACTGTATTATGAGACAGATGAAGCACTTCTTATGTTGGTAATCGCTTATCTAATTGTCCTTTTGCCGATTTCACTGGTTTTTGCTTGGTTAGAAAGGAGGCTGCGTCATGAAGGATTCGGGTCTAAGCGTTCTCTTTCAGGGAAATAATTCGCTGCGTTTGCTGGAAGGATTAGGGGTTACTATTGGCATATCTCTTTTGTCCATTCTTATTTCAATTGCTGGCGGTTTGGTTTTAGGTTTTGTTATGGCCTCTCGTTTTAGGTCTCTGCGGTTTCTGTCTCGGATTTATTTGGAATGCATTCGTATTATGCCGCAGTTAGTCTTACTGTTTTTGGTTTATTTTGGTTTGGCCAGAACTTTTAATATTAATCTATCCGGTGTTACAGCAGCCGTCATTGTGTTTTCTTTATGGGGAATTGCTGAGATGGGAGACCTCGTTCGAGGAGCTCTGACGTCTTTGCCTCGGCATCAATTTGAATCTGGTCTGGCCTTAGGATTGACAAAATTGCAGCTCTACCGGTATGTAATCTTACCCCAGCTCTTACGCCGTCTCTTACCTCAAGCTGTTAACCTTATTACTCGCATGATTAAGACAACTTCTTTGATTGTTTTGATTGGCGTCGTTGAAGTTGTTAAGGTTGGGCAGCAAATTATTGAAAGCAATCGCTTAACGATTCCAAGTGCAGCTATTTGGATTTATGGTTTTATTTTTCTTTTGTATTTTGCTGTTTGTTTTCCTATTTCACGTCTGTCTATTTATCTTGAGCATCTATGGAAGGAGTAAGTATGTCAGAGATTATCTTAGAAATTGATCAGCTAACCAAGTCTTATGGTGATAAGGTTATTTTGGATAATATTTCTTTATCGGTTGTAGAAGGAGAGGTACTGGTTGTTTTAGGACCATCTGGTTGTGGGAAGAGCACATTGCTTAGAAGCATTAACGGTTTGGAAACTATCCAATCGGGGCAAGTAAAGTTACGGGGTGAATCTGTTTTGACAAATAAGAAATCGCTGCCTCTATTGCGCCAAAGAGTGGGCATGGTTTTTCAAAGCTATGATCTTTTTCCGCATTTGAATGTTTTAGACAATCTTATGTTAGGTCCAACCAAAGCTCAGAAACGCTCCAAAGAGGAAGTGAAAGCAGAAGCCCTGCATTTGCTAAAACGTGTCGGATTAGAAGAGAAGGCACACAGCTATGCTAGCGAGCTTTCTGGAGGCCAAAAGCAGCGCGTGGCAATCATAAGAGCCTTGCTTTTAAGGCCTGAGGTGCTGCTGCTGGACGAAATAACGGCTTCGCTGGATCCTGAAATGGTTCGTGAGGTACTGGACTTGGTGGGAGAATTGGCCAAAGAAGGCCGAACTATGCTGATTGTGACTCATGAGCTGCAGTTTGCGCGTGCTATTGCTGATCAAGTCATTTTTATAGACAAGGGAAAAATTATTGAAAAAAGCGATGCAGAAACTTTCTTTACCAACCCTAAAACACAGCGAGCTCACGATTTCTTAACCGTATTTGACTATAGTAATGTAACGGGTGCGGTGTGATTATCTTTAAGCTATTTATTTCACCAAGCTTATCGCTGGAACCCTGTCGGGCTTTCCTTTCTTATCTTTGATTTAAACAATAAAAGGAGTTTTTTATGAAATCTATAAAATATTTGTTAATCTTAACTAGTCTTTTAACCATTACCTTGATTTTAACCGCCTGTTCTGGAACTTCAGGCAAGGGAAACAATAATGCATCTGCTTCTGGCAACACAGCCCAAGCACGAACATTGGATGAAATCAAAAAATCAGGAACAATCAAAATAGGGGTCTTCTCTGATAAAAAACCGTTTGGTTATGTAGATGACAAAGGAGATTATCAAGGCTATGATGTTTATTTTGCTAAACGTCTGGCCAAAGATCTTGGAGTAGATGTAGAGTTTGTCGCTGTTGATCCGGCCAGTCGTGTAGAATACTTAACTTCGGCTAAGGTTGACATTATTTTGGCTAATTTTACTGTGACAAAAGAGCGCAGCAAACAAGTTGATTTTGCCTCACCTTATATGAAAGTTTCTCTAGGCGTTGTGTCCCCAAGCGATGCTCTTATTACTTCTGTTGATCAATTAAAGGGTAAAACTTTGATTGTTGGCAAAGGAACAACTGCTGAAACGTATTTTGAAAGCAATTATCCTGATGTTAATCTTCAAAAATATGACCAGTACAGTGAGGCTTATCAAGCCCTTCTTGATGGCAGAGGCGATGCTCTTTCTACTGATAATACAGAAGTTCTGGCTTGGGCGTTGGAAAATGATGGTTACAAGGTTGGGATCAAGGCGTTGGGTAATGTTGACACCATTGCACCTGCTGTTCAAAAAGACAATACAGAGCTTTTGAAATGGATTAATAATGAGATCGAAACATTAGGCAAAGAAAATTTCTTCCATACCGACTATGAAGAGACCTTGGAACCAATTTATGGTGATGCCGCAAATGCAGAAGATCTTGTCGTAGAAGGCGGTAAGGTTGAATGACAAAGAAGCTGGGCAGACAGGCATGATTGTTTCGCAGCACCAGCAGGAAAATAAAAACAAGACATCAGATCCTCGCTAGGAGTATCATCTTAGTGAGGGATTTTTAGTTGATGCGTTACTGATTGTGCTGATCAAGAGAAAACTAATCAGTTCTATTGACGAAGTCCCAAACTATCTCTTGAAACATAAATAGAAATGCTTTGTTTAAAACAATCCTCAAAAAGGTTAAAGGCAATGCATGGTTTCCTTCTTGATTTTTTGTTTGCTTTTCTTTTCATGGTATAATGAAAAGAAAAAAGAAAGAAGCATTATGATTTATCAAGAAGCGTTGGATTGGATTCACAGTCAGCTAAAATTTGGAATCAAGCCCGGCTTAGAACGTGTGGCCTGGATGCTTGAAGAATTAGGCAATCCTCAAAAGAATATAGCTGGTATTCATGTTGTAGGAACTAATGGGAAGGGTTCAACTGTCAATTATTTGCAGCATATTTTTACAGCAGCGGGTTATGAGGTGGGCACCTTTACGTCTCCTTTTATTATGGATTTCAGAGAACGCATTTCAATCAATGGACACATGCTGTCTAAAGATGATTTTGTCAAGCTGGTTGAACGCGTTAAACCTGTTGTTGAGCGCCTGCCGCGTGAAACGAACCACGAAGAAGCCACAGAATTTGAGATTATAACAGTCATCATGTTCGTTTATTTTGGTCAATACCATCCAGTGGATCTTGCGGTTATTGAAGCGGGTATGGGTGGACGTGATGACTCGACTAACAGTTTTAATCCCTTGGCGGTCATTTGCACCTCTATTGGTCTGGATCACCAGAAGGTTCTGGGGGAGACTTATAAAGACATAGCTGCGCAGAAAGCTGATGTTCTCAAAACAAATGTTCCTTTTATTTTTGCGGAAAATCGGGCTGATGTGCGTCAGCTATTTTACCAAAAAGCCAAGGAAACTCAGTCTAAGGTCTATGAATTGGGACGTGATTTTGAAGCTAAGGGCAATAGCTCTGCTTTTGATTTTAGCTACGGAGATATCGCACTTTCTGGCTTGAGCTTGGCTATGAATGGTCAGCACCAAGTTTCTAATGCCAGTCTGGCAATCATGACCAGCCTGTTGCTGGCTGAATCCTATCCAAAGGTTACCACAGCTGTCATTGCAGCTGCGCTTAAAACGAGTTTCTGGCTTGGCCGAACAGAACTCATTTTTCCTAATCTGATGATTGATGGTGCTCATAATAATGAAAGCATTGCGGCCTTAGTTGCTTTGCTGCAGGAACGTTACGTAGATAAGCAGATTCATCTGTTGTTTTCGGCTATCGATACTAAACCTATTGACAGTATGCTGGAGCAGTTATCGGTCTATGAAGATGTGACGGTAACGAGTTTTTCTTATCCAAATGCTCTGGCACTCGAGGCTTATCCGTCCGCTTATCCAAGGGTAGCAGACTTTCAAACATGGTTGGCGCAGCATTATCAAAAAAGTGATAAAGACCTTTATGTGATAACCGGCTCTCTTTATTTTATCTCTCAGGTGCGTCAAGCTCTTTTGAAAAGTCCTCAAGAATAGGCTATAATAGAGCCATTAGACTAAAAGGAGACAGGCATGTCAAATCAGAAAAAAGTTGAAGAAGCAATCTATCAACTCTTAGAAGCATTGGGTGAAAACCCAGAGCGTGAAGGACTTTTGGAGACTCCAAAACGTGTTGCAAAAATGTACGCCGAGATGTTTTCAGGCTTAGGTCAGGATCCCAAAGATCAATTCACAGCGGTCTTTTCAGAGGTACATGACGAAGTCGTTTTGGTTAAGGATATTCCTTTTTATTCTATGTGTGAACACCACTTGGTTCCTTTTTACGGCTTTGCTCACGTGGCCTATCTTCCTACGGGTGATAAGGTGACAGGCTTGTCAAAATTGGCGCGTGCAGTGGAAGTGGCGGCACGCCGTCCACAATTACAGGAACGGCTGACAGAGCAGGTGGCAACGGCTCTTGAGGAAGCACTTAAACCGCGGGGAGTTTTTGTCATGGTAGAAGCAGAACACATGTGCATGACTATGCGCGGCATTAAAAAGCCAGGAAGTAAGACTGTGACGACGGTAGCACGAGGCCTTTATAAGGAAAATTCTGCTGAACGCAGCGAAATTCTCAGTCTCATTCGTGATTTTTAGGAGGTAAGCATGTTTATCGGTAAACACGAAATTGCAGGTGAAGCCTGTATTATGGGGATTCTCAATGTAACGCCTGACTCTTTTTCTGATGGTGGTTCTTACCCGACTCTGGAGCATCAGCTGGCGCAGGCTGCAGACATGATAGCGGCTGGCGCAGCCATTATTGATATCGGAGGAGAGTCGACTCGTCCTGGGGCTGAATTTGTATCAGCAGAAGAAGAGATTGACCGCATTGTCCCAATCATCAAGGCGATTAAGGAAAAGTTTGATGTCCTCATCAGTATTGACACCTATAAAACTGAAACAGCGCAAGCAGCTCTCGAAGCTGGTGCTGATATTCTTAACGATGTTTGGGCAGGGCTCTACGATGGGGACATGCTGGCTCTGGCAGCAGAAAAACAAGTCCCTATAATCCTCATGCACAATCAAGAAGAAGAGGTCTACGAAGATGTCACACAAGACGTTTGTGATTTTCTGACGAAACGTGCACAGGCAGCGCTTGATGCAGGTGTTGCCAGAGAAAATATCTGGATTGATCCCGGTTTTGGTTTTGCTAAAACGGCGCAGCAAAACCTTGATTTGCTTAAGGGACTGGATAAAGTAACTCAATTAGGCTACCCTGTTCTTTTTGGAATTTCCCGTAAGCGGGTAGTGGATTATCTTTTAGGGGGCAATACGGCTGCGCTGGAGCGCGATAAAGGAACAGCAGCCTTATCTGCTTATGCTGTTGCCAAAGGCTGTCAGATTGTCCGCGTTCACAATGTCGCTGATAACACTGATATTGTCAAGGTAATCAGCCAGCTGGTATAAGAACGGTTTCGTTAAAAGGGAAAATATGGACAAAATTATTTTAGAAGGCTGCCGTTTTTACGGCTATCATGGTGCTTTTGAGGAAGAGCAAAAGCTGGGGCAGGTGTTTGTTATTGATGCGGAGCTATCTGTGGATTTGACTAAAGCTGCGCAGTCGGATGAGCTGGCAGATACAGTTCATTACGGCTTGGTTTTTGAAACCATCCAGCTTCAGGCAGAGCAAAGAAAATACACTCTGATCGAACGTCTGGCAGGTGCTATCTGTGAGGATATTTTTGTCCAGTTTCCATCTGTTTCGGCTATTAAAATTCGTATCAGCAAAGAAAATCCGCCAATTAAAGGGCACTATAAAAGTGTCGGTATCGAATTGGAGCGCAGCCGATGAACCAAGTGTATTTAAGTCTGGGTTCAAATATGGGCGACAGACAAGATTATCTTAAGAAAGCGCTAGCTGCTTTGGATGAGCTGCCTAGAACGGCATTGGTCAAGGTGTCATCTTTTTATGAAACAGCTGCTTGGGGAATGACCAATCAAGCTGACTTTCTCAATCTGGTTTGTCAGATAGAAACAGAGCTAGAGCCGCAAGACTTGCTCCGCCATTGTCAAATAATCGAAAAATCTCTGGACAGAGTACGGCATGAGCACTGGGGGCCTAGGACGGTAGATATTGACATCTTAATCTATGGTGACAGGGTCATTGATGAAGACAATCTCAAGGTGCCGCATCCTTTTATGACAGAGCGTGCTTTTGTGCTGGTACCTCTATTGGAAATTGCAGAGGGACTGTCTAATCCGACGGGCGAACCTTCTTATTCCGCTGCTTTGGAAAAATTGGATCAGACTGGGGTTGTTTTATTAAAAGGCTATGCCAAATAGCTCGGATGAATATTTTTACTCTGAATGAAGGATCTCTGTCGTCAAGTTAGAAATTTTTTGATATAATATAAATCGGTTTTATGCCGATTTTTTAGTATGGAAATGTATGGAAAAAACATGTTAAATGAACTAAAAGAAGACTTGGTGGGCATTGATATTCGTTTCGATGAACCACTGAAAAATTATACCTTTACCAAAGTTGGCGGGCCTGCTGATTATTTGGCTTTTCCGCGTAATCGTTACGAACTCAGCCGTATTGTCAAATTTGCCAATAAAAAGAACATTCCTTGGCTGGTTTTGGGCAATGCCAGTAATCTCATTGTCCGAGATGGCGGCATTCGCGGTTTTGTCATCCTTTTTGACAAACTGAATTCGGTGGCCATCAATGGTTATACCATTGAAGCAGAAGCGGGTGCCAATCTGATTGAAACAACTAAGGTTGCACGTTTTCACAGCCTGACAGGATTTGAGTTTGCGGCTGGTATTCCTGGAAGTATTGGCGGTGCTGTTTTTATGAACGCTGGTGCTTACGGCGGTGAGATTGCTCATATTTTGGTGTCAACGCAGGTGCTGACGCCAAAAGGAGATATTAAAACGATTGAAGCGCATGACATGCGTTTTGGCTACCGTCGTTCCATTCTTCAAGAGACTGGCGATGTCGTTATTTCAGCTAAATTTGCCCTAAAACCAGGAGACTACGACCAGATAAAAAATGAAATGACGCGTCTTAATCATTTGCGTGCGCTCAAACAGCCTCTGGAGTACCCTTCTTGCGGTTCCGTTTTCAAGCGTCCTCTGGGTCATTTTGCCGGACAGCTTATCATGGAAGCTAATCTCAAAGGGCATCGGATTGGCGGCGTGGAAGTGTCAACCAAGCATGCTGGTTTTATGGTCAATGTTGCTGGCGGCACTGCCAAGGATTACGAAGATTTAATCGCTGATGTTATCACAAAGGTTCAAGCTAATTCCGGCGTTCGTCTGGAGCCGGAAGTTCGTATTATTGGTGAGCATCTGACATAAAGTAAGAAGCGCTGCTTCGTGAGTAAATGACTTCCCCCAGTCTGTTAAAGGCAGTCGGAAGTTTTTCTATTTGTAAGAGTTGCCATTCTTTATGGCTTTTTAATAGCAGAGCAGTCATTTTAAAGATCCTAAAATAGCTCACTTTGTTTCAACCAAACTTGGGTTAATGCAGATTTGGCATTTGGCCCCTTTCTTATTTTGGAGGTTTTATGTCCATTGACTAACGCAATTATTGCCTTTCGGAATGTGTCAAAAGTCTTTGAAGACAATGGCACACAGGTTTTAAAAAATATCAATTTTGAATTGGAAGAAGGGAAATTCTATACACTTTTAGGAGCTTCTGGTTCAGGGAAATCAACTATTCTCAATATCATTGCTGGGCTTTTGGAAGCTACGTCTGGAGATGTTTTGCTTGATGGAAAACGAATTAATGATGTTCCCATCAATAAACGTGATGTTCATACCGTTTTTCAATCGTATGCCCTTTTTCCGCATATGAATGTTTTTGATAATGTGGCTTTTGCTTTAAAATTGAAAAAGGTTCCCAAAACAGAAATCAAAGAACGTGTGACAGAAGCACTCAAAATGGTGCAGCTAGATGGTTATCAAAAACGCTCCATTCAGAAATTATCTGGCGGTCAGCGCCAGCGTGTCGCTATCGCCCGCGCTATTATCAATCAGCCTCGTCTGGTTCTGCTTGACGAACCATTGTCAGCACTAGACTTGAAGCTGCGAACGCAAATGCAGTATGAACTGCGCGACTTGCAGCAGCGTCTGGGCATTACTTTTGTTTTTGTCACGCATGATCAAGAAGAAGCGCTAGCTATGTCTGATTGGATTTTTGTCATGAATGATGGTGAAATTGTTCAATCAGGGACACCGGTTGATATTTATGACGAACCTATTAACCATTTTGTTGCCACTTTTATTGGGGAATCCAACATTCTGCCAGGTATTATGGTTGAAGATTATCTGGTAGAATTTAACGGTAAACGTTTTGAAGCGGTTGATGGCGGTATGCGTCCCAATGAAGCAGTGGAAGTCGTTATTCGTCCCGAAGATTTGCAAATCACCTTGCCAGAAGAAGGGAAGCTGCAAGTTAAAGTAGAAACACAGCTCTTTCGCGGAGTTCATTACGAAATTATTGCCCATGATGAGCTAAACAATGAATGGTTAATTCATTCCACTCGTAAGGCCATTGAAGGTGAGATTATCGGTCTTGATTTTACACCAGAAGATATTCACATCATGCGTCTTAATGAGACTGAGGCAGAATTTGATGCACGTCTTGAAGAGTACGTGGATGTCGAAGAACATGAGGACGGCTTGATTAATGCCATTGAGGAGGAGCGTCATGAGGAAAAACGCTAGTCTTTTTTCGCTGCCTTATCTGCTCTGGATTGTGCTTTTTGTTATAGCACCTGTTGCTTTTTTGCTTTACAAGTCCTTTTTTGATGTTAAAGGGCAGATGACTTTTGATAATTATGCTACTTTCTTTTCTAGCTGGACTTACCTCAAAATGAGCGTTAATTCGATTTTCTACGCAGCTGTCATTACTTTGGTAACGCTTCTGATTAGTTATCCGGTAGCTTTTATTCTCACTCAGCTTAAACATAAGCAGCTTTGGCTTATGTTAGTGGTTTTGCCAACTTGGATTAATCTTTTGTTGAAAGCTTACGCTTTTATGGGAATTTTTGGTCAAAAGGGCGGTATCAACAGCTTTTTGGGCTTTTTCGGAATAGCTCCGCAGCAGATTCTTTTCACAGATTTCTCTTTTATTTTTGTAGCTAGCTACATTGAGATTCCTTTTATGATTTTGCCGATTTTTAATGCGCTGGATGATATTGATAAAAATCTTATCAATGCCAGCAGAGATTTAGGAGCTAGTGACTGGCAGACTTTTACCAAGGTGGTCTTCCCCTTGTCTTTAAATGGTGTGCGCTCTGGTGTACAGTCGGTTTTTATTCCCAGTCTCAGTCTTTTTATGCTGACACGTCTGATTGGCGGTAATCGGGTCATTACTTTGGGAACGGCTATTGAACAGCATTTTTTGACAACACAAAATTGGGGCATGGGTGCAACCATTGGTGTTGTTCTTATTGCTGCCATGCTGGTCACCATGTGGCTGACAAAGGAGAGACGTTCATGAAAAAAATAGCACGGATTTATTTAGGACTTGTTTTTCTGATTCTTTACCTTCCGATTTTTTATCTGATTGTCTATTCCTTTAATAGCGGCGGTGATATGAATGCATTTACAGGATTTACTTTTGCTAATTATATCACGATGTTTTCAGACAGCCGTCTCATGTTAATCTTAGTTCAGACTTTTTTGCTAGCTTTTCTAAGCTCGCTTTGTGCAACTATTATTGGGACATTTGGAGCTATCTTTATCCATGACAGCCGGCGCAGGTTACAAAATCGCATTCTGTCGCTGAATAATGTTCTAATGGTGGCGCCTGATGTTATGATTGGGGCTAGTTTTCTGATTTTTTTCACAATAATTGGTTTTCAACTGGGCTTCGTCTCAGTTCTTCTCAGCCATATTGCCTTTTCTATTCCTATAGTGGTTTTGATGGTTTTGCCAAGGCTTAAGGAAATGAATGTGGATATGGTAAACGCAGCCTACGACTTAGGTGCAACACGTTTTCAAATGTTGCGAGAAGTTATGTTGCCTTATCTGACGCCTGGGATTATTGCTGGTTATTTTATGGCTTTCACCTACTCGCTGGATGATTTTGCTGTGACCTTCTTTGTAACAGGGAATGGATTTTCAACGCTGTCTGTTGAAATTTATTCACGTGCCCGTCGAGGGATTTCTCTTGATATTAATGCACTTTCAACGGTTGTTTTCTTATTTTCTGTTCTCTTAGTTGTTGGCTATTATTTTATATCAACAGATAGGAAGGAAGGGCAAGATGCGTAGACTTTATTCTTTTTTAAGCGGCATCATTGCCATTATTCTAATTCTCTGGGGAATCGCGTTTTATATGGAAAGTCAGTCTGGTTCGGCCTCGGATAAATTGGTCATTTACAACTGGGGTGATTATATTGATCCAGCTCTTTTGACCCAATTCACTAAGGAAACGGGTATTAAAGTTCAGTATGAAACCTTTGATTCCAATGAAGCTATGTATACCAAAATTAAGCAGGGCGGAACAACTTATGATATTGCTGTCCCATCTGACTACACCATTGATAAGATGATTGATGAAGATCTTCTCATCAAACTGGATAAGTCTAAAATTACAGGCCTTGATAACATTGGGAATGAATTTTTAGGGCGCAGCTTTGATCCTGGGAATGACTATTCCATCCCTTATTTCTGGGGAACAGTAGGCATTGTTTATAATAAAACGATGGTGGAAAAAGCTCCGCAGCATTGGAATGACCTTTGGTCTAGCGATTATCGCAACCAAATTATGATGGTTGACGGTGCGCGTGAAGTCATGGGAATGGCTCTGAATTCTTTGGGCTACAGCCTTAACACAAAAAATATGGAAGAACTTGAAAAAGCTAAAGATAAGCTTAATGGCTTAACGCCCAACATCAAAGCTATTGTTGGAGATGAGATGAAGGGTTATATGATTCAGGGTGATGCTGCCATTGGCGTGACCTTTTCTGGTGAAGCCAGTGAGATGCTTAATAGCAATTCTGATCTTGCCTATTTTGTTCCAAGTGAAGGTTCTAATCTTTGGTTTGATAATCTTGTCATTCCAAAAACAGCTAAGCATATTAATGAAGCATATGCCTTTATTAACTTTATGCTGAAACCTGAAAATGCTGCGCAAAATGCCCAGTATATTGGCTACTCAACCCCTAATACCGTAGCTAAAACTTTGCTTCCAGACGCTATTAAAAATGATACTGCCTTTTATCCAAATGATGAGACTATTGCCAACTTAGAAGTCTACAATAATTTAGGATCTGAATGGCTGGGCATTTACAATGATCTCTATCTGCAAGTCAAAATGTATCAAAAATAATCCCCAAAAAGGATAGCTCTTTGCATCAAGGCTGCAAAATATTGCCTAGTCAAAAAGCGTGTTCAAGATAGTAGAAGGACATTACAAAGTCTGGCTTCAAGTCTAAAATGGCCTAATGCTGCTGGATTTATTACCGAAAATAAATACAACAGAGACTTTAAATAATCAAAAGTAAAAAAGCATTTCCTTCTTGGAATGCTTTTTACTCAGCTTAAATGTTATTATGTCACTTGCTTTGCTGTGGCGATTAAACTCAATCAGCTGTTATATTTTATTTAGATAATTCAGAAGAAATTTTTCAGCTAAAGAGCCAGTTTTTATGGCTCTTTTTGCTGCTTCAATGCTGAACCAGTCCCAGTCATCAATTTCATGATTAGGACACAGCTGACCCGTAACGGTCACTGCAAAATTTACCATTAGCGAATTGCTGCGCTGATAATAATGGCTGGCATTGAAAGCTAGGCTGCTGACTTCTAAATTTAGCTCTTCTTGGATTTCCCGACGTACAGTATCTTCTAAATTTTCCCCTTGACTGACATAACCAGCCACCAAAATGTGTTCAGACATACCGTACTGTTTGATTAGGAGAACCTTATCATGATTTTCGTTAAAAAGAATGGCACTGATAGCTGTATTGAAAACAGGAAAACAAAAAGACTGACACTGAGGACAAAAGGGAATGATGCCCTCATGTTCTAAAAATTTATCAGTTAGCTTTGTCCCGCAATCAGAGCAGTAAGTCATTTTGTGGTAGGTCACTTGTTCTTCCTCATTCATTTTTGTCAAGGCAGCTATTCTAAAAATATAGCAATTCTTTTGGTGTCTCAGTGAAAACTTCAAAGCCATTTTTAGTAACATAACCGCAGTCTTCAATTCGTACGCCAACTTTGCCAGGAATATAGATACCCGGCTCGACAGAAAAGCACATGCCTTCTTCAATAATCAAATCATTTCCTGCCATAATAGATGGAAATTCATGAACATCCATTCCAAGACCGTGCCCCAGACGGTGGTTGAAATAGTCACCGTACCCCGCTTTTTCAATGACACTTCTAGCGGCAGTATCAATTTGGGCAGCTGTTACACCGGGCTTGATAAAGTTCTGTGCTGTTAATTGTGCCTCCAAGCAAATCTCATAAATATCTTTTTTAAATTGATCGGGCTGTCCGACAGCGACTGTTCGTGTCATATCTGAGGTGTATCCGTTTGAAACCACTCCAAGGTCAAACAGGAGCAAGGCATTATTTTCAATGTGATTTGTTCCGGGAAGTCCGTGAGGATCGGCCGCATTGCTGCCTGTTAAAACCATGGTATCAAAACTCATTTTGGAAATGCCTTGTTTTTTCATTTCAAATTCAATCTGTGCGATAATATCCGTTTCAGTCACATTGAGCGAAATGCTGTTAAATCCTGCCTGGACAGCTTTATCTGCAAACTTGCCAGCGACAATCATTTTATCAATTTCATCTTGTGATTTGATGAGACGCATTTGCTGAACAAACGGTGTTAGATTTTCAAAATGTCCTTCAAAAACCGTCTGCAAGCCTTGAAACTTAGTAATATTAAGATGGTTAAATTCAACAAAAATCTTATCGCTGTTAGTGTCAGGAAGAATGGTTTTAAGTTTCTGCCAAGGATTTTCAGAGTCCAAGTAACCAAAGACTGGCATATCAAGCATAGCGTTCGCATGAGCAACTTCAATGGTTGGGACAAAAAGAAGAGGTGAACGATCGCTATAGACAAAGAGGAACATCTGACGCTCGTGCGGGTCGCAATAAAAGCCGGTTAAATAATTAACGGTTACGGGGTCAGAAAAAATAGCGAGATGCGACTCATTTTTATCAAGGTAAGAGCGGATATGATCAAGTTTGGGCATGATATTCTCCTTATAAGATATGATGACTTTCATTCTGTCACTTTTCCCTCGAAATTGCAAGCTCAAATTTGACTATTTAAGCGATAAAGAAAATTTTCTGAAAACCATTTATTTTTTCTGAACAAATAAAATAATACCAGCTCAGGTGATTGCAGCCAATCTGTTTGGCTGCTTTGCTATTGTGAAAAACGAAAAAACTTGAAATTGTTTCCATCATTTTGATAAAGCTTTCTAAACCCCTTTCAAGTTTTTATCTAAAAAAAGTCGAAATATTTGAAAGTGTTTTCAATTTTTGTTATAATAAAATGCGAGAATGTAATTGTTAAATTAGAAAGGAAGATGCTAATCATGAATACAGATGATACGATTACTATTTATGATGTTGCCAGAGAAGCTGGTGTTTCCATGGCGACGGTATCCCGTGTTGTAAATGGTAATAAAAATGTTAAAGAAAACACTCGTAAAAGGGTTCTGGAAGTTATTGACCGTTTAGATTATCGTCCCAATGCTGTAGCACGTGGTCTTGCCAGCAAGAAAACGACAACAGTTGGTGTCGTTATTCCAAATATTGCTAACAGCTATTTTTCAGCTTTGGCTAAAGGGATTGACGATATTGCCGCCATGTACAAGTATAATATCGTTTTGGCTTCAAGTGATGAAGACGATGATAAGGAAATTAATGTCATTAACACACTCTTTGCGAAACAAGTTGATGGTATTATCTTCATGGGTTACCATTTGACTGAAAAGATTCGTGCGGAGTTTTCACGTTCACGTACACCAGTTGTTTTGGCAGGAACGGTTGATTTAGAAGATCAAATTCCCAGCGTTAATATAGATTACAAATCAGCTACTAAAGATGTCGTTGATACTCTGGCTAAACGCCACGAGAAAATTGCATTTGTCTCTGGCCCTCTAATTGATGATATTAATGGTAAAGTCCGTCTGGCAGGCTATAAGGCAGGCCTCGAAGAAAATCAGCTCAGCTACAACGAAGGTCTGGTTTTTGAAGCGAAATACAGCTATCAAGATGGTTTTGACATGGCTGAACGCGTTCTCAATTCAGGTGCGACGGCTGCCTATGTTGGCGAGGATGAATTAGCAGCAGGCCTCTTGAATGGACTCTTTGCTGCTGGTAAGTCAGTGCCGGAAGATTTTGAAATCATAACCAGCAATGATTCACCGATTACCAGTTATACGCGTCCTAATCTCAGCTCAATCAGTCAGCCGCTTTATGATCTCGGAGCTGTCAGCATGCGCATGCTGACTAAAATCATGAACAAGGAAGAATTGGAAGAAAAGGATGTCTTTCTCAACCATGGTCTTAGTCTGCGTCAATCAACCAAATGAAAAAGAGGTTGGACTTATGAACGGCACCCCAAAAGTTAGACAATCAACCTAACGATTGGGGTGCAGTTCACTTAGGTCCTGCCTCTTTTCGCATCAGATAGCTAATGTTTACCGCAGCAGTTGATTGGAAGTAAAAATAATGACATTTGAAAAGGACTATTTTATAAAAAGAAAAGCAGACAAAAAGCGTCTGCTTGAATTTGGTTTTACGGAAGAGGAGACCTCTTTAATTTATCAACAGGATTTGATGGAAGGAATTTTTGAAGTAAGGCTGAGAGTAGATGAAAAAGGCGAAGTCAGCGGGCAGATCATTGATAAAGATCTCGGTGAGCCCTACGAAATTTTTCGTTCCTCTCAGGCAGTGGGCACTTTTGTAGGACAGGTTCGCGATGCTTATTCTAATCTTTTGCAACAGATTGCCACTAGCTGTTTTACAGCACAGCCATTTTCCAAAGGACAGACTAACCGTCTAGTTAGCCGTATCGCAGATGAGTGGGGAGATGTCTATGATCACCCATTTGAAAGGTACCCTGACTACGTTTCTTACCGTGTTGGCGGCAAGTGGTATGCGCTGATTTTTCCATTGGCTAAGGGGAAGCTGGCTGATTTTGATGGGGAAATGGCAGAGCAGCAAACAGAAGTGATAAACCTCAAGGTTGGACCAGATAAACTTTCGGATCTATTAAAAAAAGATGGTATCTATCCTAGTTATCATATGAATAAAAAATCTTGGGTTTCGGTTGTTTTAGACGACAGTCTCTCCGATGAAGAGCTCTGGGGATTAGTCTCGAAAAGTCGTCAGCTAGTTGCTCTAATAAATGATAGACTGTCTGGTCAGCCCCAGTATTGGATTATTCCAGCTAATCTTAACTATTATGATATTGATGCAGAGTTTGCAGCCTCAAAAGAGATTTTATGGACACAAAAAGCTAGAATTAAAAAAGGGGATTATGTAGGGATTTACATGACAGCACCAATCAAGTCGCTCCGCTACCTTTGTTATGTTTTAGATGCAGATATTACTAATGATGCTTACAGCGATAAAAATGGAAGCAAGAATAGAATGCGTCTGAAACTGCTGAAGACTTTAGATGATGAGCTGTTGAGCAGGGATTGTCTTAAAGAAAATGGTGTCACTAATATTCGCGGTCCCCGTCGCATGACCGATGCCTTGATAGAAAAAGTAAAAACACTGCTGTCAGATGATTGTTAAAGCTTTTTTGACATGATTTTAGCCACCGTTCAATATTTCGATGGTCAGCTAGTGTCAACTATTTCCCTTTTGGTGTATAATAAACTTGCATCTCAGAGTCTTTATAATTGTTGTTGTTGTGATGACAATTATATCTCTCTGAGGTGTTTTTTAATACCCTTAAGTGGCTAACTTCATTTTAGAACTTTCAATTAGATTTTTCTTGCGAAAAGATTCACAAAATCAGCTGGATGAGCTTTACCATTGTCAGAAAATTGTGATATAATAGGGGTAATTTTATTTTGGAGGTGTCATTATGACCATTTACAATTTCTCAGCAGGACCTGCTACCTTGCCCAAACCGGTGCTTGAAACAGCACGTGATGAAATGCTTGATTATCAAGGATCCGGTATGTCCGTGCTAGAAATGTCCCATCGATCTCCAGAATTTGACAAAATCATTAAAGATGCAGAGAAGACCTTACGCGAATTGATGGCTATTCCAGATAATTATAAGGTCATGTTTTTACAAGGAGGAGCTTCGCTACAGTTTACCATGGTGCCGCTCAATCTTGCACAAGGAAAGAAAGCCTACTACCTTGTTGGCGGTTCTTGGGGTAAAAAAGCTTACACAGAGGCGGTTAAACTATCAAAGACAATTCCTTTTGAACCAATTCTCTTGGCTTCGTCAGAGGATACAACCTATGACCATATTCCAGAGTTTGATGCAACAGCTATTGATCCAAATGCAGCTTATGTTCATATCACGACCAACAATACCATTGAAGGAACATCAATCTATGATCTTCCTGATACCAATGGTGTGCCAATCGTGGCAGATATGTCATCAAATATCTTAGCTGCACGTTACAATGTTGAAGACTTTGCTCTAATTTATGCTGGTGCGCAAAAGAATATCGGTCCTGCTGGTGTGACTGTCGTTATCGTGCGTGATGATTTCTTGAATGACGAGCCGCAGCTGTCGGCTATGCTTGATTACCGCATCCAAGCAGAAGCAGGTTCTCTTTACAACACACCACCAGCTTATAATATCTATATTTCAAAATTGGTTTTTGACTGGGTCAAAAATAACATTGGCGGTGTTGATAAGATGGAAGCTATCAACCGTGAAAAATCGGGTCTGCTCTATGACTTCATTGAGCAATCAGAATTTTACACAAGCCCTGTCAAATTTGCTAAAGATCGCTCGGTTGCCAATATCCCATTTGTCACACCAAGCAAAGACTTGGATGCTAAATTTGTCAAAGAAGCAGATGCTCTTGGCTTCAAAAATATCAAGGGCCATCGCTCTGTTGGCGGCATGCGTGCCAGTCTTTACAATGCTTTCCCACGCCAAGGTGTGCTGGATCTCATTGACTTTATGGCAAAATTTGAAGCAGAAAACAAATAATGTCAGACTTCCGTACTTATTGACAAAGACTTATTGGTAGAAATAGGGACTTTCGCCAATTGGATAGGAACAGGTAGAAAATGGAAATTAGACAAGCTTTTCCAAATGAAATTGCCCCTGTTATGGAGGTTATTGACTCAGCTAGGAAGTTTTTGGCTGAATCAGGCAGTAGTCAATGGCAGAATGAGAGCGGCTATCCCAGTGAAAACGACATTTTCAACGATATTCTGCAAGGATGGGGCTATGTTGCGCTTCTTGACGGTCAGATTGTGGCCTATGCTGCAGTGATTGACAGTGGGGAAACTGCTTACGATAAGATTTACGATGGGGATTGGATACATCATAATCATCGTTATATTACCTTTCACCGTCTTGCAGTCTTGTCAGATTTCTCTGGGCAAAAGGTTGCACAGACCTTTTTGCAGGGGTTGATTGAAGGTCAAAATGCTCATGATTTTCGCTGTGACACACATGAGGCAAATAAAATTATGCAACATATTCTTGAGAAGTTGGGGTATGTCTACTGTGGTAAGGTTCCTATTGATGGTGAACGCTTAGCCTACCAAAAAATTAAGACAAAACACGAAAAAGCCTTCTATCAAGAAGTTGCAGAATCAGAAATTAACTAAAGAAAGAGGCCTGAGAAGAGGCTTTACTGGTAAAAAAATATGGTATTTAGTGTAAAAACGTATAACAATATTAATCAAATTGGTTTGAAAGAATTGGGGAATAATTTCCAGATTGATGGTGATTTGGCCGATAATCCGGATGCTTATATTATTCGCAGTCAAAATCTTCATGATGCGGCATTTCCCTCTAATTTAAAAGCCATTGCCCGTGCAGGTGCTGGAACTAATAATATTCCTATTGACAAGGCATCAGAAGCTGGGATTGTGGTGTTCAACACACCTGGTGCCAATGCCAATGCAGTAAAAGAGGCTGTTATAGCATCTATTCTGCTATCAGCACGGGACTATATTTCAGCCAATGCTTGGACAAATACTCTCTCAGGAGCTGATGTCCCTAAGCAGGTTGAGGCTGGTAAAAAACAATTTGCAGGAACAGAAGTACGTGGAAAAAGTCTTGGTGTAATTGGACTTGGAGCTATAGGTTCTCGTATTGCTAATGATGCTCGCCGCTTAGGTATGACTGTATTTGGTTACGATCCTTATGTTTCTATTGATGCCGCTTGGAATATCTCACATCATGTTAGACGCGTTAAGGAATTAAAGGAAATTTTCACTAACTGTGATTACATTACCATTCATGTTCCTTTGACAGATGATACCAAAGGAACATTTAATGAAGAAGCCTTTGCTCTTATGCAAAAAGGAACGACTATCATCAATTTTGCCCGTGCAGAATTGGTTGACAATGCTGCGCTCTTTGATGCTATTGAGACTGGTGTTGTTAAACGCTATATTACTGACTTTGGGACTGAGGAGCTGCTTAATAAAGAGGGGATTACAGTTTTTCCACATGTCGGCGGTTCAACAGAAGAAGCTGAGCTTAACTGTGCTATCATGGCCAGTCAGGAAATTCGTCAGTTTATGGAAACAGGGGAAATCACCCATTCAGTTAACTTCCCTAATATGCACCAAGCTTTAGATGCCCCTTTCCGTATTACTCTGATTAATAAAAATGTACCAAATATTGTGGCTCGTATTTCAACTTTGGTATCTGATGCTAATATTAATATTGACAATATCCTCAATCGTTCAAAAGGTGACTATGCCTATACTATTTTAGATCTTGATGAAACAGATAAGTCTAAGATTGATGACTTAGTCGCAAAATTTGAAACCAATGATAATATTGTTCGTGTGCGCCTAATTAAAGGAAAATAATAGTTAATGAGCAGAAGGTTACCTTCTGCTTTTTTTCTTGAAATTTGTTACAATGAAAAAAATAATTTAGGAGGCTGCAATCAATGGATAAACAAGAGCTGCAAACATACAAAAAGGAACTCGCAGAACGTTTTTGGGGACTGAACTTTAATAATAAATATCAACTTTTTCAATTTATTGTAGACAAAGAAACAGGAGTTGAATACCTTGTTAATGGCGGTATTACATCATCGTCATCATTTACTCCCCTTCTAGACGCTGAGGGTAAACCAAAAATTAATCAGCTGTGGAAGGAAGGCAAACTCTAGTAGAGACTTAAAGTAAGGCAGTTATTTTCCTTGCTTTTTCCTTACCATTCTTAACACTCTTTGGTATAATGGCTTTATGTTAAGAAAACAGTTTTACAATTCACCTTTGGGTCAGATGATTTTATTGGCGGATGATGCAGGACTTCTAGGTGTTTATTTTGCAGGTCAAAAATACGAGCTGCGCGGTTATGAGGATAGAGAAATAGCTGTGCAGTCCAATGATATGCTTGACCGAGCCAAGTCTTGGCTGACAGCCTATTTTGCAGCTCAAAACCCTGATCTTTCCGATTTGGTTTTGACTCCTACTGGGACAGATTTTCAGCATAAAGTTTGGGCGGCGTTAGCAGAAGTTCCCTATGGACAGACGGTGACTTACGGTCAGTTGGCTGATTCTTTAAAGTGCAAGTCTGCGCAGGCAATCGGCGGAGCCGTTGGAAAAAATCCACTGTCTATTATCGTTCCTTGCCATCGAGTGTTAGGGGCAGATGGAAAGTTGACAGGATATGCTGGCGGCCTTGAGCGCAAAATCTGGCTTTTGGAGCATGAAACCCATAAAGGTGGAGAGAATGAATAAATTTATCAACGAATATGACTACAGTTTTGACTTAATTGAAAAAATTATGAAAAAATATGTTCGGGCTATCAATGTACAAAAGATTGATTTTTTCTCATGCCTTTTATAGCTATTGCAGGGACTCTGGCCGCTTTATGGACAGGGAACTGGCTTTATCTATTATTTCCGTGTGCTATTGTCTTTTATATGATATTTCTCTATTGGTTAATGAAGCGATCTATCAATGTTGAAAAAGAGAGAGTTAAGGTACTGTATCAAGGGAGTATTCCCAGATTGGCTTACCATTTTGAAAGAAACTCATCTCAGATTGTAACTTATAAAAATCAAGAAAAAGCCTTAAGCATCTCATTTCAGGATATCACAGCCATTTTAGAATGTGAAGATATGTTTATTTTGCGCTTCAAAGGAAAACTGTTTATTCCGATTTTGAAAGGTTCCTTTATTGTTGGGGATGTTATAGAATTTCAGAACTGGCTCCAATCTTTGAACATAAAGTATAAGAAATTTAACTACTAGAGGAGAAGATTTATGTATACATTTTATGAATATCCCAAATGCACAACTTGCCGTAAAGCCAAAAAGGAACTGACGGATTTGGGACTTGATTTTGAAGCTATTGACATCAAAGCAACTCCGCCTAAGGCTGCCTCTTTACAGACACTTTTAAACGAATCGGGACTTGAATTAAAAGCTTTTTTTAACACTAGCGGTCAGTCTTACCGAACTTTAGATCTTAAAGAAAAATTGCCGAGCTTATCTGTGGATGAAGCAGTGGCCCTCTTAGCATCTGATGGTATGCTTATCAAACGTCCAATCTTAATTAAGGACGGGAAGCTAATTCAAATTGGTTACCGCAAGTCTTATGCCAGTCTGGGATTGGATTGACTTTTCAAAAAGTGAATTTTGTTCTTGCAATCTCCTTTAGGCTATGCTATTATTAAATGGTTGCCGCTATAGTTAAATGGTATAATAGAGCAATGGTAATGCTCCGTTCCGAGTTCGATTCTCGGTGGTGGCATCTGTTTACGATTCCAGTCATGAAAATGGCTGGATTTTTTTTGAAAAAGACTTGAAATTATCAGCAGAAGGAGTAGACTAATAAGAAAAGCCCTTTGTGAGGAGATTTTCAATGAAATATTATGTCCAATTTATGTTGATTTGTCTTTTTGCCCTTATAGGCGAGGTTTTGTCAACATTTTTTAACCTGCCCATACCTGGCAGTATCATTGGACTTTTCTTGCTTTTTTTAGCCCTTTATTTTAAACTCTTAAGGCTTCGTCACATTAATGCTGTGGCTCAATTTTTACTGGCCAATATGACGATTCTTTTTTTGCCAGCCGGAGTCGGTATTATGGAGCGCTGGGACGATATTTCATCTTATTTGTTTCCAATTGCACTAATCATTTTGGGAGCTTTGGCACTTAATATTGTAACCATCGCTTTGGTCGTTGCTTTTGTTAAGAAACATTTTGAAGGAGATTTTGGGGAGAAACCTCATGAGTGATATTTACAGTAATCCTCTTTTTGGACTGACAGTTTCTGTCTTGGCTTATACTTTAGGCTTGTTAATTTTTAGGCGCTTTCCTCATCCTATAACAACCCCTTTGCTGCTTGCAACAGGTATGATTATCGTTTTTCTGACTTTGTCAGGAATTTCCTATGATGATTACTATATAGGCGGTTCCTACCTTAACAGTTTGATTGTACCGTCTACTGTTGCATTAGCTATTCCTCTTTACAAAAACCTTCCCCTTCTTAGACATCATTATAAAAGTATTCTTTTGGGGAGCACGGCAGCCTGTCTGGTTAATACAGTCTACACTGCTTTACTGGCTAAAATATTTGGATTGGATTATTTTTTAGCAGTTTCGCTTTTCCCAAAATCTGTCACAACAGCAATGGCAGTAGGAATTTCTGAAAAGATGCAAGGTATTATGACAGTAACTTTGGTGGCAGTTGTTATTACAGGTATTTTGACATCTGTTTTGGGACCGGTTTTACTTAGGTGGATGGGAATTAAAGATCCTGTAGTTATAGGACTTGCTCTGGGTGGAACGGGCCATGCGGTAGGTACCGGAGCAGCCTTTAAATACGGTCATATAGCTGGAGCCATGGCTGGTCTATCCATTGCTGTGACTGGTATCCTTTATGTTTTTATTAGTCCTTTAATAGCAGCTCTAATTTTAAAATAGGGCTGTTTTTTGGTTTGAAAATAGTGAAAATATAGCAAAATTAGGATAAATTATGGTATAATTAAGTTTATGAATTATAGTGACTATATCTGGGATTTGGGAGGGACTTTGCTGGATAACTACCAAGTGTCCACACAGGCATTTGTCGCGACCTTAGCTCAATTTGGGAAGACAGCTGAGCAGTCTGTTGTTTATGATAAATTGAAAGAGTCAACAGATACTGCAGTAGCTTATTTTGCTACTGATATTCCCGATTTTATAAATGCCTATAGACAAGAAGAAGCTCAACATTTAGCTCAGCCAGTTTTATTCGCTGGTGCGGCTGAGGTTTTGGCTCAGATAGTTGCTGATGGTGGTCGTAATTTTTTGGTTTCCCATCGCGGCAAGCAAGTGCGCAGCATTCTTAAGGCTGCTCATATTGATGGTTATTTTACTGAGGTGGTGACAGCAGCCAATGGATTTGCTAGAAAGCCAAGTCCAGACAGCATCAACTACTTGATTAAAAAATATAAGATTACAAATGGGCTGGTTATTGGAGACCGGCTAATTGACAGTGAAGCTGGTCAGGCAGCAGGGCTAGATACCCTGATGGTGGACGGCAGTAAAAAATTAACGGAGATAGTTAAGTAACATGACTGATGATTTAAAAGAGTTTGAAGCCAAGGCTCAAGAATATGATGCTAGCCAGATTCAAGTTTTGGAAGGACTGGAAGCTGTGCGGATGCGTCCCGGAATGTATATTGGATCAACCTCTAAGGAAGGCCTTCACCACTTGGTTTGGGAAATCGTTGATAATTCTATTGATGAGGCTTTAGCGGGTTTTGCTACCCATATCCAAGTTTATATTGAGGCTGATAATTCCATTACTGTTGTTGATGATGGGCGTGGTATTCCCGTTGATATTCAGAAAAAAACAGGCCGACCGGCTGTTGAGACAGTCTTTACGGTTCTTCATGCCGGAGGAAAATTCGGCGGCGGCGGCTATAAGGTTTCTGGAGGACTCCATGGTGTGGGTTCTTCGGTTGTAAATGCCTTATCAACACAATTGGATGTGAAAGTTCATAAAAACGGTCAGATCCACTTCCAAGAATATCAGCGAGGGATTGTTGTTTCGGATCTTAGAGTCATTGGAGACACTGATCGTACGGGAACAACAGTTCACTTCACTCCTGATCCAGAAATTTTCACAGAGACAACTGAATTTGATTTTGACAAATTAGCTAAACGTATTCAAGAGTTGGCTTTCTTAAATAAAGGGCTGCGCATTTCTATCACTGATAAACGTGAAGGAATGGCTCAGAAAAAAGAATTCCACTATGAAGGCGGGATTACCTCTTATGTTGAATATATCAATGAAAACAAGGATGTTATCTTTGAGACGCCGATTTATACAGATGGTGAATTAGATGGTATTTCTGTTGAGGTTGCCATGCAGTATACTACTGGTTACCATGAAACAGTCATGTCCTTTGCCAATAATATCCATACACACGAAGGTGGAACGCATGAGCAAGGCTTCCGAACAGCCCTGACCCGTGTCATTAATGATTATGCCCGTCAAAATAAAATTCTCAAAGAAAAAGATGATAATTTAACCGGTGAAGATGTGCGTGAAGGACTGACAGCTGTTATTTCTGTCAAGCATCCTAATCCGCAGTTTGAAGGACAAACCAAAACCAAGCTTGGAAATTCAGAAGTCGTTAAAATCACTAATCGTCTTTTCAGTGAAGCCTTTGGCCGCTTCTTATTGGAAAATCCTGCTGTTGCTAAAAAGATTGTTGAAAAGGGTGTGCTGGCTTCCAAGGCGCGGATTGCTGCTAAGCGGGCACGAGAGGTAACACGTAAAAAATCTGGTCTTGAAATTTCAAATCTGCCAGGTAAACTAGCTGATTGTTCTTCAAATGATGCTCAAATGAACGAACTGTTCATTGTCGAAGGGGATTCTGCTGGAGGTTCAGCTAAGTCGGGACGTAATCGCGAATTCCAAGCAATCTTGCCTATTCGCGGAAAAATTCTCAATGTTGAAAAAGCCAGCATGGATAAAATTTTAGCGAACGAGGAAATTCGCAGTCTCTTCACAGCTATGGGAACTGGCTTTGGTGCAGAATTTGACGTTTCCAAAGCTCGGTATCAAAAATTGGTTATCATGACAGATGCCGATGTTGACGGTGCTCATATTCGAACCCTCTTGCTGACCCTTATCTATCGCTTTATGCGTCCTGTTCTTGAAGCAGGCTATGTCTACATTGCTCAGCCGCCTATTTATGGTATTAAAGTAGGAGCGGAAGTGAAAGAATATATTCAGCCGGGTAATGAGCAGGAAGAAAACCTGCGGCTGGCTATTGAAAAATATAGCACAGGCCGTTCCAAACCGACTGTTCAGCGTTATAAAGGGCTTGGTGAAATGGATGATCATCAACTTTGGGAAACTACTATGGATCCTAATAATCGTCTTATGGCGCGTGTATCAGTGGATGATGCTGCGGAGGCTGATAAAATTTTTGATATGCTTATGGGAGATAAAGTTGAGCCTAGGCGCGAATTTATCGAAGAAAATGCAGTTTATAGTACCCTAGATATCTAATTATTCTCATCAAAAGGGTGCATTGCCAAGATAACTATGATATAATCGTACTGTTATTTATGACTTTATGACTATAATAGACTATTAAGGAGATACGAATGTCTAGCGGAATTGTTATACTGATTGTAGCTATAGTCCTTTTAGTGATTGCAGCCTACTTAGTCGGTATTATTATTAGAAAACGAAATGATTCGCGGATTGCTGATTTTGAAGAACGCAAGCAAAATTTATTTGATTGGCCGATTAATAATGAAATTGAAGCTGTAAAAGAACTGCATTTGATTGGTCAAAGTCAGATTAATTTCCGTGAATGGAATCAAAAATGGACTGATATCGCAACTAATTCTTTTGCTGATATTGAAAATCATATTTTTGAAGCTGAGAATCTTAACGATAGTTTCCATTTCATCAAAGCCGGCAATGAAATCAAGAACATTGAAAGTCAACTTAGCTTGATTGAAGAAGATATGAAGGCTATTCGTGAGGCACTTTCAACTCTTAAAGAGCAGGAAGAAAAAAATAGCGCTCGCGTTAAACATGCTCTTGATTTGTATGAGGAATTGCAGAGCTCTATTGAGGAGAATGCTGATAATTTTGGTACAACCATGACCGAAATTAATAACCAGCTTAAAAATATAGAAGCAGAATTCTCGGAGTTTGTAACCCTCAATTCATCAGGCGATCCTGTAGAAGCAGCAGCTATTCTTGATCGTGCAGAAGAGCACACCATTGCTTTGGGACAAATTTCAGAAAAAGTTCCTGCTATAGTGGCTAAACTGGAAGATGATTTTCCAGATCAGCTGGATGATTTGGAATCAGGCTATCGTAAACTTCTTGAAGACAATTATCATTTTCCAGAGAAAAATATTGAACAGCGTTTTCAAGAGGTTCGTGAAGCTATTCGCTCTAATTCAACTGAATTGGTGTCGTTAGACCTTGACCGTGCCGAAGATGAAAACGTTGATATTCAAGAAAAAATTGATGAACTCTATGGTATTTTCGAGCGTGAGATTGCTGCGAACAAAGCTGTTTTGAAACATAAAAAAGTTTTGCCGGATTACTTGGAGCATGCAAAGAAAAACAATGCTCAGCTGCAAGAAGAAATCAAACGTCTTAATGCCCTGTATATTTTCGATGAAGCTTATGCAGGAGAAGTTCATGGTTTTGAGACCGATTTAAAAGGTGTTGAGGAGGCTATCACCCCGACACTTGAAGGTTTTGATGATCAAGATAAACCATTTTCTGAACTTGAGAAAACGTTTGATAAGAGTTTAAAGACCCTCTCTGCTGTTGAAAGTGCTCAGCTGGAAGTTTTTGAAAATCTAAAAGCAGTTGAGAAAAATGATTCTGAATCTCGCAAAGAGTTGGATGTCTTTATCAATAAGCTGCATGTGATCAAACGCTTTATGGAGAAACGCAATTTGCCAGGGATTCCACAGGAATTTCTTAGTATTTTCTTTTCAACCAGTACACAATTGGAAACTCTCATGGAAGAGCTTAACCGCAAACGTGTTAATATTGAGTCTGTTATGCGTCTAACAGAAGCCTCTCGTCATGCGGTGGATCATTTGGAAGAAACTGCTTATAATGTTGTTCAAAATGCAACTTTGACAGAGCAGCTTCTGCAGTATTCAAATCGTTATCGTTCATTTGAACCAGCTGTTCAGAGCAGTTTTGAGCGTTCTTTGCATTTGTTTGAGGTCGAAAATGACTATGAAGCTTCATTGGAAGAAATTTCTTATTCATTGGAAACAGTAGAGCCAGGCGTAACTGAGCGTTTTGTGTCTTCCTATGAGAAAACACGCGAACGCATTCGGCTATAGTAAGAGAAACTTGGAGTAATCCAAGTTTTTTATTGTGGTCAAAAATGCAGATGGGCATCCATCTAGGCTCTTATCTTATGAAAATTACGGATAAACCTCCTCTATTTATAGCTCTTAAAGGGGCAAATATGATATAATAAAGTGATTGTAATTTAGAATGGAGAAGTGTGCACATGCAGCATGTTTTTATCATTGGAAGCCGCGGACTGCCAGCTAAATATGGTGGTTTTGAGACTTTCGTTGAAGAATTGGTGAAACATCAACAGTCATCTAAAATTAAATACCATGTTGCCTGTCTCAGTGATGAGGAGCACAAGACTCATTTTGATTACTTAGGGGCAGATTGTTTTACGATTAATGCCCTAAAGCTCGGTCCTGCTCGTGTTATGACTTATGATGTCCAAGCGATTCGTTATAGTCTGCAGATTTGCCGCGAACAAGCTATAAAAAAACCTGTTTTTTATATTTTGGGAAATACCATTGGTGCTTTTATGAAACCACTCGCTCGCCAGATCAAGTCTTTAGGTGGATGTTTTTTCATCAATCCTGATGGTCTTGAATGGAAGCGCAGTAAATGGTCGCGGCCTGTTCAAATTTATCTCAAGTACGCAGAAAAAGCGATGACCAAGACGGCTGATCTAGTTATTTCAGATAATGTGGGTATTGAGGATTATATCCAGTCAAGTTATCCTTGGAGTAAAACACGATTTATTGCTTATGGTACAGATGTGACGCCTTCGCCTTTAACTCGTCAAAGTCCTTTGGTTCGTCAGTTTTTTGATCAATGGCAGAGCAAAGAAAAAGGCTATTATCTGATTGTTGGACGTTTTGTTCCCGAAAACAACTACGAAACAGCCATTCGTGAATTTATGGCTTCAGAAACTAAGCGGGATTTGCTGATTATTTGCAATCACAAAGGCAGCAGTTACTTTGAACAGCTCAGAGAAAAAACGGGCTTTGATAAGGACTCGCGGATTAAGTTTGTTGGAACGGTTTACGACCGAGAATTGCTGAGCTATTTGCGGGCGCAGGCTTTTGCCTATATCCATGGGCATGAAGTGGGCGGAACAAATCCAGGCCTTCTTGAAGCGCTTGCGACGACAGATCTTAATTTGGTTCTGGATGTTAAGTTTAACCAATCAGTGGCTGATAAAACGGCTCTCTACTGGAGCAAAAGCAGCTCCAGCCTGCGTCAGCTCATTAATCAGGTGGATTCAGAAAGTGATTTTTCAGAGCTTGGACAAAAGGCTAAGCAACGAATGACAGAGCTTTACAGCTGGAAGAAAATTGTAGGAGAGTACGAGGACTTATTTTTAAATGAAAGTTAATATTCTCATGTCCACCTACAATGGTGAGGCTTATCTTGCGGAACAGATTGAGAGTATACAGTCGCAGACCTTTTCAGATTGGACGCTTTATATTCGTGATGATGGCTCTAAGGATAGAACAACTCAGATTATAAAAGAATTTTCCGAGACTGACAGTCGGATTCGTTTTATTAATGCTGATGATCCAACTAATCTTGGTGTTATTAAAAACTTTTTTACACTTTTGAAACATAGCAGAGCAGATTATTATTTCTTCTGCGATCAAGATGATGTTTGGCTTCCTGAAAAACTGGAGTGGACTTTGGCAGAAGCAAAGCATTATCCAAAAAATAAACCGCTTTTAGTCTATACGGATCTAACCATTGTGAATCAAGACTTACAGGTCATGCACGATAGTATGATTCGAACGCAGTCGGACCATGCCAATACGAAGCTTGTACAGGAATTGACTGAAAACACGGTAACTGGCGGTGTGGCTATGATTAATCATGCCTTGGCAAAGCTTTGGACACAAACGGATCAATTAATTATGCACGATTGGTATTTAGCTCTGATAGCAGCTGCTAAGGGACACCTAGTTTATCTGGATAGACCTACAGAGCTTTACCGTCAGCATGATAATAACGTACTGGGGGCTCGTACTTGGTCTAAACGTCTAAAAAATTGGCTGCGTCCCCATAAACTTGTTGAGAAATATTGGTGGCTGATTGATTCCAGTCAAAAGCAAGCCAGTCTCTTATTAGATTTAGAATTATCACGGGCAGATCGTGATTTAGTTGAACAGTTTGTTACTATCTTGGATAAGGGACTCTTTCAGCGGATTCATATCTTGAGAACCTACAATCTGCGTAAAAACCGCAGTTTTCATACCTTTGTTTTTCGAACGCTGATTATTACCAAATTTGCTTATAGGAGAAAATAAATGAATTTTTTTAGTAGAGAAAACCGTATTCTCTTGCGAGAAATGGTTAAAACAGATTTTAAACTGCGTTATCAGGGCAGTCTAATCGGGCATTTGTGGTCAATTTTAAAGCCGCTCATGCTCTTTACCATTATGTATTTGGTTTTCATTCGTTTCCTGCGTTTGGATGATGGGACACCTCACTATGCTATTGGAGTTCTTTTAGGAATGGTGACATGGTCATTTTTCCAAGAAGCAACTAGTATGGGAATGCTGTCCATTGTTAATCGCGGTGACTTGCTGCGTAAACTGAACTTTTCGAAAGAAATTATTGTTATTTCATCGGTTGTAGGGGCTGGTATTAACTATGTCATCAACCTTCTCGTTGTTTTTGTTTTTGCTTTGGTCAATGGTATTACTATCAACTGGAGTTTTCTGGTCATTATTCCGCTCTTCATCGAATTAGTCTTACTATCTACAGGGATTGCTTTTATTTTAGCTGGATTGTTTGTTAAGTTTCGCGATTTGGGACCAATTTGGGAAGTTGTCTTACAAGGCGGAATGTATGCGACCCCAGTTATCTATTCATTGACCTTCATTCTTCAAAAAGGCTTACCTACGGTAGCAAAAGTAATGATGCTTAATCCATTGGCCCAAATTATTCAAGATTTACGCCACTACGTTGTTTATGAAGGCAGCACACGTGGCTGGGATCTTTATAATCACCATCTTTGGGGGCTGATTCCCTATATTTTGCCGTTTATTATTTTTATTCTAGGGTATATGATTTTTCATAAAAATGCTAAGAAATTTGCGGAGATTCTATAATGTCAGAAAATCAAATTGCAGTAAAAGTTGATCATGTCAGCAAATATTTTCGTTTGCCAACAGAGGCAACTCAGAGCTTACGTACGGCCTTGGTTAATCGTTTCAAAGGGATAAAAGGTTATCGTGAGCAGCATGTTTTAAAAGATATTTCATTTGATGTTCAAAAGGGTGATTTTTTTGGTATCGTTGGACGAAATGGTTCTGGAAAGTCAACTTTGCTTAAAATTATTTCACAGATTTATGTGCCTGAACAAGGAACAATTACTATTGATGGGAAATTGGTCTCCTTTATTGAGCTTGGTGTTGGTTTTAATCCTGAATTGACTGGCCGTGAAAACGTTTATATGAATGGTGCTATGCTTGGTTTTACAACTGAGGAAGTGGACGCTATGTATGATGATATTGTTGATTTTGCTGAGCTGCACGAATTTATGAACCAAAAGCTTAAGAACTACTCCAGTGGGATGCAAGTTCGGCTGGCCTTTTCTGTTGCCATCAAGGCAGAGGGCGATGTCCTTATCTTGGATGAGGTTCTTGCTGTAGGTGATGAAGCCTTCCAGCGCAAATGTAATGACTATTTCATGGAGCGCAAGTCTTCAGGAAAAACGACTATTTTAGTAACACACGATATGGCTGCTGTTAAAAAATACTGCAACCGTGCGGTATTGATTGATGATGGCCTAGTCAAGGCTTACGGTGAGCCAGAAGATGTGGCTAATCAGTATAGCTTTGATAATGCAGTTTCAGCTGCACCTCAAGAAGTTAACGATAGTGACTCAAGTGAGAAGAAAGAAGCGGAGTTGATGGTAGATAATTTAAAAGTTAAGCTTATATCACCAGCTAAGACAACTCCTAAAGATAAGGTAGCATTTGAGATTTCTTATGATGTTCTCAAAGATGTAGAGACACATATTGTTTTTTCTTTGACAGATATGGATCGTAAAATTTGGATGTATAATGATAATGCCTTAGATATTCCTACAAAAGGAGTTGGACATAAATCTTTCAAATACACTTGCTCTTTAGAACATGTCAATGATATGAATTTGAAACTTGAAGTGACGATTTTAGGAAAATCTAAAGAAATGTATGCCTTTGCAAATTCAGAAAACTCTCCAATCATTGTTATTAATCGTGATGATATTGCTTTAGATGACTTATCTGCACGAGATTCAGCTTCTGGTATCATTCAACGAAATGGTACTTGGGAAATTTTATCAAGGTAGAGGAATGATAGAATATGAAGAAGGATGTGGAGTATAAGCCAATTGTCTCTGTTATTTGTACAGTCTATAATAAAGGGCAATGGCTCAATCAAACTATTGAAAGTTTTCTAAAACAAAAAGAAATAAGTTTTGAAATTATTCTTATTGATGATAATTCAACAGATAATTCCAAAGAAATTATCCAATCATTTTCGGAAATGTACCCTTCAATAATTACTAGTGTATATAATACGGAAAATTTAGGTATAACCAAAACATGGAAGAAAGCCTGTTTGTTGGCCTCCGGAGTATATATAGCTAGATGTGATGGGGATGATTATTGGACTGATGATTATAAGTTGTCAAAACAAGTTCAATTGTTAAATAGTTTTCCTGATTCAAAATGGTGTGGAACAGATATTGATTTTGTAGATTCTGATAGTGTTGTTACTGCAGAATCAGTATTTTCAAATCATATCATTGATATTGCTGATACATATGAAAAGATGATTGCTACACGTGGGTTTACAGCTCCTTCAACATGGTTGGTTGAGAGAGAATTAATGTTAAGTGTTAATAGTATGTTGGATGAAGATATTCAGACAGCTGATGATACTTTCAATCTACAATTAGATTTGTTTCATCAAACAACATTCAGCTTTTTACCAGAAGTAACAGTTGCCTATCGTGTTAATGAGGGATCTGACTCTCGTCCTCAAAATTTCAAAGATCTTCAGAATCGCTTTGATAAATTACTTAAAACACAATATTATTACTTAGATAAGTATTCGGATGTGGACTATAAAGCAATTCTTTGTATTCTTCTTAGGAAATATAATGACTTTGAAAAAGCATTATCTCGTAGCCACATTCCCAATCATTATTTGGATGGACAGTATGTTACGGTTTTCACGGAGCGTCCAGATAGTCCCTTTTCAGATGAGACCGCTTTGCAATTGCCCTTTAAACCAGGACAAAAGCAGACCCTTCAAGTTCCGGCAGATTGTAGTCTTCTACGTGTAGATTTGTCAGAATTACCAATTTATGTCAAATCAGTCAGTTTGGTTGATGAGGCATATGGAACAGAACTTGAACCCTCTCAGTCTAATGGAGCTAAAATAGGACAGTCCTACCTTTTTGGAGAGCCAGATCCTCAACTGATTTATGATCTTCGCCATACAGACTCTGAAGAATATAGTCTGAGTTTTGAACTGTTTAATACGGATCAGCCCTTGACCAGTCAGTATCTTGGCTCAGAGATAGCCTCGCAGTTGCTTGAATATGATACTGATATGAAACAATTAAAGATACTTAGAAATCAGGCTGCGAATCTTGAATCAGATAATGAGAAGCTGAGGAAGCAATTGGAAGAAATGGTTTATCGCTATAATTCTGTAGTGACTTCTCGCCGTTGGACTATCCCGACCAAATTTATCAATTTATTTAGGAGAAAAAAATGAAGCGACTGCTTTTGTATGTTCACTTTAATAAATATAATCGTGTCAGTTCACATGTCTATTATCAGCTGACTCAGATGCGTCCCTTATTTTCACGAGTGGTCTTTATTACCAATAGTACGGTATCATCTGAAGATCAAGAAAAGCTGCGTAATCAGAATTTAATGGATGACTTTTTGCAACGAAGCAATGTTGGTTTTGATTTTGCTGCTTGGCGTGATGGTATGAATCATGTGGGATTTGACAATCTAAATGATTATGATGTCCTTACCATTATGAATGATACTTGCTTTGGACCTTTGTGGGATATTAAGGATTATTATTTTCATTATGAAAATCAAGCGGAGACTGATTTTTGGGGATTAACCAATAATCGTGCTACCAAGCAGTTTAATGAACATATCCAAAGTTACTTCATTACTTTTAAGCAAGCTGTCCTGCAGTCTGATGCTTTTCATGATTTCTGGGAAAACATCCAAAATCATACGGATGTTCAAAAGGTTATTGACGATTATGAAACTCAGGTAACGACAACCTTGTTGGAGGCTGGCTTTCAGTATCAAACGATCTTTAACACGATTAATGAACCAACTGAGGGCATGCTGCATGCGGATTTCTCCTACTATAATCCGACAGCTATCCTAAATCACAGAGTCCCTTTCATTAAGGTAAAAGCAATTGATAACAACCAGCACATTACACCTTATCTGTTGGATGAAATCGAACGTATATCTGCTTATCCTGTTGATTTGATTGTTTCACATATGTCTGAAATCAATTTTCCAGATTTCAAATACCTACTAGCACGGAAGTACCTTAAACCAGCAGAATTGCCTGAGACGTTTTCTAAAAAAGTTGCTGTTCATTTGCATGTCTTCTATGTTGACTTGCTGCAGGAATTTTTAGATGCTTTTAAAGCCTTTCATTTTGATTATGATCTTTTCATTACGACAGATGTTAAGGAAAAAGAAGTTGATATTGAGAAGATATTGCTTCATAATCATGTTCAGGCACGCATTTTTGTAACGGGAAATATCGGCCGTGACGTACTGCCTATGCTGAAATTAAAATCAAATCTTGCTGACTATGATTATATTGGTCATTTTCATACTAAAAAATCAAAAGAAGCAGATTTCTGGGCAGGAGAGTCTTGGCGTAAAGAGTTAATTGAGATGATGGTTAAACCGGCTGATAGTATCTTATCAGGTTTTGACAATGACAAACTTGGTTTGGTCATCGCAGATATACCAACTTTCTTTAGATACAATAAAATTGTAGATGCTTGGAATGAAAATCTCATTGCACCGAAAATGAATGAACTTTGGAAAAAAATGGGAATGGTAAAACCTATTGATTTCAATCGTTTTCACACTTTTGTCATGAGCTACGGGACTTTTGTCTGGTTCAAATATGATGCCTTGAAGCCTCTTTTTGATTTAAATCTAACAGATGAAGATGTGCCAGAAGAGCCGCTGCCGCAGAATTCTATTTTGCATGCAATCGAACGGTTGCTAATTTATATCGCTTGGAATGAACATTATGATTTCAAGATTTCTAAAAATCCAATTGATATCACACCTTTTGTAGATAATAAATTGTACAATGAACGTGGCAGCAGTGCTCCGCATACTTATGTTGATTTCAATTATATGGGTGGTATCAAAGGTGCGGTTAAGTATATATTTTTAGGACCTGCGCGTGCGATAAAATACATTATCAAACGTTCATTGGAGAAAGTTAAATGATGAAGAAACTGAAAAGTTTTGTAACGGGAAAACAAAAGCATAACACAATTATTTTTTTACTTATTTTGCTTCTTAATTTTGCTTTAAAGAATATATTTTTCTTAATGAAAGATTGGGAGAAACTCTCTCCTTTATTTCAGATCATTGGCGGAATAAGTTTAGTTGTTTATCTATTTTCAATTATAGGATTAGCAATTTATTTATCTAGAAATTTAAATAAATCGTTTATTAGCAAATTATTATTGGGGTACATTTTTTATATAATAGTTTCCTATTTTTTAAATGTCACTCGAAATTTGAATAATGAGTCCTTTAAACTGTTGGACTTAGCTAAGAATCATTTTTTTCAATTTTCTTTTTTTCCAACTTTATTTTTAATTGTAGCTTTTGCAATATTGCTAAGTTACCTTACAAAGGGTAAGCGTTCGCACTTTTCCCAAAAATTTGATGCATTTTTAGAGAATTTTTCTGAAGATGACCAGCTTTTGAGCGGATTAGTTGTTTCTTATATCCTGAGCGATAAACTTTACAACACATCATTGGATGAATCCTTAAATAATCTAAGTCGCTCTCCATTAACCTATGAAGGTATTCTATTTATATATAGTTTAGCAGCGCTAATAATTTTTAGTGTCATTGTTAAGAGCTGTATTAATGCTTATAGGGATATCATAGAGAACCGCTCAAGTCTTTCTTTAGCTTTTGCTTCAAGCCTTTTCTTTGCGATTGTTTTTAACTACAGCTTTCAATATGGTTTAAGAAATGATGCTGAATTATTGGGGCGTTATATTGTTCCGGGAGCAACAGTATACCAGATATTGGTGTTAACAGCAGTAGGTTTTTTCCTTTATTTGGTTGTTAATCGCTATTTATTAATGACTTTTATTATTGCGATTTTAGGTACAATTGTTTCAACTGTTAATATTCTTAAGTCAGACTTACGTAATGAACCACTATTAGTGACTGATTTCACTTGGATTACTAATCCAGATTTACTCATTAGTTTTGTAAGCACTGGTTTTATTATTAGCACGATAGTGATTCTGGCAACTGTCATTGGTTTATATTTATTTTTTAGAAAACGGCTGTTTAAAAAGGAAATAACCTCTAACATTCATGCAAGAGTGGGGCTCATTTCTTGTATTTGTATTCTTGGGTTTAGCATTTTTGTTATTTTTAGAAATGAGAAAGATAGTAAAATTCTAAATGGAATTCCTGTAGTATCTGAAGTTAATAACTGGGTTGATATAGGTTATCAAGGCTTTTATTCAAATGCCAGTTACAAATCCTTAATGTATGTTTGGACAAAACAGGTAACTAAATCTATTATGGATAGGCCTGAGGGGTACAGTAAAGAGCGTATTCTTAAATTAGCTAAAAAATATGATAACGAAGCTAGTAAAATGAACAAAGAACGGAAAGCAAGCATCTCTGATCAGACAGTTATCTATATTTTAAGTGAAAGTTTTGCGAATCCTACTCGTATTCAAGGCGTTAGCCTTAGCCGTGATGTTATTCCTAACATTAATCAGATTGAGTCAAAAACCACTAGCGGATTGATGCATTCGGACGGTTATGGTGGTGGTACTGCAAATATGGAATTCCAAACCTTAACAGGTCTGCCCTATTATAATTTTAATTCATCAGTATCAACTCTTTATACTGAAGTTGTTCCTGATATGGCTATTTTTCCTTCTATAAGTAATCAATTCAAGGCAGATAACAGAATTGTTATCCATCCGTCAGAAGCATCCAATTATTCCAGAAAATATATTTATAATAAATTAGGCTTTTCAACTTTTATTGCCTCAAATGGTACAAAGGATAAAATTGCTAATTCTGAGAATGTAGGACTTAATGTTAGTGATAAAACTACTTACCAAAATGTTTTAGATAATTTAGATACTTCTCAAAATCAATTCTTTTCTGTTATCACTATGCAGAATCATATTCCTTGGTCATCGTCCGAACCGAGTGATGTTATAGCTACAGGAAAAGGGCTTACAAAAGAAGAAAATGATTCGTTGTCTAGTTATGCAAGATTATTGACGTATACGGATCAAGAAACTCAAAACTTTTTAAATCAATTATCCCAGTTGGATCATAAGGTAACTGTTGTTTTTTATGGAGATCATCTGCCAGGTTTATATCCTGAAAGTATTTTTAGTACAGCTCCAGAAAGTCAGTATCAAACAGATTATTTCATTTGGAGTAATTACCAGACTAAGAAGTTAAACTACCCTTATGTCACTTCTAGTGACTTTACAGCTGAACTTCTTACTCAGACCAATTCCAAAGTTTCTCCTTACTATGCTTTATTGACAGAAGTTTTGAATAATATTCCTGCAGGTGATAAGAAAAAACTCTCTGCTCAGCAAAAGAGAATAGCAGAGGATTTGAAACTCTTACAGTATGATATAACTGCAGGAAAAGGGTATATTAATGACTATAAGGGATTTTTCAACATACGATAAGTTAGTAGAAAGAGAGTATTTATGGAAAAGGCAACGCGTTTTATTAAAAATAATTATCAACTATTATTGTTTTACCTTATTATTAGCGCTGTTTTCACACTAGAGTTAATCGTCTATATCAATGACTCTGGCGATCAAACAGTTTTTGCAGCAGAATCAACAAAATATGGATTTTTTGAATATGCCATTTATCGCTATCAAACTTGGTCAAGCAGACTGCTTATTGAATCCCTAACAATGTTTATGTCGGGGCATCATTATATAGTTTTTGATATCACTTTCTTAGGAGCAATGTTTTTATTTCTATATTCTTTGAATAAAGTTATTTTTCCAATAGAAGAGAATTATCGTTATGCTTCGTATATTTTTCCTATAATTTTACTTGTAACCTTTCCTGGATTGCTGTTTACCAGTGCGGGTTTAATTCCTACCGTAACTAATTATTTATTTCCATTATTTTCACTGGTTATTGGCTGGTATTTATTAAGTCAAAAAAATAAAATTTTAATACTGCTAGCTTTTATTGCTGTTGCTTTCGCGTTTATGCAAGAGCAGTTTACTGTTTTTGGTTTTATTCTCTCAGGATTTTTCCTTGTGTTAGAATTCGTTAGGAAAAGGAGTATTGATTGGAGGTATGCTGCTGTATTTCTGCTTTCGCTTGCAGGACTTATATCGGTTGTACTTTCTCCCGGTTCTGACAAACGGTTGACTCAGGAGATTGCTACTTGGTACCCTGGGTTTGAAAAATTGTCATTGTTAACAAAAGTTTTAAAAGGGTACTTAGAAACAAATAGGATTCTTTTTGTAACGGCGGAATTAAATATTTTCATGCTGCTTCTAATTGTTATTATAGTTTTATCTATTCTCAAAAGACAATTTCTAGCAACAACCATAACAGGATTAACTCTATATACAATAGTTATAAATAGACTAGGCATCACCAATCTATTTACAGCAATTCAGCGAATTATTGATGGTCAAAATAATAGAGCAGATATGCTTTACTTTAGTATTAAAGAAAACTTATATCCATTAATTGTTTATACTGTATTATTAGTGGCATTGGCAATAATTATATTTTTCTTATTTGAGGAAAAAGTAAAAGGGTTAATTGCAGTTGTTATATTGGTTTCGGGGTATGCAACGAGAATGCTGGTATCTTTATCCCCAACTATTTATGCTTCCCAATTAAGAACATATATTCCCTTAGTTTTTGCGATATTAGTCGTTATTTTGCTTCTTATAAAAGAAGCTTTCCCATTGGTTAAAGAAAATAATGTGCTAAAAAATTACAGTAAAAATCATTTGAGTTGAACTTGTTTAAAATATGTAAGGAGAAGAAATGAGAAAACTTTCAATAGTCATTCCTTGTTATAATGAGGAAGAGACCATTTATCCATTTCTGGAAGAGACTCAGAAAATTGAAAAGCAGATGTCAGACGAATTGACTTTCGATTATTATTTTGTCAATGATGGTTCTAAAGATAAAACACTGCCTATCCTTAGAGAAGTGTCTGCTCGTTTTGACAATGTTCATTATCTTTCTTTCTCTCGTAATTTTGGGAAAGAAGCAGGGCTATTAGCAGGATTAGAAGCAGCAGATGGTGATTTTATCACTGTGATGGATGCTGATTTGCAAGATCCTCCTGAGCTTTTACTTGAGATGTATGCCAAGATAAAGCAAGGGTATGATGTGGTTGGTACACGCCGTGCAGATCGCAAGGGCGAGCCTCCTATCCGTTCTTTCTTTGCCAAGACATTCTATTGGCTGATTAACAAAATTTCGAGTACTGAGATGGTTGATGGCGCGCGTGATTTTCGATTGATGACCCGTCAGGTGGTTGATAGTATTTTAGAACTTGGAGAAGTTAATCGTTTTTCAAAGGGGCTCTTTTCTTGGGTAGGATTTGATGTTGATTATGTCGCTTATGAAAATCGTGAGCGTATTGCAGGAGAAACTTCTTGGAATTTTTGGAGTCTTCTGCGTTATTCTATGGATGGTTTTATCAATTTCTCAGAAGCTCCGCTCAATCTTGCTATGTGGGCAGGAGGTGCTTCATTTCTAACTTCAATTATAGGGATTTTTATCGTTATTATAGAGAAGGTTTTTGGAAGTGGCAGTGTTTCTGGCTGGGCTTCAACTATTTGTATCATCTTATTTATTGGTGGATTACAATTGCTAGCATTAGGAATTATTGGTAAATATATCGCTAAAATTTTCTTAGAAACCAAAAAAAGACCCGTTTATATTATCAAAGAAAAGGGTTAGCCTATTACAAAAAACAATGTTTAGTGAGTATTATTTGAATGGAGAGATTTATAAATGGAAAAAATAGCTGTGCTTTTACCGGCCTATAATGAAGAATTAACAATTCAAACTGTTATTAAGGATTTTCAACGAGTGTTGCCTGAGGCTGACATTTATGTTTATGATAACAATTCAAAGGATCGAACAAATGAATTGGCCAGAGAGGCAGGTGCCATTGTTCGTTTCGAACCACGTCAGGGAAAAGGAAATGTTGTTCGTTCAATGTTTCGTGAAATTGAGGCAGATTACTATATTATGGTAGATGCAGATAACACTTATCCGGCTGATGAAGTGGAGAAGTTACTTAAACCGTTACAATTAGGTATAGCTGATATGACTATTGGAGATCGTTTATCCAATGGAACATATACGCAGGAAAATAAACGAGGTTTCCATGATTTTGGTAATAATCTGGTCAAGTTTTTAGTTAATAAGCTCTATAAAGGGAATTATAAAGATATTATGACTGGTTATCGTGGTTTTAATCGTTTGTTTGTCAAAAATTTTCCAGTTTTATCTCCTGGTTTTGAAATTGAAACAGAACTCTCCATTCATTCTTTAGATAAAAGGTTTAAGTTGGTAGAAGTGCCGATTACCTATCAGGATCGTCCAGAAGGCTCTGAATCCAAGTTAAATACATTTTCAGACGGTTTCAAAGTACTCAAGATGATTTTCAATTTATTTAAGGATTATAAACCGTTGCTTTTTTTCAGTCTTGTTTCTCTTATTTTTTTCATTCTTGGATTAATTGTGGGAATTCCAGTTGTTGCTGAATTTGCTGAAACTGGGTTTATTGATAAGATGCCATCAGCTATTTTAGCAACAGGTTTTATGATTTTATCGGCATTATCATTTGTATCAGGTTTTATTCTAGATACTGTTGTTCGTCAAAATCGTATGCAATATGAATTAAAAATTTATGATTATTATGATCGTCATAAGTAAATAAGAAAACTAAAAGTTGATTATAGACAAAAATATTGAGAAATATTGTTACTATATTAGGGTACCTGCTAAATAGGGAGAGATTTTATGTTAAAGGAATTATTTAACACTGAGGATGATAAAACAGGAGCTTTAATCTGTTTTTTCCTATTCTTTAGTTTTATAATGTGTCTTATTACTATTGCCTATAAAGGTCCGATGTCTGGTTTGGATGAATCATCGCATTATGCAAGGAGTATTCAGTTGGCGACAGGTCAGCTGGTTGTTTCTAATAATGGTGATATGTCACAGGTGGGTGGTTATATTTCAAAGACACAACGACAATTTTTAGATCGTGGAGTAGAATCATTCGTGAATTCTACTGAGGGGAATGTGATAGATAATGAATGGCAACAGCGTTACTCAGATATTCCTTTTTCCAAAGAAGGAGAATTTTTTGCAGCTACAAACGGTGTTCCCTATACCCCTTTCTCTTATTTACCTTATATAGTGGTTGCTAAAATATCTCAGACGTTTAGCATAAAACCAGTTACTGAATATCTTTGGATGCGTATTATAGGTTTTCTTTTCTATTTTGGGCTAATTACTTTAGCTATTCGCATTACCCCAATTGGAAAAATTACACTAGGTATTGTTATGGTCATTCCGACCACTATTGTTAATTTAACATCTATTTCAGCAGATGGTTATCTATTAGCTATAGCTTCTTTGTTTACAGCTTATGTATTTCATATTATGCAGCAAATACTCAATAAGGGAAAAGCACTGACTATAAATGATTATTTAGCTATTATGATATTATCCATCTTACTTGTTATGGGTAAAATTCCTATTTTTGTGTTAATGGGGTTATTCCTGCCAATCATTTTTATTTTATATACTCAAAAAAAGATACCGCAAGTTTTATTTTTGAGTGGTACAATTGTGTTCTGTGCTATTTTAACTTTGTTATGGTTGGCAATTGTTAAAGATGTTAATACAGGAGCATTTTTTGGCAGAAATGTAGATACCTTTAAGCAATTGTCTCATATTAGGTCTGATATTTTGGGTTATCTTAGTTTATTGAAGGATTCAATTATTCACTATCGTTTCATTGATTTTTCAATTGGTTATACAGATAGTTTAGATATTACTAATATACCTGAAAATATTTCTATTTTTGGTTTGATTGCTCTTTTAATGGCTATATTTTGGAAAGGAAACACTACTAGGCTTTCCATTGATAATCATAAAATATTTTACTATAGTTTTCAGACAATCAAATATGCTATTGCAGCTTCTTTCGTTATTTTAGTTTTCACAATTTTATATTTACAATTCTCTCTAATAGGTTCACCTATAATTGACGGAGTTCAATCACGATATTTTATTCCAATCTATTTTTTAATTTTTTCTATAAATTCTAGAATTAGCTTATCTAAAAATTGGTATATGCTGCTATTAGCTATTATTTCTATCATTCCATCGCTTAGCTATTTGGGAATTATATTTTCACAGGCTGTATAATAAATTAACCTCCTAATTTTACGAATAGTAAGATAAGGAGGTTTTTATGTATACGATTCAATATGATCCAGTTGCCATCTTACCGCGTGAGCGTTTGATGCAAGAAGGAGCAGAGCATTTGTCAAATCAGGAGCTTCTAGCTATTTTGCTGCGGACAGGAACCAAGCAGGAATCTGTGCTCAATTTGGCTAACCGAATTTTGTCTGATATGGACAGTCTTACCGATTTTTCACTTCTGTCATTGCAAGAGCTACAGCAAATCTCGGGTATTGGTAAAGTCAAATCTATTGAACTGAAAGCCATGCTAGAATTTGCTAAGCGAATTCATAAATCAGAAATTGCTAAAAGCGAACGAATCATGTCCAGTAAACAGATGGCTCATCAGATGATGATTGAACTAGGTGATGAACGGCAGGAGCATGTTGTAGCTGTCTACCTTGATACACAAAACCGCATTATTCAGAAAAAAACTGTTTTTATTGGCAGCGTTCGTAGATCCATAGCAGAGCCTCGTGAGATTTTGCATCATGCCTGCAGACTAATGGCAACATCTTTAATTTTGATTCATAATCATCCTTCAGGAGCTGTTGAGCCAAGTTCCAATGATATGGAATTTACAAACAAAATAAAACGATCCTGTGATGATTTGGGAATTTGCTTCCTTGATCACATAATCGTTGGTAAATTTGCTTATTACTCATTTCGGGAGGAAAATCGCGATTTTTAAAGTTCATTGACGACATAAGAAAAGAGCTCTAAATCCTCTTTTCGTTTGTCTAAAAGGAGTTCGGGATGCCATTGGACGCCTAAAAAGCGTAAATCAGGTGATATAGATTCGACAGCTTCAATGGTGTTGTCATTAGGGTCTCTAGCAATAATGCGTAAATCAGAGGCTAAGTGATTGATGCTTTGATGATGGAAAGAGTTGATTTCGGTTTTGGTGCCATAAATTTCAGCTAATTTGCTTTCTTTGTCAACAATCATTTCATGATAGAGATAATCAGAAGGTTTGTCCTGCCAGTGGTTTTCAATATCTTGGTGAAGAGTTCCTCCAAGAGCGACATTCATCAGCTGAGTTCCACGGCAAATGGAAAAAATCGGTTTTTTTTGTTTCGCAGCCTCTTCAATCAAAGCCAATTCAAAAAGGTCTCTTTCTAAGAAGAAATCGTCTTCTGAGGCTAGGTTTTCTTCATTGTAAAATCTGGGGTCAACATTTTGTCCTCCAATCAAAAGGAGTTTATCAATCATATTGACATAAGTTTTGGCTTCTGAAACTTCTGATACAGGTAATAGTAAAGCGAGTCCTCCAGCACGTTGAACACCCTGAACAAAGCCAGTAGGGGCATATGACCATTCAATGTCATCATGGGCTGGATTTGGTCTAACATTTGCTGTAATTCCTATTATGGGTTTAGTCATCTGAACTCCTTGTCTTGTCCTCTTCTTTCATGAAATAAAGAAGCGTTTGTAATTCGCTGGTCAAATCAACGTATTGAACCACCACACCTTTAGGCAGGGTGAGATTGACAGGAGAAAAACAGAGGATTCCTTTGATACCAGCCAAAACCAATTCATTGGCAACTTCTTGCGCTTTGTTAGATGGAACTGTTAAAATGGCTGTTTGAATTTTTTCTTGCTCTGCTTTTTCCTTAAGCTGAGTGATGCCATAGATAGGAATGCCGTCAGCTGTTTTGCTGCCAACTAAAGCATTATCATCAGTATCAAAAGCCATCACCAGCTGCATACGATTACGCTCATGAAAGCGGTATTGAAGCAGGGCTCTGCCAATGTTGCCGACTCCTACTAAGAGAACCTTGGTCGTGGAGTTATCATTGAGAATATCGGCGAAAAAAGTCATCAGTTTATTAACATCATAACCGAAACCGCGGCGTCCTAATTCACCAAAGTAAGAGAAGTCACGGCGAACTGTTGCTGGATCAATTCCAATAGCATCAGCAATTTGTTTGGAGCTTGCTTTTTCAATATTTTCGCGATTGAAACGTTTGAAAATGCGATAATAGAGAGAAAGCCGTTTGGCTGTCGCGTTTGGAATGTTTTTTTCAAATGTCATCATAATCTCCTTCCTGTTATTACTATTTTAGAAAAAGTTTGTGAAAAATGCAACAACTCTTTGACAAGTTAAGATAGAAAAAACCTATCTGCTGATAGGTTTTTTCTATGATTAATTTTCAAATTGGCTGCGTTCCAGCTGTGACAGATAGAAGTAGAGGTTACCCCAATTATCTGAGTAGTCCAATTCATGCCCGTTATAAACGAGTTTGATAACCTTATAGTAATCAGCAACAGCTGTCAGGCAGGCAAACTGAGCCCGTTCGAATTCGTCATAGCTGTCGTAAGTGATAGTTTGTTCTTGCTTGCTGGCATTTAGAATGGTTACTTCAATCATATCGTTCTCCTTATATTGAAAGTATAGAAAGATTATAAACTTAGAACAGCCATTTGACAAATGATTTGCTTAGACCTCGGTCTGTTCAAAAATATCGCGGTCAACTAAACTTTGCATGAGAAAGTAAAATTTTTCCTGTAGGATATGATTTTCCTCATGTTTGAAGATATTCACGTTGCGCAGACCAGATTTGTCTGTGATGCTGAGTTTGAAAGCAGTCAAATCATTATTGATAGTGATTTTAAGGGGAAAACCTTCTCCAGAATTGGGGATTTTTTCTAAAATCCTGCTGAGCTCGTAATGTCCAATTTTATTTTGGATGAAGGTAGTATCACGTAAGGTGTATTTTTTGATTTTAGGACTAAGGGTATAGCTGTATTTGCTATCAGCCAAGTGGACAGAGGTTTCAAATGCCATGTTATTCTCCTATAATTTTGTTAAGCTGTTCTGCCAGTGCGATGACTTCTGAGCGGGTATTTTGATCAGAAAGGCTGATTCGGATGGAATTGTTTAACCTATCCGAATCTTTGCCATAAAGGGCTTGAAGGACGTGACTGGGCTCCACAGTTCCTGCTGTACAGGCAGAGCCTGTAGAAACAGCAAAGCCGGCTAGATCTAGTAAAGTTAAAAGGGTGCTGTTGTTTTGTTTGGGAAAACTGACGTTGATAACATGCGGCAGATTTGCACCAGCCATGTTGAGTTTATAATCTATCTTCAAATGGTTTAGAAAGGCTGTTTTAAGCTCCTCAATGGCAGCATAATTGTCTTTCATATTTTGGTTGGCTTCTGTATAAGCAGCGGCCATGCCTGCAATTCCAATCAGATTCTCTGTACTGGCTCTGCGTTTATCTTCTTGTTCTCCTCCGTGAAGCAGATTATCAAAATGCAAATCATTATGGTAAAGGAGTCCAACACCTTTTGGTCCATGAAATTTATGAGCACTTATAGAGAGAAAGTCAATACCGATTGTTTCTGGCTGTAGCGTTAACTTTCCTGCTGCCTGAACGGCATCTACATGAAAGACTGCCTGATGTTCGGTTAAAAGCTCTGCTATTTCCTTAATAGGGAGAAGCTGGCCAGTCTCATTGTTCGCATACATAACAGAAACCAAAATGGTGTCAGATCGTAAGGCATCAGCAATTTGCTGGGCAGTGATTACCTGATTTTCAGGCTGAATATAGGTGATATCAAAGCCAAAGCGTTCGCTCAGGTAGTCCATTGTATGGAGAACAGAGTGATGCTCTATAGCAGTTGTAATAATATGTTTGCCCTTGTTTTGGTTAGCTAAAGCATAGCCTTTGATAGCAGTATTGTTGCTTTCAGTACCGCCTGAGGTGAAGATGAGCTTGCGGGCAGGAACTTGGAGCAATTTTGCCATACTCTCACGTGCCTGACGCAGAATTTTAGAGGCCTCTCGGCCATAAGCGTGGATGCTGGAAGGATTTCCAAAAGTGTCAGTCATAACACGGGTCATAGCATCAGCAGCACTGGAACCAATAGGTGTTGTGGCTGCATTATCTAGGTAGATCATTCTTAATCCTCATGTGAAGTGTAGGCAAAGAGCGGACTGAGCGGCTGACGGTTGTAGATACGAACAATAGCATCAGCAATCAAACCGCTGGCTGTCAGGTATTTAACGGTTGAAGGAATCTTTTCTTTGGTAGCAACAGAGTCGGTCACTAAAATTTCCTTGATAGGAACGACGTCCAAAATTTCTGCTGCACCGCCTGCGAAGAGTCCATGGCTGGCAGCTGCATAAATTTCAGTGGAACCAGCACGTTCAAGGATTTTAGCTGCTTCAGCAAATGTCTTACCAGTATTGAGAATATCATCAATCAAGATTGCTTTTTTACCTGTGACTTCCCCAATAATATAACCTTCCTCGCGCGAAGCATCGTCTTGGGCATAATCAATAATGGCGATTGGCGCATCTAGGTACTCAGCAAGGCTGCGTGCACGTTTAACACCTGAGTTTTTTGGACTGACAACAACAACATCGGAACCTTTCAGTCCTTTTTCAGTGTAATATTTAGCAAAAAGCGGTATGGTAAAGAGGTTATCTACCGCAATATCAAAGAAACCTTGTACTTGAACGGCATGAAGATCCAAAGTCAGTACCCGTTCAACTCCAGCCTTGACCAGCATGTTAGCGACCAGTTTGGCTGTGATGGGCTCACGAGAAGCTGCAATACGATCCTGCCGTGAGTAGCCAAAATAAGGAATGACCACATTGACTGAGTTGGCACTGGCGCGCTTGCAGGCATCAACCATGATGAGCAATTCCCAGAGGTGATCGTTAACGGGATAGCTGGTAGATTGGATGATGAAAATATCATCTCCGCGGACAGATTCTTCAATATTAATCATAATCTCGCCATCTGAGAACTGACGGGAAGATACTTTTCCAAGTGGCAGACCCGCAGCTTTGGCAATCTTTTCAGCAATATCAGTATTTGAGCTTAGTGAAAAGAGTTTGAGTTGTGGGTCTATATGTTGATTTGCCATGACGATTGATGGGCTCCTTTTTATTAATTCCTTTCTATTTTAGCAAAAATCTTCTGAAATTTCAGCTCTAAATAAAGAGAAAGCAGGAGTGCCGCCTAAAAACTCCGCTATTTTCAAAAAAATAAAAAAATACCCAGAATAAATTTTTATTGGCTCTATAATATCTGTAGTGGGTAAATCTCATTCAGATATTATAGGGCTTTTTGACTGTATGAAAAAAGTCCCATATGACTTATAATGAAAAGCGACCAAACTCACATTAGAAAGACTCATATGG
>NZ_JBRUHR010000013.1:0-58201 GCF_053206925.1 Streptococcus dentiloxodontae | reverse complement strand
GCTTTCGAAACTTCAAAAACTTTAAAACTAAAATTCTTATCGCTTTGAACATGCAAAGAGAGAGAACCAATCTGATTCTCTCTCGTGCTTAGTTATAAGTCACCCACTACAGTTGACAAAGAGCCATATTTTAAACACAATAGCGCTTATTTCCCAAAAGCTGCCAATAAATCACTGGTATCTATAAAATCTGACTGAGATTCTTCAAAATCTTCAATAGCATAATCTGCTTCTGTCGCTAGGCGATTCCAGCGAAAACCATAGACATCTTCGATCATAATGGTTAACTCATCCGTTTCTTCGTCTACTTGCCAGCCAAGATAACGTTCTTTGACTTCAAAAGTCAGCACTACAGTCTGATAATCATACTGCCAAAGCTGACCAAGCAAGTGCTGACACATGGCATGGTCACTAGCAGCTTCACCATTAAACCAGGTAATCTCATGTTTATCTAAAAGCTCAATTAGTTTCCAAAAAGCTTGCTGAAAAGCTATCGGTCTGTTCCTGTCAAAAGAAAGACTAAAATAACTTTGAGTTTTTAGTAAATCTACTAAACTATGAGTCATGGATCCCTCCGCTTTATTTTTATCTATTGAGAACAGCTCAGCTTAACCCTTAGTATTTCTAACGGCTTTAAATAGAAAAGGATCTCCTCTCTTTCTACTTAAGTTTCTCAAATATTGCCGCAAAATTATCTGTAATAGCTTCAAAGGTTACCAAGGTCTCTTCTCGTGTTTTATTATTTTTGACAGCAGCTTGTCCAGTTTCGATTTCATTGTCCCCGAGAGTGATGACAAGTTTGGCTTTAAAAGTATCAGCCGACTTAAATTGAGCTTTAATCTTGCGGTCAAGATAATCTCGTTCAGCTGAGAACCCCTGAGCGCGGATAGCCTGAACAAGTTCTAAGGCTTTGCTATTGGCACCAACACCAAGTACTGCAATGTAAACATCCAGACCTTCTTCGACAGGAAGTTCGACACCTTGTTTATCAAGAACTAGAAGCAAGCGCTCCAGCCCAAGACCAAAACCAAAGCCCGGTGTTTCTGGCCCGCCAAAATAGTCAACCAAGCCATCGTAGCGCCCACCTGCACAGATTGTCAGCTCTGACTTATTGACTTTAGTAATAAATTCAAAAATCGTGTGATTATAATAATCCAGACCACGTACCATATTAGTGTCAATCACATAAGGGATTTTGAGTTCCTCAAGCATACTGCGTACGGTATCAAAATGCACTTGAGATTCTTCATCTAGATAATCCAGAATGGATGGTGCATTTTCAACCGCAATTTTATCCTCTTTTTCTTTGGAGTCAAGAACGCGTAAAGGATTTTCTTCTAAGCGGCGCTGACTGTCCTTGGACAAGCTGTCACGCAAGGGCGTCAGATAATCAATCAAAGCCTGACGATAAGCCGCACGGCTCGCCGTATTGCCGAGGCTATTAAGATGCAAAGTCACATCTTTAATGCCTAATTCAGCGAAAAGCTGATAAGCCATAGCAATCGTTTCAACATCTGTTGCTGGGTTTTTAGAACCAAAACACTCCACACCAATCTGATGAAACTCACGCAGACGCCCCGCTTGAGGACGCTCATAACGGAACATAGAACCCATGTAATACATCTTGACAGGCTTTTGTACTTCTGGTGCAAAAAGCTTGTTTTCCACATAGGAACGTACGACAGGAGCTGTTCCTTCTGGCCGCAATGTAATATGCCGATCTCCCTTGTCATGGAAATCGTACATTTCCTTGGTCACAATATCTGTCGTATCTCCAACTGAGCGACTAATTACCTCATAGTGTTCAAACATCGGCGTACGTATCTCACCGTAGTTGTATTTTTTAAAGGTCTCACGCGCTAAACCTTCTACATACTGCCATTTGCTGCTATCTATTGGCAGAATATCCTGCGTTCCTTTTGGCTTTTGTAACCTCATGTCAAAATCTCTTTCTAAGCTGGTTTTCGCTATCTATTCTACCATAAAATAGGGCACAAATCAGTCATTATTTAAAAAAGAAACAAAGGAAAACACCGTTGTCCATGACGAATATCGGATTGTTTCTGTGTGACATCCAAATAAGCTATAAGCATTCTAAAAGTGGCTCAAAGCCTTTTAGAGCTTCCAACCGCTTCTTTTATCTCAAAATTTAAAGTTTTTTGTCAAGTAACTTTACTTTACAAAAAAGATGTGGTATTCTATTAAAGTTGATTTAAAATCAAGTATATCATTAACTTATCGGAGGAAAGAAAAAATGGCAGTACCTGCACGTCATACGTCAAAAGCGAAAAAAAATAAACGCCGTACACATTACAAATTGACAGCTCCAACTGTGAAATTTGACGAAACTACTGGAGATTACTCACGTTCTCACCGTGTATCCCTTAAGGGCTACTACAAAGGACGTAAAATCGCCAAAGCTAATGCTGCGGAATAATAGAAGGGAGATACCATGCGCGTAAATATTACACTTGAACACAAAGAATCTGGTGAACGCTTGTACCTTACTTCAAAAAACAAACGCAACACTCCAGATCGTCTTCAACTCAAAAAATACTCACCAAAATTGCGTAAACACGTGATTTTCACTGAAGTGAAATAATTGAACATAAGAAAAGCCTATGAAATCAATATTTCAAAGGCTTTTTTCTTTTGATTTTAGCAAAATAACTGGATTTTTACTGCTTAAAATCAAACTAGTCCCATTTAATATTTAAAACCCTTAACATCAGAACTTATAGATATTGTTATGTTTTTCGAAAATTATATCTTCTTCACTGAAATTAAAGTAATTGCGATAAAAAAACCACCTGAACAATGAATTTCGGGTGGTTTTAATAACTAAAGAGAGCGCGGGATAATAAGGACAAGAGCTGTATCAGCACGGATCACATCATGGTATATGGTAAAACGGCCAGGGATTTTAATCCAGAAAGTTGTGTATTTTTCAACTTTATTTTCATTTTGAAATCATTCACACTTATTGAGTTTATGTTTTTGAGTAGTATAAATTAATTTCATTGCTCCCCCTTTATGTACCTTGATTTAGATTAGTGAGTAAAATTTCTATATAACAATAACAAATCGTTATTGTTAATATTTTTGATTTACCATCAATTCATGTAAAATTGAAATAATCAATACATTTTTTCCCACTGCGTAATGGACGCTGGCAGAACCGCTTTATAATGATTATAGAACTCAAGTAATTCACTTGACTTGATGATAGTGATATTATTCAAATCCTCTGAATTTACTATAGTTGGTGCGTATAGAAACACTTCGTATCCATCCTGTATAAATTCAAGAAATTGTATCGCATCTAGTGGAGCAGCTTTCTTCCCCTTGACTTGAACAATTGCTTTCCTAAGTTTGTTTGAGCCTCGAGAAAGGAACTCGCATTCTACCTTTATGGTTGTAGATTTACGAGCAATGGAATTTGATAGAACATAGTAATTATATTTGATTTGGATATAAGCTATCACTAATTCCTCTAAATCAAAATCAGGTAGATTATCCAGTAAATTCCCCTGTAATTGTGAAATTTCATAATAATTTACCTTGGATAGCTCATTATAGATAGCCTTAGAATACTCGACAATCACTGACCATCGAATTCTTTGTGCAGTACCCGCATTAGCTCTATTGAAAGCCGCTTTAATCTGTCCAGGAACTTGTGTCCCTACCTTAAAAGCCTCTACCGGTAGTAGCGCTCCGTAGTCTAAACGACGATTACATCTCATAAGCACAGAGCCTTTTACCCTACAAATCCAATAACTCCCATCTAAATCCCGTGTCAAAAATAAATCGTCAACAGCAGTATCTTTGAAAATATTCAGAACAGGATTCACCCTTTTAGACTCTTGGCGAATACGGTCATAATATTCGGAAAAAGTCAGCAATTCTTTTTCTCCATAAATACGGCTCCAACCAATCGCAAGATATTGCCTATCTGATTTCAAACAGAAGTCAATCAATTCATTACGAAATTCTGTTGCGGTTTTCAAATTAATTCTTGATACATATTCCATATTCTCTCTCACTGGCTCCATTTCTATAATTTCAGTTTATTTATTCTTCAAGACAGCTGTCGAATTCGGAATCGTTTCCGCAAGCATTTCAGCAGCTGTTTTTATCATAAAACGCTCCTAAAAGTATTTTTAAACTCCTCTGCGCTTCATTTTTGGACATTTCTTTCTGTTCCAGAAAAATCCTATTTAGCACTAGAAAAATGGTATTACTATAGTGTTGACTAATCATATCCAGAGGCAACTGTTCTTCCTGAAAGTGCAGAGAGGTTATAAACAGCCGTTGGACTCGCCGTTCTTAAGGTAAAGGCGGTTCTCTAAGGGCTGAGACTTACCAGTGTCAACAATCTGACGAGCCTTAAGCTCAGATTCCTCTCTTATGGTTAGTAGGCCAAACTATCTTTTACCCAATTTTGGTCTTTTAAATCCAAGGCAAAATGAAATCGGCTTCTTCCGTAGGAATCATAATTTTCTCTATCAATTGCCTCACAAGCAACTCTCAAGTTTTCATTATCTATTTTAGTCATATAAATCATTGTATAGCCTTTAGGAGAGTCAATCTGATAAACTTGTTTACTTTCGAAATTATAAATTTCTAATTTTGAAACACTACCACGATCTTTAGACTGACGATAGATGCTAAAAATTAATTTATTTCTAGGGCTAGATACTATATATTTACAAATTGAAACTCAAGTTTATGCAATCTATCATAGTCCCATACCTGCCTCCAAGTCTTGTCTTCCTAGCAATTTCCCATCTACACTGTAAAGAAAAAATTTTTTGAAATAAAATTTTCTCCACAGCTGACTATTACAATATTTCCGTTTTCTTCATATTTCGCATGAAGAATTTTTGATAACTTTATCTCTACAGTTTGATTTTTATATTCCCAACTAATTATATTATCATTATAAGTCATTTGTATATTATCTTCACTCCCTCCTTAACACGTTATTATACTACACGTTCTAATTCAGGTTTCCAGTTAGTTTTAACTGCTAAATCATTATATACATACTCTTTATCCGTGATTGTCCCAATATCTGTACCAAATCCTCCTGACTAATCATTCGGCTGAAAATCCTCTGGTGACATTGCCATTTCAAATGTATCACCTAGTTTTAAGGTAACCTTTTTAGGTGTACAAGCTTTCGGCCACGAACTTTGGTCTCTGACTAATTCAATATAATCATCCACGTTTTGAGTTGGATTAGCCGCAGAAAGTTCCTCAAAGGTCTTAGGAGAGGTAATCCCCTTATTCATAATTCTAAGTCTAGCTTCTGGATTAATACCTGCCTCCGCAAACTTATTTTATCATTTCCCTTTTTTGTTGCAAAAAAAAGAGAACTGTTGAGTTCTCTTTCGCGTTTAAAATGCTTAGACAACAATGTCTCACCCAGACTTCTTAAACATCAGATTCTTCTAAAATTTGAGTGAAACGATGGGTAAAAAGAGCTGTCATTCCCCAAATATTTTCCTGTCCCAAATTATAAAAAGGAATATAACGCTTAGTATAGCCAAAGTTATAATTTCTGCCCTCTCTCACGCGTTCAAATGGAAAAGAGGCATTCTCTTCCAACAGACTTCTTAAAATATGATACTGAGGCGGATTAGACATAATATCCTTAAGCGGGATGGTAAAGAGTCTAGCTACTTCCTCATTAGGAGAAAGGCTGCGCCAATCATTCACAGTTAACTGACCCACAAAACAATGAATAGTTCTCTCAGGTCTAACAATATAATCAATCTCTCCTAACACTGTAATCTGATCAGAAGTCAGATTCAGTTCCTCACAAGCTTCCCTGACAGCTGCCTCTTGGAAGCTTTCTCCTTGTTCAAGACGTCCTCCAGGAAAAGAGACTTCCCCCGGCTGAGAAATATCTTCACTCCTTATTTGATAAAGGATCTCCCACTCTTTGCTATCTGCACTGCGAATTAAGGGTAGCAAAACTGCGTAACGATGCTTTTCTCCAAGTGGTTTTGGAGTATATGCTGCTAACCGTTTTTCCATATCCATGAATTCTCTCCTTTAGGAATTATCTTACCATATTCTTAAGGTTTTTCTAAGCTATTTGATTAATTATAAAACTTTTAAAAAGAGGAATGGAACAGCTACACTCATCGTATATCGATTAATAGAGGGAGCCTAAGATATGACAAAAAATGAGGACCTAAAAGCTCTGGAAAAAGAGCTGCGCCGACTGCTTAAAAAGATTATCAAGAAGCTATGGGTTATTTTATTGAGTGCTTTGACGAAGTCAATTCAGAAAAAGAAGAGGCTATTATGGACGAGCTGGGAAGTCCACTGGAAGCTGCTACCGATATTATCAAATATTTTTCAGGCAAAGACAGCTCACAAATCAATTAGGAATAGCCCAAAAGAAGGCTGTCCTTTAGATTGTTTTGGTTATCCTCCAATCTGGCCAAGAAAATCCCAAGCTTCACATCAAAACAAGGGCACACAAATCACGTAAGCCACAGTTCCCCAAAGTCCACTGCTAAAAAGAAAAGATGAGATTTTATTATTATAGTTGTCAATAAAACGGGAGCTCCTACCATATCCCACATCCAAACAATACCAAAAATAATAGATATAACTAAATTTTTAATATGCCCTGCCACTAAGTTAGCTAAAAAAGTAGAGCAATAAATGCCAGATACTGGATGCTATACCACCATTTCATTATTCTTTCCATTGTAAAACTTCTTTTCTAACAGAAAAACTTCTGTCTTATTTACAGCTTTAGTCTACTCAAAAAGAGGACAAAATAAAAACAGGACTCTCATTATATTGCTTTAAATCAGACTTTGTGAGCCCTCTCCTAAATTATTAAACAATCATTTGTAAATATATATTTACAACATTGTCAACATTGTTGACAATGTTATCCAAGCAGCCACAGGCTAAGTAAAGCTAAAATAGCTAGACCCCCTTGCGTTATAATGATTTTTTTATCTGCTGTTAGGGCACCATAGAGTGCTGCTAATATAACATTTAATAAAAACAGTGCCACAATCTCTGAATTATGAGATATAAAAAGTCCATACAAGAGAAAAACAGCAATCAAGCCATTGTAAATTCCTTGATTTTTAAAGAGTTTACTAACAGAAACACGCTGTAATTCTTCTTGGGACATCTTAAAAACACGCCCTGTAGCTACTGAATCCGTCCTGAAAGTTTCTAAATACATGATATAAATATGTTCAAAAGCAACTAAAGTTGACAAAATAATTGTCGTTATTGACATAAGATCCTCTTTTCTATATTTTTTGTTTCTCAAATCTATTATATTTTATCTGATTTTTTGAGAAGATTTGAAAGTTAGTGTATTTCTATTACCTTGACAAGACTTGACAGATATTGCTGCTAAAGACTGTTATAAGCACAGATAAATAGTGACAAAGTGCAATTCAACTTATCTTTGACCAGCTTTTTTAGACTGTCAACTTTCTGTAAAGTAATCATGATAGCTTTTCAGCTAACTGACAGAGACTAACTTAGTATAGACTGATTTAAGTATAAAATCAATTTTTCTGCTCCGTTATTTTCAAAGTAGCTAAACTAAAAATCCTGAAATGATAAAAGCTACACATAAATTTTTAACTCTTATTACTTCTATAAAATATCTGTATTGTTAGCACAGATAGAAACTTCTGAAAGAAAAAAATAAAAACCAGCTAAACAGCTGGCTAAATAAATACTGTAGATTAAAGCATTTTGTTGTAAAATTCAACGACGAGTGCTTCATTAATCTCTGGGTTGATTTCATCGCGTTCTGGGAAACGTGTCAATGAACCTTCAAGTTTTTCAGCATCAAAAGATACAAAAGCTGGACGACCAAGAGTTGCTTCCACAGCTTCAAGGATTGCAGGAACTTTGATTGATTTCTCACGAACTGAAATAACTTGACCAACCTCAACACGGTAAGACGGAATATCCACACGCTTGCCATCAACAAGAATATGACCATGGTTTACAAATTGGCGAGCTTGACGGCGAGTAGTTGCAAGTCCTAGGCGGTATACAACATTGTCAAGACGGCGTTCAAGAAGAAGCATGAAGTTGTAACCAACTGTTCCTTCTTTAATCTTAGTAGCCTGCACGAATAAATTACGGAATTGTTTTTCACCTAAACCGTATGAGAAACGCAATTTTTGTTTTTCAGCTAATTGCAAACCGTATTCAGATAATTTGCTGCGGTTATTTGGTCCGTGTTGACCTGGAACATAATTACGACGAGCTAACTCTTTACCTGTACCTGTAAGTGATAAGCCAAGACGGCGTGATTGTTTCCATGATGGTCCTGTATAACGTGACATAAAATGTCCTCCTATAAAAATAATTTTGTAGGAAATAACGTCTTAAAGAAACCTAATTCGTGCAGATGCCTTTCGCCTAAACAGCAAAGGTTACTTGTTTTTCGAGGTACCTGTTGACGAGCTTTATTTTCTTCTGCTGTTATTTCACACGAGGAACATTATAACAAAAAGAACCCGCAGATGCAAGTCCTTTTGCTGATTTTAATCCATCCGTACAGCTAACTCATTGCCAACTGGATTCTTAAACTGAAAACGCTGACCGACAGGAAGGCAAAAATCTCCTGAATAATAACTTCACTGGCTTCTTTTGCCTTTTCCAGCGCCTCGTCAATACATCCATATAAATTGACAACCAAAGGAACAGAGTAACAGAATTGGTCTCCAAACCGTTTGACAGCCCGCTGCCGTCCGTATTCAGATAGCTTTCACTCCAAGTCTGATAAGTCCGGCTAAATACTTCTCGTAAAAATCCTAATTAACCTTCAGCGCCTCACGGTTAGCTGCAGAAAATTCGATGTAATCGATATGAGTAGGACTTTTTTCATAAATGCACCTGCCTCAGCTTTTTATTTATTTTCAAGTTCAGCCTGTTCCTCCAAACTCAGGTAACGAATCAAAGTCTTCTCTGTCAAAATGTCTGAGTAAGTGTAAGATTCGACATAAGTGTTATTAATGGCACCTGCTTGATTTGAAAAATCACTGTATTCCACAATAAAAAGCGATGGGTAAACCTCAATCAAACGGCCGATTTTATTTTTTTCACGTTTCCGGCCATTTTCCAATGTCAGTTCAACCAATTGTCCTTCATGGTCCTTAATAGCTTCTTTAATGGTTTTCATTTTTGCAACATCTGCAAATGCGTCACTCATGTGAGCCTCCTTAATTATTATTTATTATAAAAATTTTTGTTAAGATTCTTCAAACTGTGCAATAGACGAAAATTTATTGTACTCTTTCTGGAATAGCAACTTGACTGTCCCACGTGCTCCCGCACGATTTTTTTCTAAGATAACTTCAATAGTATTATCTTCAATAACATTTTCCGACATCTCACCTTCCTTGCGATAATAATCATCACGATAAAGGAAAGCGACAATATCAGCATCTTGCTCAATTGACCCAGATTCTCTAATATCCGAAAGAACTGGCCGTTTATCCTGTCGCTGCTCAACACCGCGGGAAAGTTGGCTTAGGGCAATAACAGGCACCTTGAGCTCTTTAGCTAAAATTTTTAGCTGACGAGAAATATCCGAAACTTCTTGTTGACGATTTTCCGGACGAGTTCCAGTAATCAATTGTAAATAGTCAATAACAATTAATCCCAAACCTCCCTCAATTTCTTGAGAAAGTTTACGGGCTCGCGCTCGAATTTCTGTAATCTTGATACCAGGAGTATCATCAATATATATGGGTGCTTCTGCCAGAGCACCCTGAGCAATCATGACATTATTCCAGTCTTGTTCTGTCAATTGCCCTGTACGCAAAGCATGAGAATCAATCATTCCCTCGGCTGCCAACATACGGTCAACTAAACTTTCGGCTCCCATTTCTAGGGAGAAAACAGCGACCGCTTGATTCTGCTTGGTACCAACATTTTGAGCGATATTCAAAACAAAGGCTGTTTTACCAACAGCAGGCCGAGCCGCTAAAATAATCAGTTGATCTGGATGTAAACCTGTTGTAATTTTATCTAAATCACGAAAACCTGTTGGAAGTCCCGTAACATCAGATGTTTGCTGCGATCTGGCTTCTAAAGTTTCAAAATTAGCATCCAAAACTTCTGAAATTTTTCGAAAACCGCTGCGATTACTGTGCTCGGAGACATCAACCAGAGCTTTTTCAGCTCCAGCAATAATATCTTCAGAATCTGTCGCCCCTTCATACGCCTGGTTGACAGTCTCTGTCAACCTAGAAATAATACGGCGTAACATCGCTTTCTCAGCTACAATTTTAGCGTAATATTCCGCATTAGCAGATGTAGGGACACTATTGACCAATTCGGCAATATAGGAAATACCTCCTATGTTTTGCAAATCATTTTGAGCATCCAGAATTGTTCTAACTGTTGTTGCATCAATAGCATCGTTTCGATCAGCCAAAGTAATCATCGCCTTAAAGATAATACGGTGTGAATACTTATAGAAATCATCTGGATCAATGTATTCTCGAACCTCAATAAGTTTGTCAGGATTAATGAACACAGCTCCTAAAACTGATTGCTCAGCAACTAAGTCTTGTGGCTGTACACGTAATTCCTGGGCTTCTACCACCCTTGTCACCTCCTTTACAGGATTGTCAACTTGCTATTCTTCAGCATTCTTGATATTAAGTTTAATTTGCCCATCTATTTCTTTGTGAAGTTTAACGGAAACTTCAATTAAACCAATGGCACGGATGGGTTTATCCAAATGGATATAGCGTTTATCCACCTTGAGGCCATACTGCTTTTGAAGTTCCTCTGCAATTTTCTTTGCTGTAATAGAACCAAAGGTACGTCCATCAGGGCCAACTTTTTCCATAAAGACTACACGTGTCTCTTCCTTATCCAGTTGAACTTTAAGCGCTTTAGCTTCTCCTAAGAGTTCTTCAGCATGCTTTTCTTCAGATTTTTGTTTACCTCTCAATTCACCAACAGCTTGTTTCGTTGCCTCCTTGGCTAATTTCTTTTTAATTAAGAAATTTTGTGCATAACCTGAAGGGACTTCCTTAATTTCTCCTTTTTTACCTTTGCCTTTAACATCTTCTAAAAAAATAACTCTCATAATTTTTCCTCCTCAGGGGTGATTTCTTCTTTGATTTTAGCAATAAGTTCTTCTTGAGCTTGTAAAACATGGTAATCCTTGAATTGACAGGCAGCCAAATTAAAGTGTCCTCCACCGCCAAGATCCTCCATGATCCGTTGCACATTAATTTTGCTATGACTGCGCGCTGAGATACTAACACTATCTTCTGAAGTTCTAGCTACCACAAAGGCAGCTTCAATTCCCATCATATCCAGCATAGTATCTGCCGCCTTAGAGATGATAATGTTACTATAAATGTTAGTATCTTCACCAGCAGCTACAATAATATTATCAGTGACACGTTTACCATTAAGAATAATTTGGTTAATTTTTCGGTATTCCTCAAAATCAGTAGCTGAAATACTCTGAATTTCATTGCTATCACTTCCTAGACTTCGTAGATAGGACGCAACATCAAAGGTTCTGCTAGTCACCCGTGTTGAAAAATTCTTAGTGTCCAGCATGATACCAGCCATAATAACTGAGGCTTGAACTTTACTAAGACGTTCCTTAGCCCCTTGAAATTGGAGCAGTTCCGTGACCAATTCACAAGCAGAGCTGGCTCCGCTTTCAACAAAACTCAGCACTGCATTATCAGGAAAATCATCATCTCTGCGATGATGGTCTACAACAATGACCTCACTAAAGAGATTATAAAATTCTTTTGACAAGGTGAGTTCCGTCTTAGAATGATCCACCATAATCAATAACGAATCATTCGCAACTAAGTTTTTAGCCTCAGACAGAGTGAGAAGAGAGGTATTTTCATCTTCTTGAAGACGTCTCACTGCACGCGCAATGTCTGTATTCATATCAGTATCATCATAAACCGCGAAACTATCAGTAACTATTTGACGAGCAAAATGAGACATTCCAACCGTAGCACCAAGGGCATCCATATCCAAATTACGATGACCCACAACAAATACCTGTTCTACAGTTTTGAGTTTATCGGAAATTGCTGTCATCATTGCCCGTGTACGAGTTCGAGAACGTTTAACCGTCGAAACAGAACCTCCGCCAAAATAGAGAAGTTCTTTATGGTCATCATTTTCTTTAACAACCGCTTGATCCCCTCCGCGTACCAAAGCAATATTTAAATTCTGAAGAGCTACCTGACCAATTTGATTATGTTTTAAAGTTCCAAAAGATACACCTATACTAAGTGTTAAAGGAAGATTCTGCTCCTGAGCTTGACTGCGGAATTTGTCTAAAACTGGAAATTTCTGATCCATAAATTCAGTCAAAACGCCGTAATTTGTGAAAAAATAGAAGCGATCCATATCAACACGGCTATAAAAAATGTTTTTGCTTTTGGCAAAATCAGATACAAAGCTGGCAACAAAACTATTGATTTGCGATACATCTGCATCAGGAAGATTGCCAGTTACATCATCATAGTTGTCTATTGATATGACTCCAATGACAGGTCGTGTCTTATTCGGATCTGTAGCCTCATCATGATCATAAACATTATCAATAAAATACAGTAACTGGTTATCAAAATCGACAAAAATCGAATATTTGTTGTCTGAAATAGTAATGACATTAGAGGGCGATCCGTCACGCTTTTCTTTGATAAATGCTGTAACAAAATCAGCTTTAAATTTCCCCTCTTCATCAGACAAAATTAACTCAGCATAGGGATTAAACCATTCTACCTGATCTGTTTCATCGTCAAAAGTAACCACTCCCACAGGCATCTTATCTAAAAGAGTTTTAAGGGAACCCTCTACCTCTTGATTCAAAAGCCCTAGTTGTTCCATTTCAGACAGTTCATAGGTTGTTTTTTGATAATATAGCAAAGCAATGACCAGTAACATGATTAGGAATAACGCGCCTAGCAAGGTTGATTCACTTTTAAAAACACGAATAAAAATCGCTATCAAACCAAAGAGAATCAAACCTATCATAACCAAGTGACTGGTTGCAAATCGAAATCTTTTCATGATAAACCTCTTAATCAGACCATTATACCACAAAACACCTTTGTTTCCTAGACTTGTTTATACCTTTTAGTCCTTACGAACCGCTTTACTATGACCCTCTAGATAAACCATCAAAATGGAAATATCAGCTGGATTCACACCAGAAATACGACTAGCCTGACCAATTGTTTCAGGATTGATTTTCTTGAATTTCTGACGAGCTTCTGTCGCAATACTGTCAATAGCATCCCAATCAATGTTCTTAGGAATGCGTTTTTCTTCCATACGCTTCATCTTGTCAACCTGATCAAGAGCTTTGTTAATATAACCTTCATACTTAATTTCAGTTTCTAAAAGCTCAATTGTTTTGTCATCTAGATCTTCAGCAGCTGGACCGATAAAGCTTGTTGCAATAGCATAATTAATTTCTGGTCGACGCATAAATTCTTTTGCTGTCAAGGCATCTGTCAACGGCTTAAAACCGAGTTCTGTAATGCGTTTATTCGTTTTTTCGATGGGTTTTAATTTCACACTTGACAAACGTGTCAATTCATTGTCAAACTGATTTTTACGAATTTGAAAACGCTGATAGCGTTCATCATCAACCAAACCAACTTGACGCCCCATTTCTGTCAAGCGCATATCTGCATTATCATGACGTAAAATCAAGCGATACTCTGCACGAGATGTCAACAAACGGTACGGCTCAAGTGTTCCTTTGGTCACCAAATCATCAATCATAACGCCAATATAAGCATCACTGCGTTTTAAAATAAGTTCTGGTTTTCCTTGAACCTTGAGCGCTGCATTGATTCCAGCAACCAACCCTTGACCAGCTGCTTCTTCATATCCAGATGTCCCATTGGTCTGACCCGCTGTGAAAAGTCCTGAAATCTTTTTAGTTTCCAGCGTTGCACGCAATTGATGAGGTAGAACAATATCATATTCAATGGCATAACCTGTCCGCATCATCTCAGCTTTTTCAAGTCCTTTGATCGAATGAATTAAGTCTTTCTGAACATCTTCAGGTAAGCTTGTTGACAATCCTTGAATGTATACCTCTTCTGTTTCCCGTCCTTCTGGTTCCAGAAAAAGCTGATGACGTTCTTTATCGGCAAAACGGACAATCTTGTCTTCAATAGACGGACAGTATCTCGGTCCAACCCCCTTGACAATACCTGAAAACATCGGCGCACGGTAAAGATTTTGGTTGATAATATCATGGCTGGTTTGATTGGTATAAGTTAGCCAGCAAGGAATTTGATCTTTGAGATAGTCTTCATCCTTGGACATAAATGAGAAATGATTTGGTTTATCATCACCTGGTTGAATGTCCGTTTCATCATAATTGATTGACGCTGCCTTGACACGTGGAGGTGTTCCTGTTTTAAAACGACCGATTTCGAGACCCAATTTTTTCAAATTATCAGCTAACCCAATTGAAGCTAGACTATTATTTGGACCTGACGAATATTTGAGTTCGCCAAGGATAATCTCCCCGCGCAAAGCTGTACCAGTTGTCACAATAACAGCCTTGGCAAAAAATTTCTGGTTTGTTGCTGTTCTAACACCAACAACCTTACCATCTTCCACCAAGATTTCATCAACCATGGATTGACGAAGTGTCAGATTTTCCTGCTGTTCAACAGTATGCTTCATGGTACGCGCATAAAGCGCCTTATCAGCTTGAGCCCGAAGCGCCCGAACCGCAGGGCCTTTACCAGTATTCAGCATTTTCATTTGGATATAAGTCTTGTCAATGTTCTTGCCCATCTCGCCGCCAAGAGCATCAATCTCACGGACAACAATTCCTTTTGCAGATCCGCCAATTGATGGGTTACAAGGCATAAAAGCCAACATTTCGAGGTTAATAGTGGCCAATAAAGTCTTACAGCCCATGCGGCTGGCAGCCAGACTAGCTTCAACCCCAGCATGTCCAGCCCCAATGACAATAACGTCATAATTTTCAGTAAATTCGTGTGTCATGATTATCTCCATACATAAAAATAGCCAAAACTCTCGAAAATTGCAGACTAAAAAGACCTGCAATCCCATGAGCTTTGACCATCATGATTATTGTTACGATTATTTTATCAAATTGAGTTTCTTTGTCAATCAACTTTTTTGTGGTTAACGATGCAGTAAAGTTTGAACACTGTTGATAAGCATCTGAACACCAATGGTAAATAAAATTAGCCTCATCATCTTGGTAACAATTCCCATCAAATTTTTACCTAAAAATTTGGAAATAGGATCAGCACTTCGTAATAATAAATACGTAATCAAATACAGCAAAGTAAAAGTTGTCATCTGCTGTTTTTGAAAGCTACCATGTGCGAGACTTGAAGCCGTTGCTATTGTCCCAGAACCTGCAAGGAGAGGCATAGCTAATGGAGAAATAGCGACAGCCATTCCTTTAGAGCTAAGAGAATGATTGCCATTAATCATATGGTAACCAATGATAACAACCAATATATCTCCTGCTACCCTAAAAGATTCAATTGTAATTCTAAAAAGTTGAAAAATAAACTTTTTAAGGCAATCTTTCATGAAATTGTCTGACTGTCATCTGCTACCAAAGCCATGTAAGCCGGCAGATTGGAAATAGGTTTCATAATAGCAAAGAAAGCCATAAAAGCAAAAATAAAATATGGCAGGATCTTTCCCCCTTATCTTATTATTCCAACATCAAATATACTGACAAGGCTCACCGTTCCTATAAGCCATATCAATAATACCTCCGCCAAGACATTCGTCACCAACATAGAAAACAACAGCTTGACCTGGTGTGATCGCACGCTGCGGTTCCGCAAAAATAACCTCCGCTTTGTCACCTTTTACCTTGACAACAACTTGACTGTCTGCTTGACGATAACGAAACTTAGCTGTGCATTCCAATGTGAATTCTTCAGGCATATCACGAGTAAAGTGGATGACGGAAGCGTCAAGTGATGTTGACAACAATGCTTCATGATAAAAACCCTGACCAACGTAAAGGATGTTTTGGGATAAATCTTTCCCAACAACAAACCAAGGCTGGTTGTCTCCACCGTGTTGACCGCCGATACCAAGACCGCCGCGCTGACCAATCGTGTAGTACATGAGGCCAGCATGTTCTCCCATATCACGACCATCAACAGTCATCATACGACCTTTTTGAGCTGGTAAATAGTTACTTAAAAATTCTTTAAAGTTCTTTTCACCAATGAAGCAAATTCCTGTAGAATCCTTTTTCTTAGCTGTTGCTAATCCAGCTTTTTCTGCAATTTCACGAACTTGCGGTTTTTGTAAATGACCAAGCGGAAACAGTGTTTTTTGCAACTGTTCCTGTGATAATTGACTTAGAAAATAGGTCTGATCTTTATTATTATCTGCACCGCGTAACATATGAACAATGCCCTCTGCATCACGAGAGACCTGTGCATAGTGACCAGTAGCTACATAGTCAGCCCCTAAAGTCAGAGCATAGTCAAGAAAAGCTTTAAATTTAATTTCCTTGTTGCACATGACATCTGGATTTGGTGTGCGTCCTGCACGGTATTCTGCTAAGAAATACTCAAAGACACGATCCCAGTACTCTTTTTCAAAGTTGACAGAGTAGTAAGGAATGCCAATCTGATCTGCTACCGCAGCAACATCTTTATAATCCTCAGTCGCGGTACAAACGCCGAATTCATCTGTATCATCCCAGTTTTTCATGAAAACACCAATCACATCATAGCCCTGCTCTTTTAATAGCAGAGCAGTAACCGATGAATCAACGCCTCCACTCATACCGACAACAACACGTGTTTTTGAATTATCTGTCATTGATAATCCTCCCATCAAATAAGATACAAAAGACCTAAAAGCAGTTGAATTATTCAAATTCTAGACTTTCGGCCTCTGCTCAATTAATTTTGTAAACTTGGGCTTGAAGGACCCAGTTAGCCCAAAATCGATTTGAAGGTCGACTTGGATGCGTTATAATAACGCAAAGCATATTATAACACGAACAAAAAAAGCACGCTACATAGCAGGCTTCTTTTGTCTTATATAAGTGTAAACACTGTATAAACATACTGTAAACCACAGTAAAATCGTTATTCCAATAATAAAATCTGTCCACTTTGGCTGTTTAAATTTAACGATCAGACTATTTTTACCTTTTTGCGAGCTGACTGTCGGCGTTCCTATAGCGGATAAGGCATACATATTATCAGTTAGCACTTTCCCATTTAATATCAATTCAGTATCAGCATACTTAACAATTGATGCTTCTATTTTTTCTTCCTTATCGGATATCCATGTGAGAACTAGAGAATCTCCCTTGACAGCTTTTGTAAACTTAGAATCATTATTAACAACATGCTTATAGTAAAGATTGTAAGTATCTTGATGTTCTGTACCACTGTAAATAGGAATATAATCCGGTGTTGTTTTTATAATATCAGACAAGAAGATAGACAAATCAGTATCATGTAAACTTTTCTGTAAACTTGAGTAGTTTGTTTTAATGTAAACATGGAGTTTGGGTTTTAAAACATACTCTTTATCAACAGCTTCTTTAGCTTTCTGAGTAGTCATTTCTATATTTTGCACAAGCCCAGCAAAAACGAATAAACAGAGAACTATAGAAATCGTCTTTCTCCATTTGACGAATCGATTAAAGGTCAAACCAGTAATAACTAGAAGTAAAATTGTGGAAGGAACAAAGAAACGAAATGGAAATTGGATGAGCTGCGCTAATTTATTTCCATTATTAACTAGATATTGCCAAGGAAAAAAGCTTGTTGAAAGCAATATGAAAAATAAATAAATAAGGTGTAATACTCGTTTCCAGTTAGCCAATTTACGCCAACGAACAAACAAGTAAATAACTTGTAAAGCTAATAGAGGTACAAGTGATATTGGTGTGTAAAGCCAATATTTAGATGTCCCATCTATTCCATTTCTTCCCATCGTTTCATTTATAAAAGGATCAAGAAGGTGATTTTGACTATTAAGATAAAGTATAATAGTCCAAATGTTTGACGTTAAGAGCAAAAAAAGCACGGCTGCTAAAATGCCTTTATAAATTACTGTCAACTTCTGATCTGTTTTTATAAAGCCATAAAGAAAGAAAGGAATATACATAATCACTAGAATAAGCGAACTAAGAACATGAACTTGAAAAATCAAAGCAACCGATACTGCTAATCGAACTGGCTCAATTTTTTTATAGAAGGTAAATCGAATCGCTGGAATAAAACAAAATGGCAAAAAAGCTGCTCCCCAGCTAGAGAAGCCTTGACGCATAGTCCAATATTGAATGGAAAAGGTTGTCACGTAGAGTAAAGCAATTGGTAAAGCAATATTGGTTTTAAGTTTACATTGCTTTAAAAGAGCATACATGGAAGATGCTCCTAAAATATGTAAAATAATACGTGATAGAATCTGATAACGATACCAAGTTCCGCTCACCAATACTAAAATTCCTTGTATATAAGCAAAAAAAGGACCGTAAAGAGCATTGACAATTCGTCCTGATTGCTGAAAGCCATAAAGAGAAATAAAATAAGAAATATTTCCTTCCTTAATCTGCATTGCAGCATCGTAGAAGCGATTATAGTGGAAAATGGAATCTGAACCAATTATTACTTGCCCAGAAATAATCTGTGGAGCAACTAATAAAACAGCAAAACTAACAATGGCTAGAGCTACTCCGTATTTTTGCCCTAGTAATTTTAATTGTGTCATTATATCTCCTTTTAGTTTCCATTATAACAAAAATAAGAGAAAGCACCCTACTACTAAAGCTAATTTATTATAATAATCACTAAAGCAGTATTATTAAAAAGAAAAATTTCATAAAATTCTATTTTCTTGATTCAATGAATATAGTTAATTCCTGACAAAGATTGTTAAAAATTAATATAATCAGTGGAATCTTCGGATCCAAAGAAAAACTTTCCAAAAACAAATTTCTTTAATGACATCAAAAAAGGCTGAGAACTCTCAGCCTTTTTGTTTTAATATCCCCAAGCTGACATCCCTTGAGCATTGTAAGCATTGATTGCTGACTGAATCTGTTCATCAACTGTTGCTGTAGAACCCCATCCTGGCATAGTTTGGAAAAGACCTGTCGCTCCTGATGCATTAGCAGCAGTGTAATCACCATTTGATTCACGAGCAATAATATATTCCCAAGTAGATTGAGAAACGCCCGTAGCAGCTGCCATTTGTGCCGCAGCATAAGATCCTGTAGCTCCAGCAGTATTTCCATTAGTCAAGGTAGCATTGCTTGTTGTGGCATAATTATTAGCGTAAGAATTGTTGGTACTGTATGCAGCTGTTGAGGTACTTTCTGCATATACTTCCGTTGAAGTTGAAAGATCCTCTGAAGATGTCGAATTTTCTACAGCTTCCGTTGATTGAACCGAAGAAGATTCAATTGTTACAGATGGAGCTGTTGAACTTGACACTTCTGTTAAATCAGTTGACACTTTAGCGGTTGTAGTACTGCTTGATTGTTTTGAGGTTGTTAACGAATCTGAAAAAACATTTGTCAAACCTTTATTAATAATAGTTGAAATAATAACAGCTACAAGTAAAACTAAGCTAGTTCCAATTATTGCTGGGAGTCTTAACGTTTTTTTTGCGACTTGTTTGACACGACGTGCTTTGTATCTTTTTTTAAACATAAAACCTCTCTTAAATAATTCTATTATTTTTCTCATCATACCTTATATATATTACTAATTATCATAGTTTATGTATCAAATATTACAAAAAAATTTCGTTTTACTAAAAAAACACTCAAAAAGAGTGTTTTTCCAAATTAATCTGATTAATACCAACCATTAGCATTCCAAAATGCAAGGGCTGCTGACCATGATCCATAGCGACTTGTTACATAATTATCTGCTGTTTTTTCTTGATTTTCAATTGAAGTATCACCACCAAGATATGATAGTGTTAATTGGTAACGTCCATAATATTGACCATTTGAAGCTGTATAACTGCCACCTGATTCATGTTGAGCAATCTGTTCCTTCGCTGCTGCATCCTCTGCACTAAGTGAAGAGGAGTAGCTAGCAGTGGTTGTTTCAGCAGTTTCTGCAGATACAGAGGTAGCTGCCGTTGAAGAGGCACTTGTGTCTTGAGCTGTCTCATTTTCAGAAGTCACTTCTTCTGTTTCTGTAGCAGATTGTTCAACAGATGCATCTTCTGATACAGTTTCTTCAGCAGAGGTAGCTGCTGTTTCCTGAGCAACGTTTTCCTCTGTTGTTGATGTCACAGAGCTGTCTGCATCTGTTTCTGTGGTTGACTCAGCTGTGACCGCTTCAGTTTCTGTTGTCACTGTCTCCTCAACAGCAACTGAAGAATCAGTAGCCGTTTCCTGATTAGATGTTTCAGCAGTTTCTTCAGTTATATTTATACTTTGTCCTGCAAGAATTAAATTCGCATCGGTAATACGATTTTCAGCAACAAGAGCATCTACTGTTGTATTATGAGCAGAGGCAATTGCTGAAAGTGTATCTCCTTCTGCAACAGTATAAGTTTCTGCATTAACAACAGTTGCACCAAGAGTTGCAACAGCTGTTAACCCAAAAAGACCCACTTTAGCTATTTTAATTTTACTTTCAAGAACATTACTCATGTGTGTAATAACACTCCCTTTTTATTTTAAACTTGCTGCTATTATACCTTTCCAATATAACGTAGGGTTGTTAGATATGTTAAAAACATTACAGAAGCATTATAGTTAAACGAAAAAACCGCTATTTACGCGGTTCTTAGATTTTTTATGAGTTTCAGAGACTCTTTTATACCATTTATACTATCTTTATATCGCTATAGGCTTGCGCCTATTATTTATTAATTTTTCAGGAAATATAGAATTCCTCCTAGTATTACCATAGTTAAGAGGCCTAAAGTATCTATCAATTTCCAAGACAACTGTCGGTATTTAGTTCGACCATCTCCGCCCTGATAACCACGCGCCTCCATGGCAATAGCTAGTGCATCAGCTCTTTTAAAACTTGATGCAAAAAGAGGAATTAAGATAGGAATAATCGACCTAACTTTCTGTACAAGATTACCTTCGCCAAAATCAACGCCACGTGCTTTCTGTGCATTCATAATTCTTGTAGTATCGTCCATCAATGTCGGAACAAAGCGTAAAGATAAAGACAGCATAAGTCCAATTTCATGAGCTGGAACCTTAAAAATCACCAAGGGTCTAAGAAGGGATTCCACTGCATCAGCTAAACTTAAGGGTGTTGTTGTTAAGGTCAATAAAGTGGAAAAACTGATAATTAAAATAAAGCGCAGAAAAATCATAACTGCTTGCATCAAACCGATATTTGTGATTTTAATAATTCCCCAAGACCATAGAATATTTCCATTTGTATTGAAAAAAATTTGGAAAAAAGTTGAAAACAAGATAATCCAAATCATAGGCCTGATACCATCTAGAAAAAAACTTAATTTAATTTGACTAAGAATAACTATCAAAAAAGTGAAAGAACTAATGATTAGGTAAGTTAACCAATTATTAGCCCAAAATATGATAACAATATAAAAGAACATTGCCAACAACTTGGCTCTAGGGTCCATTCTATGGATCAAAGAATTTCCTGTGATGTAACGCCCGATGATTAACTTATCCATGAGCCAAATCCTCCACCAGTTCCTCTATTGTGATAGGAAGATTATCAAAATGATAGCCTTTTTTTTGTAAATCTAAGGCAAACTCTGTGACTTTAGGGATTCCAAGTTGTTTATCTTTTAAAAAATCAACTTGCTGAAAAATCTCCTTCGGTTGTCCTGACAAGATTAATCTTCCCTTTTCCAACACATTAACATAGGTTGCATAATTGGCGACATCATCCATGAGGTGAGTTACCAAAACAATGGTCATTCCATCAGTATGCAATTGTTTGAAAAGAGTCATAAGTTCTTTTCGTCCCTGAGGATCTAGTCCTGCTGTTGGTTCATCAAGAACTAGAATATTGGGCTCCATAGCAAGAATCCCCGCTATAGCTACTCGGCGCATCTGACCTCCTGATAAGTCAAAAGGATTTTTATGATATATCTCTTCAGACAAACCAACTAAAGTTAATTTTTCACGCGCACGTTCTTCTGCTTTTTCTTTAGATAAACCAAAATTTTGAGGACCAAAAGCGACATCAGTCAATACTGTTTCAGCAAAAAGTTGACTTTCTGGAAATTGAAAAACTAAACCAACCTTCTGTCGAATTGGTTTAATATCTTTATTTTTAGAATCTGGCGTTATACTAACATCATCTACTAAAACAGTGCCTTGAGTGGGAAGGTTTAAACCATTTAGTAATTGCATAATTGTTGATTTGCCACTTCCTGTATGACCAATAAAAGCCGTATAACTTCTATCTTCTATCAAAGCATTAACACCAAAAAGGGCACGTCCTTCAAAAGGAGTTCCTGCTTGATAAGTATAACTTACGTTTTGGAGAGTGATACCCATAATATTTCTGCTAAGTCCTTTTCTGTAAGATAACTACTAGTCTCAATAAGTCCTTTTTGCGACAAAGCTTGTGCTAATTGTGACGAAAAGGGAACGTCCAATCCAAGTTCTGTCAGCTCTTGGCCGCGGTTAAAGAGTTCTTTAGGTGTTGAAATAGATTCAATTTTTCCCTTCTTTAAGACCATTACACGGTCGCTTAACACAACTTCATCTAAATCATGAGTAATAGATAAAACAGTCATATCAAATTCTTGACGAATCTTTTTAATTGAATCAATAAGTTCCAGTCGTCCCTTTGGATCAAGCATACTAGTAGCTTCGTCCAAAATCAAAATAGAAGGGCGCATAGCAACTACACCCGCAATAGCGACACGTTGTTTTTGTCCTCCTGACAAACGTGCAGGCTCTTTTGTTTTAAAAGCTGACATTCCAACTAAATCTAAAGCCTCTGCGACACGCTTTTTCATTTCAGCTAAAGGAACTCCTTTATTTTCAAGACCAAAGGCAACATCGTCCTCAACAGTTGCTCCTACAAATTGGTTATCGGGATTTTGAAAGACCATTCCGACTTTATGACGGATATCCCACACATTATCTTCTGTCAAAGTCTCGCCATCAATACTAATAACCCCTGATTCTGCAGCTAATAAACCGTCAATAAGGCGAGCAGTAGTCGATTTCCCTGAACCGTTATGCCCAACAATTGACAGCCATTCTCCACGTTTCACGTGAAACGTTAAATTTTTTAAAGTATAATCTTCTTGTTCTTCAGTGTACTTAAAATTAATATTTTTTACATCAATCATAACTTTACCATTTTACTTAAAAGTATCTTTAAACAAGAATCCAGCACCTTTGAAATAATCGTAACCAGAATAAAGAGTAAAGAAAAGAGAAATATAAAGCATAACAAGTCCAAATGTTTGCACATGACAAAGCAATAGAATCACAGCAAACATTTGAGTAGCTGTTTTGATTTTACCAGGCATGGCAGCCGCTAAGACTTCTCCCCCTGTTTCCACCAATAAAAGACGAAGCCCCGTTACAGCAAGTTCTCGGCAGATGATAACAGCTGAAACCCAAGCTGGAGCCATGTCCAATCCAACCAACATAATAAAAGCTGACATTACTAGCATTTTATCAGCCAAAGGATCAGCAAATTTCCCAAAGTTGGTAACGACATGCCATTTCCGCGCCAAATAGCCATCCAAATAATCAGTCAAACTTGCAACCGCAAAAATAACAGCTGATACAATATGCCAAATTAGGTTGTTTGAAATTGAAGAGGTCAGCAAAAAAATGGGAATCAGGATGATACGAATTATCGTTAAGAGATTTGGAAGATTTTCTTTTTTAGTCATAATATTCTCATTTCTATTGGATATTGAGGGTAATATAGCAGAGTTCTTCTGCATTAAGATCTGATAAATCAATATTTTCCCCATCAATACTTAGACTTACTCCTTTTGTTTGTTCAAGAGAAATCAAAGAACTTGTCGCATCTTTGTTAAGAGTTGCAGTATAAGATTTAGTACCATCCTCTGAAAGAAGCTGTCCAGAAGATAAATCTGAATTGGTTACTGAAACCCATGAACTGTTAACATCTGTTAAACCAACATTAATCGTAACTTCATCTTCTGCATTACTTAAGTCTACAGTCATAGCATTTCCATCCACTATTGTGGAGATGGAGGATTTTTTGTCCTTTTGAGTTGTTGAAGAAGTACTTGGACTTATTTTTTCTGTTTCTGAATTATGGGCAATAAGAGAATAAGATTGACTCGTTTTACTGGAGATGCTTGCAGAAAAACGATCAAAAATGACATAACCAACAAAAAGAACAATTAAAATAGCAATTAAACTAAGTGCCATTAATGGAAGGTAAGCCGATCTGCGTTTTTCTTCACGTTTATGATTGGAAAAACGAGATAATGGGCGATTATCCTCTTTTGCTTTTTGCTCTTCTCTTTCTCTATCTTCCGCTCTTTGCTTTTTTATAAGTTCTTCTCTTTCGGAATGTTCTTTTAAGAGAATACTCCCATCCAAACCAACAACCTTCGCATAATCTTTTACAGCCTTCTCACGTAATTCCTTAGGTAAAATCTTTACTTGATCCATCTCTAAAGCCAAAAGGTATTGAACCTCTATTTTGCTTAAAGCCTCCACATCATAAAGACTCAATTGTTTGGCAACACGTGCCTCTCTTAAACGGTCACCAATAGTTTTTTCTTTCATTGTATCCTTTCTATATAAACTTTTTTATCGTGCTTCTATTATAGCAGATTTCCTTGTTTATTTTGGAAAAACTGTAAAATCTGTTGTTTTCATATTTTCCTGATAATTTTGGGCAAAATTAATAACATCTTCAATTTGAATAGACATAAGTTCTGCACCTAAATCCAGATAATTAGTGTCATCTGCTAAAAACTCCAAAAATTGACTTCCCAGATGCTGAATATCATCAAAACTACGCACAAAATCCCCATAAAGAGCATTTTTTTGTAATTGCAGTGCCTTATCTGTAAAAATTTTATCCTTATCTGAGGTCCTGATTACTTGTCGAATAATGCTAGACATACGAATAGGCTCTGCAGTATCCATAGTTATCACAGCAAAAGCAAAACGTTCTGATACTTCAAGTTCAATAGCAAAAGAATCATCAATATCACCCTCTTCATACCATGCTTGATAATAGGGCGATGTCCAGCCAAATAAAAGATTGAAGTACAGTCTCATCAGCAGCTTTTCACGTAAGAGTGTCCCAGAGTAGCGGCTTGATTTAAATCCAACTGCTAACTTCGGTAAAGTAACATCCATATGAAGGTTATTAGAAGGTAGCACCTCTGAAACATCAAACAATTTATCTTCTCTGATTAACTTTTTATTGTCAACACCTGTAAATTTTCTTTGTATTTTTTTGACAGAATTGTAAACATCTTCTACATTAAAATCTCCAATTAAAACCAATCGACAATTTGAAGGAGTATAGAAATACTGGAAATTTTTTGTTAGATTTTCAAGGTCAATTCTTTCAAGTGATTCTTTACTACCAGCAATATCTTCTGCTAAAGCAGTGTTAGGATAAAGGTTCTGTAAACATCCTAAATACACACGATAATCTGCATCATCTTGATACATATCAATTTCATGACCAATAATATGCTTTTCTCGCTCTATAGATTCAGGATTTATTGTCAATCTTTGTGTAAACTTGCTTAACAACTCCAACGCTTCTTCAAAACAATTTAAAGTTGAAAAATAGTAATTAGTGCAATCAAAAGTTGTATAGGCATTAACATCTGCACCAATATTTACAAAATCTAAAGTGATATCACTGCCTTGCTCATCTTCAAAAAGTTTATGTTCCAGAAAATGAGCTACTCCAGCTGGAGAAGCTGTCAAATTATTAGCAAGATAAAATTGATTATCAACAGAACCAAATTTTACTGATAAAAAAGCTGCCTTTTCTTTAAAATTAGGTTTGTTAATAATGTAAAGAGAAAGACCATTATCTAATTTAGACTTATATAGAGATTCCTTTATGTTTTTATAGTAAACTCTTTGTAAACCAGACATAACTATTCTCCTTCCAAAAAGAATATAGATTGCAACTTAATATTATTAGCAATCTTACAAATATCTTCCTTCGTAACAGAGTTGATTTTAGTTAGCCAATTATCTAAATCTAAACAGCGCTCGCCAAAAATACGGTGATTGTAAGCTTGTTCGATAAGAGTTCGTGGACTATCCTCTGCCAAAAGAGCATTAGTTTGTAAAATCTTTTTTGTTTGCTTAATAAGAGCACTAGAAAAACGTCCCATTTTTATATAATTTAGTTCTTTAGTTATTTGTTTCATAACTTTATCTCGATTACTTTTGTCAATTCCAGCGTAAACTTCAAGTAAACCTGTGAAGATATCAAACTGACTGCCAACGGCATAAGCTAAACCAGATTCCTCACGAATTTCTGTAAAAAGACGGGAATGTGCAAAGCCTCCAAAAAAACCATTAAAAACAATTAAGGAAAAATATTCGTTCTCACCATACTTGCAAGGTATATGGTAAGCTAATTGGAGAATTGACTGATTACTCTTACGCTGCTCTATAAGCTCTTTACTAATATTAGTATAATTTTGATGGTATTCAAAATTCAAGTTAGTTTGTCTTGCCTCTAAAGGAAATTGATGAAGTTGCTGAAGAACCTTGTACTCATCAACTTCTCCTAAAATAAAAATATCAATTTGATCTTGCGTCAACATTGATTGAAATTCTTGATAGGCTGTATAAGAATTTTCTTTTTCTACTAACTCTGCATTACTGTATTTTGATATCTGTAAACTAGGGTTGACAAAATAAAGTTCTTTGCTTTTTAAATCGCTATAATAATATGTATCCTCTTTATCTGACTTTAAATAAGTAAGCAAATTCTTTTTTTCGTTTTCAAATACTTTTGTTTGGTATTGAGCTACTCTTGATAGAGGCTTGTAAAGACAATCTTTTAAGAAGTCTATGATAGATTCAAATATTTCTTGCCCTTCTGGTAATAAACTATCTTTTAAATATGTCAACTTTACGTCAACTTGATGTGTCAATCCTTTAGTTGACACTCTGGTTGACAGTTCTGCTCCATAAAGTTTTGCTAATCCTTCTTTGAAAAGTTGAACAGTTGGATAAGTTTTATTGGCAGTGGCCAACATCTGAGATACTAAAACACGTCTGGCTAAATTCTTTGGATCTAAAGCACCTGTCATACGGAAGATAATTTGATTTGTTTTATATTTATCTGTAGGAATAAAATGTGCGTATACACCTTCTGTAATTTTCATGCTTGCCCTCTCAAAAGTTTATGCTTTCAATTATACCATTTTTATGCTATCTTATCTCAAGAGAAAGTCGAGGTTAGAATGGATTATAAATTATTTGATGACTATATAACATTGCAATCTCTCTTAAAAAACTTACGGATTATTTCGAGCGGAGGAGCCAGTAAAAGATTTCTTGCAGAAAATATCGTTTTGTTTAACGGAGAAGATGAAAAACGTCGTGGTAAAAAATTACGAATAGGAGATATAATATCTATACCAGAAAAAAATCTAACAATCAGCATCCTTGCACCAACTAAACAAGAAATCGCTGAATATCAAGAAGTACAAGCAGAAAAAGAACGAGTTGCTAAAATTGTTAAAAAGATGAATCACGATATTAAAAAAAATCAGGCTTCTTCTAAAACTAAAAATCGTAAAGAAAAACGGAAGGCAAAGCAAAATCCAATCCGCTTTCCAGGTACTTAGTTCATGTGGTTAAAATCACTTCATATTAAAAATTTTCGTAACTACCAAGATGCTGAAGTGGAGTTTTCTCCTAATCTTAATATTTTTCTAGGAGCTAATGCACAAGGAAAAACTAACATTTTAGAAGCCATTTATTTTTTAGCTTTAACTCGCAGCCATAGAACTCGCTTTGATAAGGAATTAATTAACTTTCACGAAAAATCATTAAGTTTATCTGGACAGCTGCAGAAATCAAGCGGACAGGTACCGCTTGAGCTAATTTTATCCAGTAAAGGACGGATTACTAAGGTTAATCATCTCAAACAAGCAAAACTCTCTGGCTATATTGGAACTATGACTGTCGTGCTTTTTGCTCCCGAAGATTTACAGCTTGTTAAAGGAGCTCCCTCCTTAAGACGTAAGTTTATTGATATAGATTTAGGACAAATTAAACCAATTTATCTATCTGATTTGTCTAACTATAACCATATCCTTAAGCAACGTAACAGCTATCTCAAATTAACGGATAAAATTGATACCGATTTTCTTTCGGTATTAGATGAACAGCTAGCCAATTTTGGAAGTCGAGTAATTGAACACCGTTTTACTTTTATCAAGGATTTAGAACAAGAGGCCACCAAACACCACCAAATTATTTCTAATCAAGCTGAAGAACTCACTGTTAGCTACCAATCTTCCTTTGATTTTAGTGATAAAAACAATATTTATCAATCTTTTTTAAAGGCACTGTCAAGTAATCGTCAACGTGATATTCTAAAAAAGAATACTAGCATTGGACCGCACCGCGATGATTTGTCTTTTAATATAAATGGTATTGATGCTAATTTTGGAAGCCAAGGGCAACAGCGCAGTCTTATTCTCTCTTTAAAAATGGCTGAGATTGAACTTATTAAGACCGTCACAGGAGATTACCCTATTCTTCTTCTTGACGATGTTATGAGTGAACTTGACAATCATCGTCAACTTAAATTACTTGAAAATATTAGCGATAATATTCAAACATTTTTAACAACAACTAGTTTAGATCATCTTAATTCTTTACCTTCACAGCTTAAAAACTTTTTAATTCGTGAAGGAACAATCAAAGAAAACAAAAAGGATTAAACAATCCTTTTTGTTTTCTTATTTTACAGATTACAGAGACTTAACAACCCCTAAAAAGATGGCACCTATCATAAAACATATAATTCCTACTCCCAACCATTTCAACTCGTTTCTTGACTTTTTTTCTCCAAGAAAGAAAATTCCACCTAAAACAGAAATGACCACACCTAATTGAGAAAAAGAAAAAGCAATAGCTAATCCTGCTTGTGTAGCAGCCAATAACATAAATATATTCCCCAATCCCCAGAGCAAGCCGACTAAGGCATTTTTTAAGACAATACCGTCCAAAGAAACTTGAAATCTCATAAAGATTAGAGCGCCAAGGGTCATTCCAATTGACATAGGTAAAATAACTGCTAAAGAATCAAAGTGAAAAATATTGTTAAAAAGTACAGTATAACTTATATAACCAAAAGTTGATAAAACAATTGCACGCAATCCTTTAGAATAATCGCTCAACTGTCCCTTTGAAACCTCTTTTTGTTCTTGTCTTCCTGCAAAGAAAATACCTGTAACCAAGAAAATCAACGCTATAAAACCAAAAAAATATTGTAATGGCAGTCGCCATTCTTTAAAAATAAGTACACCGATAAAAGAGCCTAAAATAAGTTGACTTCCACTGGATATAGGATTCGCAACAGAAACGCCCATATACTGCATCGCTCTAAATTGAAAATTCTGTCCAACAGACCAAAGTAGGCCACCTAAAATTCCAACAACCCATAACAGTGCTGTCAATTTAGGGTTGACAACTATGTAAACACAAATTGAGAAAGCTATTGCTCCGATCGTAAGTCCAAAAGTCTGTTGATTAGGAGTTCCCCCTATTTTATTACTGATAAATCCTATACTTCCCCAAGCAAGCATAGGAATTAAAGCAAATAATATACCTAACATTTTATTTTTTACAACATAGTCAATTAGAAGTCAATTTAATTGTCTAATTTGTAAACCTTTCTAAATCAAAAAAACTCACCACTCAGTGTGATGAATCTTATTATACCATGATACTAATGAGCTGAATAGTTAGGAGCTTCATTTGTAATTTGAACATCGTGAGGATGACTTTCGATAAGTCCTGCACCTGACATTTCAATAAACTGAGCATTGTTATGCAGTTCTTGTAAATTAGCAGCACCAACATAACCCATTCCAGAACGAATACCGCCAATCATTTGGAAAACAATATCTGCAGCTGCACCTTTGTAAGCTACACGCCCTTCAATTCCCTCTGGAACCAATTTATTAGCCTCATTAACAGAACCTTGAAAATAGCGATCGCTAGAACCCTTCTTCATAGCTGCAATAGATCCCATTCCGCGATAGGTTTTAAATTTACGGCCTTGGAAAATTTCCGTTTCACCTGGTGCTTCATCTGTCCCAGCAAACATAGAGCCTAACATAACGGCATTTCCACCAGCAGCAAGAGCTTTCACAATATCACCCGAATATTTAATACCGCCATCTGCAATGATTGTCTTACCATATTCACGCGCAACTGCAGCTGCATCATAAATGGCTGTTACTTGAGGAACCCCAACACCTGCAACAACACGTGTAGTACAGATTGAACCAGGTCCAATACCAACTTTAACAACATCAACACCTGCATCATAAAGTGCACGTGCTCCTTCAGCTGTAGCAATATTGCCAGCAATCAAAGTTTTATCAGGAAAATGGCTACGAATTTCTGAAATTTTACGAAGAACCCCCGCTGAATGACCATGAGCTGTATCAATGACAATGGCATCAGCTCCTGCTTCAAAAAGTGCCTCTGCACGTTCAAAAGTATCAGATGTAACACCAACAGCCGCAGCTACAAGTAAACGACCAAATTCGTCTTTAGCAGAATTAGGAAACTCAATAACCTTTTCAATATCTTTAATGGTAATAAGTCCAGACAAACAGCCATTTTCATCCACTAAAGGTAATTTTTCAATACGATTTTCATGAAGAATACGCTCAGCTGTCTCAAGATCTGTTCCTACTGGTGCTGTAACTAATTTTTTTGAGGTCATATGATCTGCAATTAGTGTACTATAATCTGAAATGAAACGCATGTCACGGTTTGTGATGATACCAACTAATTTACGATTTTCAAGAGTCTCAACAATTGGAACACCAGAAATTCGATATGTTGCCATCAATTCTTCCGCTTCAGAAACTTTATGTTCTGGAGTCAGAAAAAATGGATCAATAATAACGCCATTTTCAGAACGCTTTACCTTACGGACTTCCTCGGCTTGCTGCTGAATTGACATATTTTTATGAACGACACCAAGGCCTCCAGCACGTGCAATAGCAATAGCCATTTTACTATCTGTTACAGTGTCCATCGCCGCAGTGATAATCGGGATATTCAATGTCAAATTTTTGGCCAGTTTTGTTTGCATATTAACATCGTTCGGCAGAACGTGGCTTTCAGCAGGAATGAGTAACACATCATCAAAAGTATAGCCTTTTTTCAAAAATTTTGTATCCCAATTTGACATCAATTTATCCTCTGTTTCTCTATATTTAGGTTATAAAAACCCAGTGTAGTTTTAGAATTGATAATATCATATCACGCTAAATTCATTTGTCAACCAGTTCTGTCTTCTTTTCTTATAAAAATAACAAAAGAAATAACCCCATAAGATGGAGCTATTTCAGGAGATTATGAAAAAGAAAAGTTTTAGGATAAATGTATTATATCCATGCTTCCTAAAATAAACCTTAAGTTTTTGATATTAAAAGTAATTTATTCCCATAGCTGATTTAACTTCTGAGAGTGTTTGTCCTGCGACAGCACGTGCATGCTCGCTTCCTTTTTCCAACATGCGGAAAACTTCACCCATATCTTTAGCATATTCTAGGCGACGTTCGCGAATTGGAGAGAGTTCTCTTTCAAGAATTTCTAAGAGATAGCGCTTGGTCTTAACATCACCAAGTCCACCACGCTGATAATTTTCCTTCATAGCAGCAATCTCAGCTTGATCTTCTTCTTGTCCAAAAATATCAAGATAATGGAAGACCATATTTCCTTCAATTTGTCCCGGATCTTCCACACGGATATGATTAGGGTCAGTATACATACTCATGACTTTTTTGCGCACAGTATCTGCGTCATCTGAAAGAAAAATACCATTGCCAAGTGATTTAGACATTTTAGCATTGCCATCAAGACCTGGAAGACGCCCAGCTGCTTCATTTTCAGGATAGATACCCTCAGGTTCAACTAAACAGTTTGTTTTATAGGTATGATTAAAGCTACGCACAATTTCACGCGTTTGCTCAATCATAGGCTTCTGATCGGTTCCGACAGGCACTAAATTTGCCTTAAAAGCTGTAATATCAGCTGCTTGAGAAATTGGATAAACCAAAAATCCTGCTGGAATAGATTCTCCAAAATTCTTTTGAGCAATCTCAGTTTTGACCGTTGGATTGCGTTCTAAGCGTGCCAATGACACTAAATTCATGTAATACAGAGTCAGCTCAGCCAGTTCTGGGATTTGACTCTGGATAAAAATAGTCGTTTTACTTGGATCAAGCCCAACTGATAAATAATCTAAGGCAACATTTCCAATTGATTCTTTAATAATTTCTGATTCTTTGGCATGGTCAGTAAGAGCCTGCTGATCTGCCAAGAAAACAAACATGTCATACTTATTTTCATTTTGCAAGGCTACACGATTTTTAAGACTACCAACGTAGTGCCCTAAGTGTAATTTACCTGTTGGTCGGTCTCCTGTTAAAATAATAGGTTTCGGCATTTATTTTTCCTTTCCTTATCAATAAAAAAATCCTCACACAAATACATGTGTGAGGGCGTTGATCAACTATACGCGGTGCCACCTCAATTAACAGTGTCTTTTATAAGTTTACACCACTGTTATCTCTATCTTCTTCTCTTTAAGAAGTTGCACGGTAAGGGGTGCCAACCTGAAGACTACATGCTTTCTTCATAATTATAATAAATCAGTCCATTCCTAATAATTCCTTATTGACTCGCAGCAGCCGTCAACTTTCTGTAAAGTTCCATATTAGTACTCCTCTGATAGCATTTATTTTATGTTTTTTTAACTTTTCTGTCAAGCTTTTTCAAAAAGGTTTCACGTGAAACAGCTCTGCTGTTAGTCAGGTAAAAGTTGAAAAAAGTATCTCTTTCTAGTAAAATGAAAAAGTATATTATAAATATAATGAGGTAATAAATGCTTACAGTTTCTGACGTGTCACTGCGTTTTAGTGACCGTAAACTTTTTGATGAAGTTAACATTAAATTTACGGCAGGCAACACTTATGGGCTTATCGGAGCTAATGGTGCCGGAAAATCAACTTTTCTTAAGATTTTAGCAGGAGATATTGAACCTACAACTGGCCACATCTCACTGGGTCCTAATGAACGTCTTTCTGTTCTTCGGCAAAATCATTTTGATTATGAAGAAGAACGTGTCATTGATGTTGTTATCATGGGAAATGAACACCTTTATAAAATTATGAAGGAAAAAGATGCTATTTATATGAAAGAAGATTTTTCTGATGAAGATGGTGTTCGAGCAGCAGAATTAGAAGGTTTATTTGCTGAACTTGGTGGCTGGGAGGCCGAGAGTGAAGCTGCACAATTACTCCAAAATTTAAATATCTCAGAAGACCTTCATTATCAAAATATGAGTGAGCTTGCAAATGGAGACAAAGTTAAGGTTCTCCTTGCCAAAGCTCTCTTTGGCAAACCAGATGTCCTTCTTCTTGATGAGCCAACCAATGGTCTTGATATTCAATCAATTACATGGTTAGAAGATTTCTTGATTGATTTTGAAAATACCGTTATTGTTGTCTCTCATGACCGCCATTTTCTCAATAAAGTTTGTACACACATGGCTGATCTGGATTTTGGAAAAATCAAACTTTATGTTGGTAACTATGATTTTTGGAAAGAATCTTCTGAATTAGCTGCACGTTTACAAGCTGATCGTAATGCTAAGGCTGAAGAAAAAATAAAAGAGCTTCAGGAATTTGTTGCTCGCTTCTCTGCCAACGCTTCAAAATCAAAACAAGCTACCTCCCGTAAGAAAATGCTTGATAAAATTGAACTTGAAGAAATAGTTCCATCAAGCCGTAAATATCCATTTATAAACTTTAAAGCAGATCGCGAAATAGGAAATGACCTTTTGACGGTCGAAAATCTTTCTGTTACCGTTGATGGTGAGAAGATTTTGGATAATATTAGTTTTATTCTACGGCCAGGCGATAAAACGGCCTTCATTGGACAAAATGATATTCAAACAACTGCTCTTATTCGAGCTCTTATGGATGATATTGACTATGAAGGGACTGTCAAGTGGGGAGTGACAACTAGCCGCTCTTATCTTCCAAAAGATAATGCTAAAGAATTTGCTGCTGGAGAATCTATTCTCGAATGGCTCCGTCAATTTGCTGAAAAAGGGGAAGACGATGACACATTTCTTCGTGGTTTCCTAGGACGTATGCTCTTTTCTGGCGATGAAGTTAATAAGTCTGTTAACGTTCTGTCAGGAGGAGAAAAAGTGCGCGTGATGCTTTCTAAACTCATGCTTTTAAAATCAAATGTTCTTATCCTTGATGATCCAACCAACCACTTAGATTTAGAGTCTATTTCTAGTTTAAATGATGGTATTAAGGACTTCAAAGAATCTGTTATCTTTGCTAGCCATGACCATGAGTTTATTAACACGATTGCCAACCATATCGTTGTTATTTCAAAAAATGGAGTCATTGACCGCATTGATGAAACTTATGATGAATTTCTTGAAAATGAAGAAGTTCAAACAAAAGTAACTCAACTTTGGGCTGATTAATTTTATAGAAAGTACAGGTTGGGTTTCCCAGCCTGTCTTAGTTTATGACTTATGAAAGAAAAAATATTAACTTATAAGACCTCTTTTTGCTATTATCTAGCGGCTTTTGCTCTGCCAGTAGTGATTATGGCAATTATTCTTGCAACACAAAATATCTATCCTAACAGTGAACGGACTATTCTTGCTAGTGATGGTTTCCATCAATACGTGATTTTTGCTACTAATTTACGTAATATTCTTCATGGTGATGACAGTATTTTTTATGCTTTTACCAGTGGTTTGGGAATTAACTTTTATGCACTTATTAGTTATTACCTAGGTTCCTTCTTATCTCCGCTTTATTATTTCTTTAATTTGGAGCAAATGGCGGATGCTGTTTATTATATTAGCTTAGCTAAATTTGGACTTATCGGATTGTCGGCTTATTTTAGTTTTACACGTCTTTTTAAAACAGTATCCAGACCACTAATTTTAACGCTGTCAACCAGTTTTGCTCTCATGAGTTTTACAACCAGCCAGTTAGAAATTAATACTTGGTTGGATGTTTACATCTTAGTTCCACTAATTATTTTGGGATTTCACTATCTTTTTGAGGGAAAAGGGCGCTGGATTTATTACTTAAGTTTAACTTTTCTCTTTATCCAAAATTATTATTTTGGATATATGATGTCTCTATTTTTATTTCTTTATTTCCTAGTTAATTTGGTGACAGCATCTTCTATCAAAACTGCTTTATTGAAAGGTTTAGATTTTGCTTTTTCTTCCATTTTAGCTGCAATAAGCAGTGCTGTCATGCTGTTGCCAACTATTCTTGATTTAACAACACATGGCGAAGAGTTTACAGAAGTGTCAACTTGGTTTACAGAGGCAACCAATGCTTTTGATATCTTTGCTAAAAATATGGTCGGAGTTTACGATACTACAAAATTTGGTGCTATTCCTATGATTTATGTAGGATTGTTTCCTTTAATTTTAGCTATTCTCTTTTTTACAATAAAGGAAATCAAATGGCAAGTTAAAACAGGATATTTACTTCTCTTATTCTTATTGGTGTTAAGTTTTTATATACAGCCATTAGATTTAGCGTGGCAGGGAATGCATGCTCCAAACATGTTTTTACACCGTTATTCTTGGCTATTTTCGCTCTTAATTGTATTATTAGCGGGTCAGTCTTTGCCTTATATAAAGCAGATTAGCTTAAGACAGCTACTTGTTCCTTTTGGTATCTTAGTTATAGGATTTAGCTTAACTTTTGTTTATCGAGAATATTATAGCTATCTCACAGATATTTCTTTTATTCTTAGTTTTTCCTTTTTATTGGCTTATGCCATTTTATTAGTTAGTTTTAGTAAAAAACAAATTCCTAAATCTCTATTTCTTGGTTTTACTTTCTTTTTCTGTTTATTTGAAATTGGTCTCAATACTTACTATGTTGTCAACTCTCTTGGAGCAGAATGGGTTTTTCCTACCCGAGAAGGATACACGCGCAACATGAAGTCTATTGAAAATTTAGTTGCTGAGACTAAAAAGGATAACTCCGATTTTTACCGTACAGAGCGTCTTGAAGCTCAAACTGGAAATGATAGCATGAAGTATAACTACAATGGAATCTCGCAATTTTCATCTATTCGAAATACTGCTTCCAGTTCGACTTTAGACAAATTAGGCTTTAAATCTGATGGGACAAATCTTAATCTTCGTTATCAAAATAATACTCTGCTGATGGACAGTCTTTTTGCTGTAAAATATAATTTGTCAACCTACGATCCAGATAAATATGATTTTATTTACACTGGTCAGGAAGATACTATGAGTTTATACACTAATAGTAATGTATCTCAATTAGCTGTTTTGACAAATGGTGTTTACAAAGATGTTGACTTTACTGTAAATACGCTTGACAACCAAACAGCTCTTATCAATAATTTAACTGGTCTTAATTTAGATTATTTCAATCGTCTCAACGCTTCGCTTTCTGATCAAAATACAACTGTACTTGACAATCAAATTACTGCTAAAGCAGCATCTGGCAGCAATTCTGCCAGTACAACATTCACAGTACAGGTTCCTGCCCACACTCAACTTTATGTCAGCGTTCCAAATATTAATTTTGGAAATAGTACATCAAAAGCTGTTACAACAACTGTTAATGGCATTTCTAAGTCTCATTCAACAGACAATACATTTAGTTTCTTTGATATTGGCTACTTTGAAAACGAAGAAACCGTTGATATAACTTTCTCTTTTCCTGCAAATGAATCGGTAACCTTCGATACTCCTAACTTCTATGCTCTCAATACTGATAATTATCAAACAGCTATAGATACCTTAAATGCTAAAAAGGTAAATGTAACAACAAAACATAATAGTGTTATAGCTAGTTATTCTAGTGATTCAGATAGTTCTCTCTTTTTCACTTTACCATACGATCAAGGTTGGACTGCAAAGGTAAATGGAAAATCTGTTTCTATTGATAAAGCTCAAGATGGTTTCATGAAAGTTGATGTTCCTGCTGGAGACGGTCAAGTTGTTCTTAACTTTGTACCAAATGGCTTCAAAGAAGGGGCAATTTTATCAGGCATTGGTATTTTCATCTTTAACGTTTATACTATAATAATATCCTACATTACTAAATATCGAAAAAAATAACCTTTAGTAATAATTCAAAGGCGGTGAACTAGTTCATCGTTTTTTATAATGGATAAAAATAAAAAAACTCAAGTCATTATCAACTTGAGAAATGTCTTATCACTCCGCCAGTAGGACTCGAACCTACGACATCATGATTAACAGTCATGCGCTACTACCAACTGAGCTATGGCGGATAAAGGAAAAACTGTCAAGCAGTTTTTATTATAGTCCGTACGGGATTCGAACCCGTGTTACCGCCGTGAAAAGGCGGTGTCTTAACCCCTTGACCAACGGACCAAAAGAGTTGTTACTTTTACAACACTTTTATTATTATAACGATAGAATTGCTATTTGTAAATAGCTTTAGTAAAAAAATAGTATTAATTTTTTTATTGACTTAATTTTTGGTATTTAGTTAGGTTGACAGTATAGCTTTAATTTTGGTAAACTATTTAAGTCTTGGTCTCATAGCTCAGCTGGATAGAGCATTCGCCTTCTAAGCGAACGGTCGCAGGTTCGAATCCTGCTGGGATCAAAAAAGCTCTTTAGTATTTAAACTAAAGAGCTTTTTCTTCTTTGCTCACAAGATAAATAAGAGCAAACATAGGAAGTAGTAAAAAATAAAGACTATTTTCAATTAAGTAGTGACACATAATTGTTGCTAACAAAACACCAATCATAAAAGCAATAATGGCAGCAATAATATACAAGGCTTGCTTTTTTATTTGCTCATTTTTTTCAACATTCCCTTTAAGTAAAAGATAGGAAGCATTTTTTATATTACCTGTCATCATAGTATTTGTATAGGCATATCCTCTGACTCTTTTAAAGGTTGATAATTGAATCGAAGCAAAAAAAGCTAATCCTGCAATGGTAAAAATAGATGGGAGAAGAGGACTAAAAATAGCTATTATAAGTAATAGAACAAATAAAGCATAAGTACTTAGTTTGTGCCATCTAAAATTTTTTAAGATTACCCATTTTCTAAAGAAATAGTAGAAAGACTGTCCTAAAATAAAGAAAATAATTGGAATTAAAAAACTGAATGCTTCCTTAAAGTGACCATCTGCAAACTTAATCATCATATAGAGTAGATTACCAGTCTGCATACTAGCAAATCGCCCTCCCTGTGTGATAAAGGTATAGGCATCAATAAAACCACTAATAAATGTTAAAAGTATAGCCACTCTTAAACCTTCAAAATTTCGATAATCCTTTGTCATATGTTCTCCTTTGTTTCACGTGAAACTTATATATATTTACTGATCTTACGAATAGATAAACGATTCATTTGTTCTTTATGTGTTTCAATAAAATTAAAGATTCTTATGAGCCTGTAACTAAAAGAGTTAAAATAACATAAAAGTGAAATTGATTTTTTTGGTATTTAGCCAATTTTGCAGTATTTTCTGAATCAGAGTGTTGTTTAAAAAGGTTGATAACTTCTGAATCATTCATTTTTTCCCTATTTATGATAAGGGCTGCCTTGTTGAATCATAAAAGCGCGGTAAATTTGTTCAGTCAAAACTAAACGCATGAGTTGGTGAGGCAAAGTTAAAAGACCAAAACTTATCAATAAATTTGCCCGTTTTTTGACTTCAGGTGCTAATCCTAAACTTCCCCCAATAATAAAAGTAATGTCTGAATAACCTTTTACAGTTACCTCTTCCAAAGTTTTAGCAAATTCTTTTGAGGATAATTGCTTTCCTTCAATAGCTAGTACAATAACGTAATCACGGGTACTAATTTTGGGAAGAATACGACTGGCTTCTTTTTTTAAAATATTTTGATTCTCAGCTTGGCTGGCATTATCTGGTGTCTTTTCATCTCTTAATTCCACCATTTCAAATTTAGCAAAATGTCCCAGACGTTTAGTATACTCCATGATCCCATCTTTAAGATATTTTTCTTTTAATTTTCCAACGGTAATCAGTTTAATTTTCATAAAGTCATTATAGCATATTAAAATCGTACACAGGTTGTCCACAAGTCTATAGTTATTTTCTTTATTAAAAAAACTTATTATCTAGGTAAAAATAAAAAACTTATCCACATTTATCCACAGGTTGTTGATAATTCTATTTTTTCAATCTTTATGCTATAATTAAGCTTGCATTATTATAGTAGTTTCACTACTAAGGAGGACTTATCTTGAAAAACATTAACTTTAGCAAGTGGAAAAAATGGCTTGCCCCAGTTATTATACTTATTGTTGGAATTATCGGTGGGCTTTTGGGAGCTTTTATTTTACTAAAATCTAGTGGAGTGAATTTCAAAAGTAACTCATCAACCTCTCCGCAAGTAACCACTTCTAAAAATGTCTATAATAACTCTTCAGATACTACAAAGGCAGTAAAAACTGTTCAGGATGCTGTTGTTTCTATTATCAACTATCAAAATTCTTCATCATCTGATTCACTCAGCGATTTTTATGGTGGAGCTTTTGGCGGAGATGATAACAGTTCATCATCAAGTGATTCTGATAAGGATGATTTAGATCCGGCAGGTTCAGGATCTGGCGTTATTTACAAAAAAGATGGGGATACTGCTTATGTGGTGACCAATAATCATGTGATAGATGGCGCTAAACGTATTGAAGTCATGCTTGCCAATGGTACAAAGGTTGTTGGAGAACTTGTTGGTGCAGACACCTATTCTGATTTAGCTGTTGTAAAAATTTCATCTAAAGATGTCTCAACAGTTGCTGAATTTGCTGATTCTGACAAATTAACGGTTGGTGAAACTGCTATTGCTATTGGTAGTCCTTTAGGAGTCGAATATGCTAACTCTGTAACTGAAGGTATCGTTTCAAGTCTGAGCCGTACTGTTACCATGAAAAATGAAGACGGAGAAACTATTTCCACAAACGCTATTCAGACAGATGCCGCTATTAATCCTGGTAACTCAGGCGGAGCCCTTGTAAATATTGAAGGTCAGGTTATTGGTATTAATTCAAGTAAAATTACTCTTTCTGGAGTTGAAGGTATGGGATTTGCCATTCCTTCAAATGATGTTATTAAAATTATTAGCCAATTAGTAGAAGACGGAAAGGTAACACGCCCTGCAATGGGAATTTCCATGGCTAATCTCAGTGAATTATCGACTAGTGCCATTTCAGAATTGGGCATTCCTGAAGATATCACAGCAGGAGTTGTTGTTACTGAGGTTCAGTCTGGAATGCCAGCTGATGGCAAATTGAAACAGTATGATGTCATCACTGCTATTGATGGTGAAGAGGTAACTTCAACAACTGATTTCCAAACCCTTCTTTACAATCATGAAGTTGGAGATTCTATTGAAATCACTTTCTATCGCGGAAAAGATAAGAAAACAGTTACTATCGAACTAACTAAATCAGAAGATGATTTATCAAAATAATAGCTAAACATTATGAAAGAAGAGCTTGAGACTCATTTTGTCCCAAGCTCTTTTACTGAAAGGAAATTTATGACTGAACGTTTGCAAATTATTCCAATAGAAGAAATCTATCCCAATCCTTACCAACCTCGAACTGAATTTTCAGAGCAAGAGTTGAAAGAATTAAGTCAGTCAATTCGTGAAAATGGTCTGATTCAGCCAATTATTGTTCGTAAGTCAGAGATTATTGGATATGAATTAATTGCTGGTGAACGGCGTTTACGGGCTTGTAAACGTTTAGGATTAAAAGATATTTCCGCAGTTATTAAAGACATTTCAGATAAAGATAGCAAAAAACAGGCTATTATTGAAAATCTTCAACGTTCTAATCTTAATCCTATTGAAGAAGCTAAAGCTTATGAAAAACTCATTCAGCAAGAAGGGTACAGTCATGAAGAACTTGCTTTTATTATAGGAAAATCTAGACCATATATATCTAATGTTCTAAGACTGCTGCAGCTTCCTTCCAATATACAAGATAGTCTCGAAAACTCAGTAATTTCTCAAGGCCATGCGCGTGCACTCTTAAGTATTACAAATCCAAAAAAACAACTATCTGTTTTTGAAAAAGTGATTACTGAAAATTGGTCTGTGCGTCAATTAGAAAATTTTTTACGTGAGCAGCCACCTACTCAAAATAAAAACAAAAAAGATATTTTTGTTGAAGACCAAGAAAAAAAGCTGGAAAAACTTTTGGGATTGCCTGTTACTATTCGATATAAAAAAAATCATACTGGAAGTCTTCAGATCTATTTCTCAAACGAAGAAGATTTCAACAGAATTATCAACAAACTTGAATAAACTGTGAATATCAATTAACTTATTTTCAATGATATACACACCTAAAACAAAGAAAGAAAGCTATAATAGCAGCTTTCTTTTTCTTTTTACACATCCTGTGGATAACTCTTTTTAACAATGTGGATTTTATAACTTAAACCTGTGGAAAACTTCAATTAATTATGCTAAAATGCTATAAGATAATCAAATGTAAGGAGAGAAAATGGCAGAAAACGAGCAGATTTTTTGGAACAGAGTTTTAGAGCTTGCTCAAAGTCAATTAACGCAAGCGACTTTTGATTTTTTTGTTTTAGATGCTAAACTCATTCAAGTTGAAAATCAAGTAGCTACTATTCTGATTGATCAGTTGAAAGAACTGTTCTGGGAAAAGAATTTACAGGATGTTATTTTAACTGCTGGTTTTGAGATTTATAATAGTCAAATTTCCGTTCATTATATTTTTGAAGAACCTCAAGAAAAAGCAGCTAAGCAAACATTATATTCTGGTCAAGGAGAATCTAGTTCTGGACAGCAGACTCAAATTTTACCGACTCTTAATTCAGACATTAACCATAAATATACCTTTGAAAATTTCATTCAAGGAGATGAGAATCGCTGGGCTGTAGCTGCTTCTATTGCGGTGGCAAATTCACCAGGAACTACCTATAATCCTCTTTTTATTTATGGAGGTCCCGGTCTTGGAAAAACACATTTGCTTAATGCTATTGGTAATACGGTTCTTGCCGATAATCCGAGATCTCGAATAAAATACATCACAGCTGAAAATTTTATCAACGAGTTTGTAGAACATATTCGTCTTGACAAAATGGATGAACTTAAGTTAAAATACCGCTATTTAGATGTTCTTCTAATTGATGATATTCAATCTTTAGCAAAAAAATCAACTAAAACAACTCAAGAAGAATTTTTCAATACTTTCAATGCCTTGCACGGCAGCAATAAACAAATTGTCTTAACCAGTGACCGAAACCCTGATCAGCTCAATGAATTAGAAGAGCGTCTAGTTACTCGTTTTAAATGGGGATTAACAGTCAACATCACTCCGCCTGATTTTGAAACTAGAGTGGCCATTTTAAACAGTAAAATTATGGATTACGATTATTATTTTCCTCAAGAGACAATTGAGTATCTAGCTGGACAGTTTGATTCCAATGTTCGTGATTTAGAAGGTGCCCTTAAGGATATCAGTCTTGTAGCTAATATCCGTCAGTTGACTAAGATTACAGTTGAGGTCGCAGCAGAGGCTATTCGTGCTAGAAAACAGGACAGCCCAGCAATCACAGTCATCCCAATTGATGAAATTCAAGAAAAAGTTGGTAAGTTTTACGGCGTTACAGTCAAAGAAATAAAAGCAACCAAACGCAATCAAAATATCGTTTTAGCACGTCAAGTAGCTATGTATCTTGCTCGTGAAATGACCGATAATTCTCTTCCAAAAATAGGTAAAGAATTTGGCGGTCGCGATCATTCTACAGTTCTACATGCTTATAATAAAATCAAAAATATGATTGCTCAGGATGATAGTCTGCGTATTGAAATTGATACTATAAAAAATAAGATCAGATAGTCCTTTGTGGATAAGTTCTTAACTATTGCTGTCAATATCCACAGTTTATACACAAGTTAAGAAGCTTTATAATACAATCTAAAATAGGTTTATCCACATTATTCACAAGACCTACTACTACTACTAAATAATAATACTAGAATAAAGGAGTCCCATGATACAATTTACAATAAACAAGGCTTATTTTATTCAAGCCTTAAATACTACCCGTCGAGCAATTGCTTCAAAAAATGCTATTCCTATTTTGTCTACAATAAAAATCGAAGTTACTAGTGAAGGTATTACTCTAACTGGCTCAAATGGACAAATATCTATTGAAAATACTATTTCTGTTTCAGAAGAAAACGCAGGACTTGTTATCAATCAATCAGGCAGTATTCTTTTAGAAGCTAATTTTTTTATAAATGTTATTTCAAGTTTGCCAGATATTAATGTAAATTTTGAAGAGATAGAACAGCATCAAGTTCTTTTGACAAGTGGAAAATCTGAAATTACTCTAAAAGGAAAAGATGTTGAACAATATCCTCGTATTCAGGAGGTTGATAGTTTAACTCCTCTTGTTATGGAAACAAATGTTTTAAAAACGCTCATTTCAGAAACATCATTTGCAGCAAGTACTCAGGAGAGTCGTCCTATTTTAACCGGTGTTCATTTTGTTTTATCTAACCATAATGAGTTAAAAGCAGTAGCTACTGATTCTCATCGTATGAGTCAGCGTCAGTTAGTTCTTGAACATTCAGCTGATAATTTTGATGTTGTTATTCCAAGTCGCTCACTTAAAGAGGTATCTGCCGTCTTTAATGATGATATTGAAAATGTAGAGATTTTCTTCTCGGTAAATCAAATTTTATTTAGAAGTGAATATATTTCTTTTTATACGCGCCTGTTAGAAGGAAATTATCCTGATACAGATCGTCTTTTAACTAACCAGTTTGAAACGGAAGCCGTTTTTAACACTGCTGATCTTCGTCATGCTATGGAACGAGCACATCTTATTTCAAACGCTAGTCAAAATGGTACCGTCAAATTGGAATTTATAAACGGTAATGTCAGTGCTCATGTAAATTCACCTGAGGTGGGGAAAGTTAATGAAGATTTAGACACTCAGGAAATTTCAGGAAAAGACTTAACTATTAGCTTTAATCCAACTTACTTAATTGAAGCTTTGAAAGCTTTAAAGAGTGAAACTGTTCGCGTGCGATTCATTTCTCCTGTTAGACCTTTTACTTTAACACCTGGTGATGAAAGTGAGAATTTTATTCAGTTAATCACCCCAGTTCGTACAAATTAATCGTAAAATAAGGTTAGATTAAGAATTTTTTAAGTAAAAATAGCTATACTATAACCATCCTAAAACTTTTCTTTTTCATAATCTCCTGAAAGAGCTCAGCAATTGCTGGGTTCTTTCTTTTGTTTTTAAGTCACCAGCAGTGACTTATTTTTATGATATAATCAATTTTATAAACTATAAACCATTTTTAGAAGGAAAAATAATGTACGAATTAGGATCTTTAGTTGAAATGAAAAAACCGCATGCCTGCATGATTAAATCAACTGGCAAAAAAGCCAACTGCTGGGAAGTCGTGCGTGTCGGTGCAGACATTAAAATTAGATGTACCAACTGCGACCATGTGGTCATGATGAGCCGTTATGATTTTGAACGAAAACTCAAGAAAATCTTGTAAAATCAGGTCTGCAACCAGCAGTTGCTCTAAAAAGTGCTAGTCAGTCATTTCTTGAAAGGTTATAATAAGCTTAAAAAAGAAAGGTGGATGATTGATATGACAAACTTTGCAAAACAATTAAAGAAACTCAGAACAGAGAGAAACCTTTCACAAGAAGTCCTAGCTCAAGAACTTTATATTTCCCGCCAGGCTATCTCAAAGTGGGAGCAGGGAACAGCCACATCAGACCTAGATAAATTGGAAAATATGAAAAACGAGATGGACTTGCAATTTTAATTGATCTGTTTTCAAAGTATTGGTATATTTTGTTATTCTTTATCCTTGGTTAGTTGCCTTTCTATTTTGAGGCAAATAAGTGACAAGCTTTTTTTGATATTTTTTGCTATAATAACTACGATTGAATAATTTTATGGAGACTAAAATTTATGGCTTTAACAGCAGGTATTGTTGGTTTGCCCAATGTTGGGAAATCAACTCTTTTTAATGCAATTACAAAGGCAGGTGCAGAAGCTGCTAACTATCCTTTTGCAACTATTGATCCCAATGTTGGAATGGTAGAAGTTCCAGATGAACGTTTACAGAAGTTGACAGAGATGATTATACCTAAAAAAACTGTGCCAACAACGTTTGAGTTTACAGATATTGCTGGTATTGTAAAAGGGGCTTCTAAGGGTGAAGGTCTTGGAAATAAGTTTTTGGCCAATATCCGTGAAGTAGATGCTATCGTCCATGTTGTGCGTGCTTTTGATGATGAAAATGTCATGCGGGAGCAAGGACGTGAAGATGCTTTTGTTGATCCAATAGCCGATATTGAAACCATTAATTTAGAATTAATTTTGGCGGATCTAGATTCAGTTAACAAACGCTATGCGCGTGTGGAAAAAATCGCTCGTACACAAAAAGATAAGGATTCGGTTGCTGAGTTTAACGTTCTTCAAAAAATCAAACCTGTTCTTGAAGATGGTAAATCAGCTCGTACCATTGAATTTACTAATGATGAGCAAAAAATTGTCAAGCAGCTTTTTCTTTTAACGACTAAGCCAGTCCTTTACGTGGCCAATGTTGATGAGGAGAAAGTGGCTGATCCAGATAGTATTGATTATGTTCAGCAGATTCGTGATTTTGCAGCAACTGAAAATGCTGAAGTTGTTGTGATTTCAGCGCGTGCAGAAGAAGAAATTTCTGAGCTTGACGATGAAGATAAAGGAGAATTTCTTGAAGCCATTGGTTTAACTGAATCAGGTGTGGATAAATTGACACGTGCAGCTTATCATTTGTTGGGTCTTGGAACTTACTTTACAGCTGGTGAAAAAGAGGTGCGTGCTTGGACCTTTAAACGTGGCATCAAAGCACCACAGGCAGCAGGAATTATTCATTCGGATTTTGAAAAAGGCTTTATTCGTGCAGTAACCATGTCTTATGATGATCTTATCAAATATGGCTCTGAAAAAGCTGTCAAAGAAGCAGGTCGTTTGCGTGAAGAAGGAAAAGAATATGTTGTCCAAGATGGAGACATTATGGAATTCCGATTTAATGTTTAAGAGGATATAAATAGCAAAAGGTTGGAAAATTTTTCCAACCCTTTTAGTCTTTTGAAAGGTAAAAAATGGTAAAAATGATTGTTGGTCTGGGAAATCCTGGATCAAAATATAGTAAAACAAAGCATAATGTTGGTTTTATGGCTATTGATAAATTAGCTGAAGATATGGGGTTAAGTTTTTCTGAAGATAAAAATTTTAAGGCTGAAATTACTTCAACATTTCTCAATAATGAAAAAATTTATTTGGTTAAGCCAACGACTTTTATGAATAATTCTGGGATTGCAGTAAGAGCTTTGATGACTTATTATAATATTTCTACTTGTGATATTATCGTGATTTATGATGATTTGGATATGGCAGTTGGAAAAATTCGCTTTCGACAAAAAGGTTCAGCTGGAGGTCATAATGGTATAAAATCCATTATTAACCATCTTGGAACGCAAGAATTTGACCGTATCAAAATTGGCATTGGCCGTCCAAAACATGGTATGACGGTAATCAATCATGTCTTGGGTAAATTTGATCCTGATGATGGTATAACGATTGAAAATGCCTTGTATAAGGTTAATAAAGCACTCTATCATTACCTTGAAACTCGTGATTTTGAAGATACTATGAGGCGTTATAATGGTTAAATCAACACTTCTTTCACTTTTTAGTCACAATAGCCAATTGAATGAGTGGAAAGATAAAGTTACTCTTTTGGGGCGTCAGCTGGTTATGGGATTTTCATCTGCTAGTAAAGCTGCTGTCATGGCTTTAGCTTTATCTGAAGAAAACAATAAAATTGTTATTGTGACCTCAACACAAAATGAAGCAGATATTCTAGCAAGTGATCTATCTTCTCTTGTAGGAGAGGATAAAGTTTATCAGTTTTTTGCAGATGATGTAGCGGCGGCAGAATTTATTTTTGCTAGTCTGGATAAGGCGCAGTCGCGTTTGGAAGCTTTAAATTTTTTGCTTGATGAAACAGCATCGGGTTTTTTAGTGACCAGTCTTGTTGGGACGAAAATTCAACTGCCCAGTCCATCTGTCTACAGACAGTCACTTTTGGAAATTGAAGTAGGATCTGAGTACGACTTTGACGGAATTATAAAATCTCTAGTTAATATGGGTTATCAAGGTGTTAATCAGGTGCTGTCACCTGGTGAATTTAGCCGTCGCGGTGATATTTTAGATATTTATGAATTAACAGAGGATAAACCCTACCGTCTGGAATTTTTTGGTGATGAAATTGATGGTATTAGAACCTTTGACACAGAAAGTCAAAAATCTTTGGAAATACTGGAAAAAATAGTTCTTTCACCGGCCGATGATATTATCTTGACTGAAGAAAATTTTACGCGTGCGATAGATAGCTTAGAAAAAGCAGTGGCTAAGATAAATGGTGCCCATCAGTCTTATTTAGAGGAGATTTTGTCAGTCACGCGCGAAGGCTATCGTCACAAAGATATCCGTAAATTTTTGTCTATTTTTTACGATCAGTCTCATTCTATTTTTGATTATCTGCCAAAAGGAACACCTCTTTTTGTGGATGATTTTCAAAAAATTATGGACCGTCATGGACGTTTTGAATTGGAAGCGGCTAGCCTTTTGAGTGATGATTTGCAACAGGAAAAATCGCTGAGCAATTTATCTTATTTTGCAGATTCTTATCAAAAGTTACGTCATTATCAGCCAGCAACTTTCTTTTCAAATTTTCAAAAAGGTCTGGGAAACCTTAAATTTGATAAGCTTTACAATTTCACTCAGTATCCTATGCAGGAGTTTTTCAATCAATTTCCGCTCCTGATTGATGAAATTAATCGTTACAGTAAACAGAAATCAACAGTCATCTTACAAGCTAGTTCGCAAAAATCTTTGCATTCTCTTAAAGAAACTTTGCAGGAATATGAACTTGACATCGCCTTGACAGCTGAAGATAGCCTGATGGCAGGACAAGTTCAATTAATCATAGGAAATCTGTCTTCTGGATTTTATTTTGCAGATGAAAAGATTGTTTTTATTACTGAGCATGAAATTTTTCATAAGAAGGTAAAGCGCCGTATTCGTGCCAGTCATATTTCTAATGCTGAACGTCTCAAAGATTATAATGAGCTGGAAAATGGAGATTATGTCGTTCATCAGACGCATGGTATTGGGCGATTTATGGGAATAGAAACCATTGAAATAAAAGGTGTTCACCGTGATTATCTTACCATTCAATATAAAGATGCCGCCACTATCTCCTTACCAGTAGAACAGATTGAAAGTCTGTCTAAATATGTGTCAGCAGATGGCAAAGAACCAAAAATCAATAAATTGAACGATGGCCGCTTCCAAAGGGCTAAACAAAAAGTAACTAGACAGGTCGAAGATATCGCAGACGATCTGATTGAATTATATGCTAAACGCAGCCAATTAAAGGGGTTCGCATTTTCACAAGATGATGATAGCCAGCGTGAATTCGATAATGATTTTGCTTATGCTGAAACAGCAGATCAGCTGCGCTCTATCAAGGAAGTTAAAACTGATATGGAATCCGATCATCCCATGGATCGCCTTTTGGTTGGAGATGTCGGATTTGGTAAAACTGAAGTTGCTATGCGGGCAGCTTTTAAAGCAGTTAATGATGGCAAACAGGTTGCTGTTTTGGTACCGACAACTGTACTTGCCCATCAGCATTTTTTGACTTTTAAAGAACGTTTTGAAAATCAGGCAGTGACGGTAGAAGAACTTAGTCGATTTAAAGGTAAAAAAGAACAAACTCAGATTATAGAGGGTTTAAGTAAAGGCCACATTGATATTATTATCGGAACCCATCGCCTTTTGTCTAATGATATTCACTTTTCAGATTTGGGCTTAATTGTCATTGATGAAGAGCAGCGCTTTGGTGTTAAACATAAGGAAAGACTTAAAGAGCTTAAAAATAGAGTTGATGTACTGACTTTAACAGCAACACCGATTCCTAGGACACTCCATATGTCTATGATGGGAATCCGTGATTTATCAATTATTGAAACACCACCAACTAATCGTTATCCAGTTCAGACTTATGTTACTGAGACTAATTCAAGTCTTATTCGCGATGCTGTTTTACGAGAAATGGATCGCGGAGGCCAAATTTTTTATGTTTACAATAGGGTAGAAACTATTGAACAGAAAGTAGCAGAACTTCGTGAATTAATACCTGAAGCAGCCATTGGTTTTGTTCATGGTCAAATGAGTGAAGTTCTCTTAGAAAATACGCTGTTGGATTTTATTAATGGTGTCTATGATATTCTTGTGACAACAACTATCATCGAAACTGGGGTAGATATTTCAAATGTCAATACGCTTTTTATTGAGAATGCTGATCATATGGGGCTTGCAACTCTCTATCAGCTTCGTGGGCGCGTAGGGCGCAGTAACCGTATTGCTTATGCTTATCTTATGTACCGCCCTGATAAGGTTCTAACTGAGGTATCAGAAAAAAGGTTGGAAGCTATCAAAGGATTTACTGAGTTAGGTTCAGGTTTCAAAATTGCCATGCGTGATCTTTCTATCAGAGGAGCTGGTAATATTTTGGGGGCATCGCAAAGCGGATTTATTGATTCTGTTGGCTTTGAAATGTATTCACAGCTTCTTGAAGAGGCGATTGCTAAAAAACAGGGCAAATCAAATGCACGTCGTAAAGGCAATGCAGAAATCAATTTACAAATTGATGCTTATCTTCCTGGTGATTATATTGGCGATGAGCGCCAAAAAATTGAGATTTATAAGCGTATTCGTGAAATAGAGTCTTATACTGATTATGAAGCACTGCAGGATGAATTAATAGATCGCTTTGGAGAATATCCAGATCAAGTTGCTTACCTCTTGGAAATCGGTTTAGTCAAAGCTTACATGGATATTGCTTTTGTAGAATTTGTTGAAAGAAAAAATAATCAATTAATTATTCGTTTTGAAAAAATTACGCAAAGTCTCTTTTTAACTCAGGATTATTTTGAAGCTTTGTCAAAAACAAATCTTAAAGCTCGAATCAGTGAACATCAAGGAAAAATAGAAATCATCTTTGATAGTCGTGCAAAAAAAGACTATGAATTGTTAGAAGAATTAGTCAAATTTGGACAAGGCTTTGCAGAGATTAAAGAGCGTAAACAAAAGAAAGAATAATTTTTGAGACATTTATATAACCAGACTCCTTTAGATACCAAGCCTGACAAAAGGTTTTGACAGAGGAAATACTAGTTTGTCAAAGCCTTTATGTGGTAAACTGTTGATAAAAGCATAAACTAAAATTATCAAGGAGGTCGAAATGGAGCTGCATAATCGTTTAGTTAAATTGAGAAAGGAAAAAAATCTGTCTCAGGAAGAATTGGCCGAGAAACTTTATGTTTCACGCCAAACAATTTCCAATTGGGAAAGGGGCAAGACTTATCCAGACATCAATTCGATTTTGCTGATAGCAACCTTTTTCGATGTTACCTTAGATAATTTAATCAAAGGGGATGTTGATTATATGAAACATCACGTCAACAAGTCACAGTTTAAGAAATGGCTCATTATTGGGGGGATTTCTTGGTTTCTCTTTTCAGTAGCTGTACCGACTAGGTACCTGTTAGAAATAGAACAATCAGCGGCACTATTATCTTTTTTATCTTTACCTATAATTTATTCAGCATTTCAGATTTTCTATATCATGAAAAATCAGGAATTGAAAAACTATGCTGATATTCTCAACTTTATCAATCCTGAAAAGCAGGTGAAGCCTAGCCTGTCCAGAGAACTCTGGTTTACCATTGGTTTGCTAGTTGCTATCTGGGGGATTTTCTTTATCGGCACTGTTGTTTCAGCTTTGCTTTTTTGGTAAGTAAGAGAGTCTCTTTAGGCTCTTTTTTATTTTGATATTAAATTTTGAGCTCTGCTATTTTTCAAAAAAAATGATAAAATAGAAGGGATTGCGAGGTAAAATATGAGACTTGATAAATATTTAAAAGTGTCCCGTATCATTAAGCGCCGTCCTGTTGCAAAGGAAGTTGCAGATAAGGGACGAATTAAAGTAAATGGTGTTTTAGCAAAGTCATCAACTGATTTGAAAATTAATGACCAAGTGGAAATACGTTTTGGAAATAAGCTGCTGACTATTCGTGTGATAGAAATGAAAGACAGCACTAAAAAAGAAGACGCAGCTAAAATGTATGAAATTATCAATGAAACAAGGATAGAAGAAAATGTCCAAGAAGAAGCCTAATGTTGTTCAGCTTAATAATGCTTATATTGACAATGCCAATCATGAACAGCGTCTTGCCCGTGCAGAACATCAGCAGCGTAATCGTTTCATGGGATGGATTCTAGTTGGAGTTGTCTTGCTTTTTATTTTGCCGACCTATAATTTGGTAGGAACCTATATTTCTGTAAAAGAACAAGAAGCAGAAGTTACTGCTCTCAAAAAAAGCTATGCCGACTTGAAAGCTGAGACAAATGGTAAACAGAATCTGGCTAAAAAATTGAAAAATGACGATTATGTTGAAAAATATGCTCGAGCCAAGTATTACTATTCCTTAGATGGGGAAACAATTTACCCCGCACCCAACTTATTACCTTAATGAATAATTTAATAAAAAATATTGAAACTTTTTTAGCCTATTCTGATGACAAATTGGAAGAATTGGCAGCTAAAAATCAAGCCTTAAAAACTGAACAGTTAAATAAAGCAGAGGAGGAACAAGAGATAAAATGAAAAAAGTCATTGTACTTATCTGTTTTATCGTCTCATTGAGCCCTCTGACGATTGTTTCAACTGAGAAAGATTTAGTTTTAACACCGGATCAGACCAATAAATTAACATCAAATACAATTGCAAAATCAGAAACATTTGCTGAAATTCCTAAAAATCCTGTCACATCAAAAGAAGTTTTAACTTATAAGGATGCTAATCTAACAAAAGCGTTTAAAGTTATCGCAGCTGATACAAGTTTAAAAATTAGCAAAATTAGTCTAAACAGTGAAGGTGAAAAAGTCTTTAAATTATCTAATGGCAGCTATTTAGCAGCTGATCGCAGTTTTATTTATGATGATCAGATTTATGATCAATCGCAGACCGAGGCAGCTTTCTGGACAGCTCCAGATCTAACAGTTTATAAATCACCTTACGTTAAAGGAACACAGAAATCATCATCAAAATTAACAGCCTATAAAAAAGTAAAAGCTACTAAGGTAGCAACAACTCATGAAGGAACTTATTATTATGTAGATGGGCAAGGATGGATTAATCAAGATTATTTGGAAACAGCAGACAATCGCATGAAAGCTGTGCAGACACTTCTTGATGAAAAATATAACTCTGCCAATCTATCTGTTTATGTTAAACAAATAGATACAGGCAAAACGGCTGGCATCAATGAGGACAAAGAAATGTATGCTGCCAGTATTGCTAAATTAGGAGTTCTTTATTATACTCAACAGCAAATTTTAGATGGTAATTTGAATTTGTCAGACGAAGTCAAATATACTGCTGATGTTCATAATTTTAAAGGAGCCTATAATCCTGATGGTACAGGTATAATTAGCAAGGATGCTGATAATAAATCGTATAGCATTGAAAATTTACTAAAGGCTGTTTCTCAGCATTCTGATAATGTGGCAACAAATATTTTGGGTTACTACGCCGCTGATCAATACGATAAAAATTTCCAAACGACTGTTGATACGGCAGCTGACAGTGAATGGGATATGGATTCTAAGCAGCTTTCTGCAAAAACAGCTGGTACTCTTATGGAGGCCATCTATCATCAGGATGGAGATATTATTGATTATTTATCAGATACTGATTATGATGATGCCCGTATTTCTAAAAATATCAATGTTCAAGTAGCTCATAAAATTGGAGATGCTTATGATTATAAGCATGACGTAGCCATTATTTATACGGATTCTCCGTTTATTCTTTCAATTTTCACAGACAAAGAAAGTTATGACAAGATTACATCAATTGCTGATGACATCTATGAGATATTAAAGTAAATGACAGAAAATCTTTTAAAACGAATTACTAATCAAGGCTATTTTTTAAAGCATAGCAACATTCTAATAGCTGTATCAGGTGGAGCAGACTCTATGAGTTTGTTGCACTTTTTCTATACTTATAAAGAACATCTTAATGTAAATATTGCTATTGCTCATGTTAATCACAAACAGCGTCCAGAGTCAGACGAGGAAGAAAAGTACCTTTCTAGTTGGGCGCAAGAGCATAATGTTCCATTTTATTCATCAAGTTTTACAGGATCTTTTTCAGAAAAATCAGCGCGTGATTTTCGTTATAATTTTTTTAAAGAGGTCATGAAAAATAATGGCTATACAGCCTTAGTTACCGCACATCATGCTGACGATCAGGCAGAGACTGTTTTTATGAAACTTCTTAGAGGCAGCCGGCTTCGTCATCTTGCAGGAATGAAAATAGTTGTTCCTTTTGCTAATGGACAGCTTATTCGGCCTTTTTTAACTTTAAAAAAATCTGAACTTCCGCAAGTCTTTCATTTTGAAGACAGCAGCAATGGTTCTCGAAAATATCTTCGCAATCGTATCCGATTAGATTACTTGCCAATTTTAGAAAATGAAAATCCTCAGCTGCGCCAGTATTTAATTAGGCTAGGAAAAGAAAGTCATCAATTATTAGAAGCTCTTTCAGATTTGACTGCTGATATTGAATTAACAAATTTAGCTGTTTTTCAAAAGCAAACAAGATCAGTTCAGATTTATCTTTTGCAAAATTATTTAGCTGGATTTGCGGACTTGAATTTAGGACAGTCGCAATTTGATGATTTACTGATAATGCTGCAAAATTCAAAATATTATAAAACTTCGTTGAAATCAGGATATTTTCTTTATAAAGATGATAAAAAATTTAAGATCAGTCAGAAAAAACCGAACTTAAATACAGAGTTGAAAAAATGTCAGATACTGTTGGGACAAAATGCCGAATTTTCTGGATACCATTTTACTTTTTCACATGAAGTTAGTTCTGAAAAAAATATTGTAATTGATGCGGATAACCCCTTAATTCTTCGTCATCGCCAAGCAGGAGATAAAATTGATTTTGGCACGCATCATAAAAAAATACGCCGTTTATTTATTGATGAAAAAATCTCACAAGAGGAACGCTCAAAAGCAATTATTGGTCAGCAAGGGGATGCTATTATTTTTATTCTCGTTAGAGATAAACTTTATTTGAAAAAAAAGCCTGAAAATGCTATACTGAAAGGCGTTGTCAACATTATTAAGTTACCCTAATTAATCCCTATTTTGAAAAATAAGAGTTAAAACCTGACGATTTTTCAAAAAATGGTATAATAACAAACATATTGACTTTGAGAAAGGGAATTAATGCTGGAAAAAGACATTAAAAAAGTCCTCTATTCCCAAGAGGAAATTGTTGCAAAAACTAAAGAATTAGGACAGCAGCTAACAAAAGATTATGATAAAAAAAATCCATTATTAGTCGGTGTTCTGAAAGGTGCTGTTCCATTTATGGCGGAACTAATCAAGCATATCGATACTCATGTTGAGATTGATTTTATGGTTGTTTCCAGCTATGGAAATGGTACGGTCAGCAGCGGAGAAGTAAAAATCCTCAAAGATGTTGATACCAATGTTGAAGGGCGTGATATTATTTTTGTAGAGGATATCATTGATACAGGACGCACTTTACTTTATCTCCGTGATATGTTTAAATATCGCAAAGCTAACTCTGTCAAGATTGTAACTCTTTTTGACAAACCAGAAGGACGTGTTGTTGATATTGATGCTGATTATGTTTGTTATGATGTCCCTAATGAATTTATTGTTGGTTTCGGTTTAGATTATGCCGAACGTTATCGTAACTTACCTTATGTTGGTGTCCTAAAAGAAGAAATTTATACTAATTAACAAAGGTTTACTATTGCATGAATAATAATAAAAATAATGGTTTTTTAAGAAATGCTTTCATTTACATTTTGGTTATTATCGCAGCTGTAACTGCATTTCAATATTTTTTTAACGGAAGCAGCAGCCAAACTCAGGAACTTTCTTACACAAAACTTATTAAACAAATAGAAGATGGTAAGGTAAAATCAATTACCTATCAGCCAAGTAGCAGCATTCTTGAGGTTACTGGTAAATATAAAGAACCTGAAAAGGTTAAGGCAGATCCTAATTTAACCTTTCTAAGCGGTTCTTCGACTACCGTTACAAGTTTTACCTCTGTCGTTTTAGCAGACTCTACAACTACAGCAGCTATCCAAACAGCTGCTAAGGATGCTAATATTGAAATAAAAGTACGCCCAGAAAGTTCAACTGGTACTTGGTTAACTTACGCTATCAGCTATATTCCAATGATAGCAATTTTCGTCTTTTTGATAATGATGATGAATCAAGGCGGCGGTGGACGCAATGCTATGAGTTTTGGCAGAAATCGTGCCAAATCACAGTCAAAAGACGATATTAAAGTCCGTTTCACCGATGTTGCTGGCGCTGAAGAAGAAAAACAAGAATTAGTTGAAGTTGTTGACTTTCTAAAAAATCCTAAAAAATATAAAGCATTGGGTGCTCGTATACCCAAAGGGGTTTTGCTAGAAGGGCCTCCGGGAACTGGTAAAACTCTTCTTGCAAAAGCTGTTGCTGGTGAAGCGGGAGTTCCTTTCTTTAGTATTTCAGGTTCAGATTTTGTAGAAATGTTCGTCGGTGTTGGTGCCAGTCGAGTTCGCAGTCTCTTTGAAGATGCTAAAAAAGCAGAGCGCGCCATTATTTTTATTGATGAAATTGATGCTGTTGGCCGCCGACGTGGCGCAGGTATGGGCGGCGGAAACGATGAACGTGAACAAACCCTTAATCAGTTACTGATTGAAATGGATGGTTTTGAAGGTAATGAAAACATTATCGTTATTGCAGCAACCAACCGCAGTGATGTATTGGATCCTGCCCTTTTGCGTCCAGGACGATTTGACCGTAAAGTATTAGTCGGACAGCCGGATGTTAAAGGTCGTGAAGCTATTCTTAAAGTTCATGCTAAAAACAAGCCGCTAGCAGCTGATGTCAATCTTAAAGTTGTTGCTCAACAGACACCAGGATTTGTTGGTGCTGATTTAGAAAATGTTCTTAATGAGGCTGCTCTAGTTGCTGCCCGTCGCAGTAAAACTAAAATTGATGCTAGTGATATTGATGAAGCAGAAGATCGTGTTATTGCCGGTCCATCTAAAAAGGATAAGCAGGTCTCTGCTCATGAACGAAAAGTTGTCGCTTACCATGAAGCTGGACATACTATCGTAGGCCTTAAATTATCAAGTGCAAGAGATGTTCATAAGGTTACAATTGTTCCGCGTGGACGCGCAGGCGGTTACATGATTTCTCTTCCGAAAGAAGATCAAATGCTTCTATCGAAAGATGAACTAAAAGAACAATTAGCAGGCCTCATGGGAGGACGTGTAGCTGAAGAGATTGTTTTCAACGTTCAAACTTCAGGAGCTTCTAATGATTTTGAACAGGCGACACAGCTAGCTCGAGCTATGGTGACAGAATATGGTATGAGTGAAAAACTGGGTCCTGTCCAATATGAAGGTAATCATGCCATGAATCCAGGACAGCTATCTCCTGAAAAAACCTATTCTGCACAGACTGCACAGCTTATTGATGAAGAAATTCGCATGCTTCTTGTTGAGGCACATGATAAAGCAGCACAGATTATTAATGAAAATCGTCCTACTCATAAACTTATTGCGGAAGCTCTTCTCAAATATGAAACACTTGATGCAGCGCAAATCAAATCTATTTATGAAACAGGTAATATGCCATCAGATACAGATAGTGAAGAGAGTGATCACGCCTTATCTTATGATGAAGTCAAAGAGCGCATGGAAGAAACAAAAGATTAAGAAGAAGCTAGAAAAGCTTCTTTTTATTTTTCCATGGGAAGGCATATTTAGTGACAAATTTCAAGTTGAAGTTAGCCACTTTGTAAAAACTCTCTGGGAGATTTGTAACCAAGTAGTTTCTTGGGATAGTTGTTCATCCAATTTTCAATGAATGCGACCAAAGAGCTGGTCGCATTTTGAGTCCCCTTTGGTAACCAGCGTCGAATCAAGCGATTATGGTTCTCGTTTGTACCACGTTCCCAAGAAGCATAAGGATGGGTATAATAAATATGATCAGGCTCAGATAAGCGGGCAAATTCTGTGCTATTATCCGCCGTAATAGAATGAATTTGGTAGTCTTTCAGAATCATGCTCAAGGCCTGGTTAACCGACTCAGCTGACTTGTCAGGAATGAGGCGAATCATTTGCTAGCAACTCTTTCTATCGGTTAGGGTCAGCAGGCACTCGTTTTTAGCTCGTGTCTGAATTACCGTATCAATCTCAAAATGTCCCATTTCCAGTCGCTGATTGATCATCTCTGGCCGTTCTTCAATAGACTTTCCAGCAGGCTTAAAGTCAGGACTGGCTTGTTTCTTCTTGGTTTTCGCTTTTCTAGGATAGAGCAGTGCCTCTTGTCCAACTCCTAGATGGCCTTGATGAATCCAGTAATAGATAGTGGCTACTGGGATGTTTACCTTCCCAGACTTGACCATCATCTCAGAGTCTTTCTAATTGTTGTTGTGGTGATTACAATTATATCTCTCTGAGATGTTTTTTAATACCCTTAAGTGGCTAACTTCATTTTAGAACTTTTATTTGCTTATGTTAGTTGCGATAATTTTAAAAAAGGGAAGAAAAGTAGTTGACAAAGGGAATAAGGTTTGCTAGAATATAGGAGTTGTCTTCAGAGGAAGGCAGAGCCCTTTGAGAACTGAATAAGAAACCAAGTGCAGGGTTTGTTATGAGAATAATA
>NZ_JBRUHR010000012.1:0-58872 GCF_053206925.1 Streptococcus dentiloxodontae | reverse complement strand
CATATGAATCTTTCTAATGATGGTTTTGTCGCTTTTCATTATAAGTCATATGGGACTTTTTGTGTATACACTCAAAAAGCCCTATAATATCTGAATGAGATTTACCCACTACAGATATTATAGAGCCAAAAAGAGCTGATAAATCAGCTCTCAAAATGAATATTACCAAGCTGCTCCAAAGAACATGGCAGCAATGAAGAAAATGGCAAAACCAAAGAGGTAAATGAGCCCCAAAATGGATAACCATTTGAGCCAGCCAGTGATTTGATGCTCTTTATTATTGACCAATGAATAATTGAGGTAAGCAAAAAATGGCGTTGTAATAAAGGAAGCAATCATTGCAAAGCGCAGCATTGTTGCGACTTGACCTGAAAAAAGATAAACAATCAAAAGACCGATAATTGAGGTCAGAGTCATCCAAACCGTCAATGAACGCTTAGAAGTTTCACTTTTATTCAGCAAGAGACGAAGAGCCTCATCATTTGCGCGTGAGTAACCATCAACAACAGTGATTACTGTTCCAAAAATACATAAGAAAGCAATAAAAGTAATCAGCGGTTTAGACCAATCACCCAGTGCTGATGCATACATTTGGACAAACTGTGAAATGTATTCGGCAGAAGCACTTTTTACAGCTTCGCCATTACCATATTGAATAAGAGCTCCTAAAGCCAAGAAAATAAAAGCTAAGATGGCTGTTCCGATATAACCTACATTAAAATCAAAAAGAGCGTCTTCTTCGTTAAAGTCAACTGCTTTACGTTTTTCAACTGACCAAAGCGAATTAATCGTTGAAATCTCAATCGGCGCTGGCATCCAACCCATCAGAGATACAAGAAAAGGTAGAGCCGCCATAGTCCAAGGAGATGTTACCACAAAATCTGGTGCATATTCACGGTGCTGGAAAAGTGCAATAACAACTGCTGCTACTGTTGCAATCGTCAAAGCCGACATAATCCATTTTGATAAACCGTCCAAGAAGCGATAACCACCAAGTAGGAGCATTCCCCAGATAATGACAATAATGATAGTAGTCAGTTGGCCAGTTGTCAAACCCAGTGAAGCAGGTAAAGCACTGGCAACAATAGCTGCACAAAGAATGCCCACCCCAGCAGTATTAACAACTGCTGAAAAAATATTTAAAATAAAGTAAATCCAAAGATAAAGCTTACCTTTCTCAGCATACCCTTCAATTAAGTTTTTATTGTTTTCCACAGTGTACTGTGAACCAAAACGGAAAAAAGGATATTTGAATAAATTAATCAAAAGAACCAAGATGGCTAACTGCCAACCATAGATAGCTCCTGCCTGTGTTGAAGAAACAATATGAGAACCACCGACAGCTGCTGATGCCATCAAAATACCTGGTCCCATAGCTTTAAGCTTCGTTTGCCAAGTAGATACTTGACTGCCTTTTTCATTTGTCATAAAGACCTCCTAAATAAATCATAAAAATTTATCTGAAAATTCAGAAACTAGGTCTAGTATAAGGGAAAATCTCTCCGTGGTCAAGCCCTTTGAAAAGAAAAACACTTCTGTTTTTACAGAAAGTGTTTTCATTTAGTTACCTAAACTTGAGAACCAATCAACTATCTTATCCCAAAGACTGACAAAGAAATTTTTACCCGATTCAATAGCAGAGCTGGCGTCAAAATCTAAATTGATACCCTTAAAATTATCACCAGCCTTTTCAACGATAGAATCCTTTAAATTTTTAAGTGAATCTGTGAAACTACTATTATCAATAACAGAGCTATTTGATAAATTAATAGCGTAGTTAACAATAAGGTTTACGGAGTTATCTGATAAGTTAAGATTATAATTGTTCAAGGTTTTGTTGACAATATTTTTAGCATCTTCTTTTGTCAAACCATCACCTGCGTCAGCTACAGCTGTTTTAATATCAGTCATAGCAACATTAAGTTTGTCAGCATCATAGTTACTGCTGCCAGACTCTGTTTCATTGACTTCAGATAGAGTATCTAACTCTTCCTGAGCAACTTGTTTTGTTTCATCAGGAATTTGTGCTCCATTTTCCTCTAAGGAATAGTAGATGCCTGCCAAAGCGGACTCTCCTGTAACTGCAATCGGTGATGCTACTGTAATCTTTGCATGCTCTATCCCCAAAGTCACCGCGGCATTTCGGTACATATCTTCTGTAACCTTTGTAATATTTTCAGGTGTTACAATATTCACACTTAGAGTTTCTGATGAGCCCAGCTTTTCAATTTTAACTGATGAATATAGCTGAAGACTAGGGTCGTCTGCTACATTCATAATCTTAGCATAAGAGCTGGTATTCAAGGTTCTAACTGAGGTATCAGTTGCGCTATTATACCCCAGAAGTCCTAAAGTGTCTGTTCGTTGAGAATCGCTAAGCGAATAACCCAAAACGTAATCTGGCTGAACATAGGTTTCATCAATGACTCCTTGAACATCTGAGCTTGCTGCCTGAGCGACGCCTGCAAAAATAATTGAGGCTAAGAGAGTCACCCCTGCTAATAGAATTTTTTTCAATTTCATTTTTTCTCTTCCTTTCTGAAAAAGAGATTTTTTCCAGTGATAAACTGGAAAAGGGAGCTAAGCTTTGCAACCTAACTCCCTAAAATTATACCACGATAATTCAATAATCCTAGCCTAAAACTGTCAGATGAGATAACTCTCATTTACTAAGCAATAATTTCACCCGAACACTTACAGCAAAAAGAAACCTTTAACCATTTGCCGTGCTATGATTGAACTTGATTATAAGAGGTATTAAAAGCATCTAAAGCATCGTCAGAAGCCTGATCATAAGGAACTTCAGACTCATAGACACCCTTAACAATAGTTCGTTGGGTCGCTTCAGCATCGGTACAGGTTACCAAAGTAACCTGTTTTTGACCCGGCGTATCGTCTATAACAGCTACTTCTTCTGGTTCAACAACAGTTACCTCTGTAATAGTGTAGGTATAAACTGTATTTTTGTCCGTCAAATAAATTTTCATACCTGTCTTGGCATTATCCAATGGCGAGAAAAGCATGCCTGACGATCCTGTAATACCAAAAACATGGTGGCTGGCCAAAGCATAATTATTTTCACCACCCATAACTTGATTTTCTTTCATGGTTCCTGCACCATAGCTGAGCTCAGTATTGCCAAGCCCCTTAAATATTGGCAGGTTGATACCCACATCTGGAATGGCAATACCGCCAATAACAGGCAGATTTTGAGCATTCATTTGAGCTTGTAAGACAGACTCAGTGGAGATAGACTCCACAGAATCAAAATCATAGGATACGTTTGCTGATTGGTTGGAAGCAATGGTTTCTTTTGAAACTTTTGCCACCTGATATTTATTAGAATTCCACGCAATTAGGGTATTACGAATGGATTTGTTAAAGATAAGAATCAGACCGATAAGAACCAGCAAGATAATGGCCACTGTACGAAGAACCGCACGCCATCTTGGCTTTTGGGAACCTTTTGATTTTTTTGACATTCTTCTGCTTCTCCTAGATTTATCAACATCATCACCAATAGCAATTGTTTCTAAATCATCTGATGAATAATCTTTTTTGTCTGCAGGTTCTTCAACTGACACTGCAGCTAAGCTGCGCTTACCAACAGCTGTATCATCTTTTGTATTTGTTAAATCATGTTCATCAGTAGAAGAAAGTTTTTCAGCAGAATCTGTTCTAACCTTATCGGCAGAATCAGCAGCTGCTAAAGATTTATTGGCTGCTCTAGCAGCAATAGAACCTTCAACAGTATCCATTCGGTCTTCTAAACTATCAATTCTTCTCTCAATACCGTCAATTCTATCTTCAATATGATTAATCCGCTCAATATTAGTCATGCGCTCTTCCATACTGGCCAATCTTCCTTCAGTCTTACTAAAGCCAGTCATTCGGTTGGCAATATCGGCTGTTTCGGATTCAGCTATCTGGCTTTTTGTTGTCGCATAATCAGACTCATTTTTATGTGATTCCATATCTAGATAATCGCTATTGTCTACATGCTCATCTAAATCCAGATGGTCCATTTTAAATTCATCTGTCTTATCTAATCTCGCTGTTTTCTTGTGCTTATCTGCACGTTTTGCTTTATATCTTGACATAACTCATTTCCTTAGTGGGTCTTAATCTTCAGGAGAGGATGCTGTTTCCGTTTCTTCCTGATTGACTAGAGCAAAAGTTACAATGTGAGCATCATTATCCAGACGCATCACTTTAACCCCTTGGGTTGCACGACCAGTTTGAGAAATATTGGCAACAGCTGTTCGGATAATAACGCCCGTATCAGTCATAACCATAATATCTTCTTCACCTGTTACAGTAACAAGCCCTGCTAGGTTACCGTTTTTTGCTGTGATATTGGCTGTTTTGATTCCTTTTCCACCGCGGCCCTTAGTTGGATACTCACTAGCTGCCGTACGTTTTCCAAAACCTTTTTCGGTAATAATAAGAACTTCTTGGTCATTAGTAACAGCTGCCGCTCCAATAACTTCATCATTATCACGCAAAGTCACACCTTTAACACCAGTTGCCATACGACTCATGCTTCGGACAGTATCTTCTTTAAAACGAACACTGTAGCCAAAGCGGGTTCCAATGATAATTTCCTCATTGCCCTTTGTTAAAAAGACATTGATAAGCTCATCACCATCTTTTAAATTGAGAGCAATTAAACCATTTTGCCTAATATTCTTAAACTCAGATTCACGGGTACGTTTGACAATGCCTCGTCGGGTCACAAATACCAAGTAGTTATCTGTCGAAACATCACTTTTGGCATTAATGATTGTCTGAATGTATTCTCCTTCATCAAGCTTCAAAAGATTGACAATTGGAAGTCCTTTGGCTGTGCGGCCGTATTCAGGAATTTCATAGCCTTTGAGGCGATAAACACGCCCCTTGTTGGTCATGAAGTAAACATGATCATGGGTTGATGTTGAAATGATATCACGAACAAAATCATCGTCGTTGATTCCCGTTCCTTGAACACCGCGTCCGCCACGTCTTTGAGAACGAAATTCATCTTGAGCAAGACGTTTAATATAGCCTTTATTTGAGAGTGTAATGACAATATCTTCTTCTTCAATCAGATCTTCATCTTCCAAAGACAGCACTTCACCAATCATCAGTTCCGTCCTGCGGGGATCTGCAAATTTACGCTTGCTCTCATCTAGCTCTTCTTTGATAATAGCTGCAACACGCTCAGGCTTGGCTAAAATATCAGCTAAATCAGCAATTAGAGCCAAAAGGTCATTATACTCTGTTTGAATCTTATCGCGTTCCAATCCTGTCAGGCGACGAAGACGCATATCCAGAATAGCTTGACTTTGACGTTCTGACAATTCAAAACGCACCATGAGTTCAGCTTGCGCTTCTGCATCTGTCTGACTATTTCTGATGATAGCGATGACCTCATCCAAATGATCAAGCGCAATCAGCAAGCCTTCTAAAATATGAGCACGTGCTTCTGCTTTGTCTTTATCAAATTGAGTACGGCGAACAATAACTTCTTTTTGGTGTTCAATATAATTGGCTAAAATTTCACGCAAAGATAAAATTTTGGGAACGCCCTTTTCAATAGCTAGCATATTGAAACTAAAATTAGTTTGCAAGCTAGTTAGCTTGAAGAGATTGTTAAGGATAACATTTGCCGATGCATCACGACGAACTTCAATAACAAAGCGCACGCCTTCACGAGATGATTCATCACGAACCGCTGTAATCCCCTCTACACGTTTCTCCTGAGCCAGACGAACAATATGTTCATGAACCTTTGTTTTGTTGACCATATAAGGAAACTCTGTTACAACAATGCGCTCACGTCCAGATTTGGTCTCTTCAATCTCTGTACGAGCACGAAGAACAATAGAACCCTTACCAGTATCGTAAGCACGATGAATACCTGATTTACCCATGACTAAAGCTCCCGTTGGGAAATCAGGTCCTGGCAAAACTTCCATCAATTCACGCGTTGTTACTTGAGGATTATCCATCATTAGCTTGACAGCTTCAATAGTCTCTCCTAGATTATGGGGAGGAATATTGGTTGCCATACCAACGGCAATTCCTGTGGCACCATTAACTAAAAGATTTGGAATACGAGACGGTAAAACAATCGGTTCACGCTCAGAGCCATCATAGTTGTCTTGAAAATCAACAGTGTTTTTATTGATATCACGTAGCATTTCCAGAGCAATTTTACTCATCCGTGCTTCTGTATAACGCTGAGCCGCAGCTCCATCCCCATCCATAGAACCAAAGTTTCCATGGCCATCAACCAACATATGACGGTAAGACCACCATTGCGCCATGCGAACCATAGCTTCATAAATTGATGAATCTCCATGCGGATGGTATTTACCCATGACATCCCCAGTGATGCGGGCAGATTTTTTATGGGGTTTATCTGGCGTTACACCAAGTTCATTCATCCCATATAGAATACGACGCTGAACGGGCTTAAGTCCATCCCTGACATCTGGAAGAGCACGCGATACGATGACACTCATGGCATAATCAATAAAGCTAGTCTTCATTTCCGACGTCAGATTAACATCGACTAAATTAGTATCTTGCATTTAAAAATGCCCCTTTTCTAGTAGAAAACTTCTATTTTATTATACCATAAAAACCATATTTTTTCGTTTATAAAAACGGTTTCATACGTATTTCACTCAATATATCGTGACAACTTTCACTTAAAGTGATAGAATAAAGTTTATACGGGGTTCCCCAAATAAATAATTAAGGAGACGTTTAGACATGACTGCAACTAAACAACACAAAAAAGTTATCCTTGTCGGTGATGGTGCCGTAGGTTCATCTTATGCTTTTGCTTTGGTTACTCAAGGAATTGCACAAGAGCTTGGTATTATCGAAATCCCACAACTTCACGAAAAGGCTGTAGGTGATGCCCTTGACCTTAGCCATGCCCTTGCTTTTACTTCACCTAAAAAAATCTACGCAGCACAATACTCTGACTGTGCTGATGCAGACCTCGTCGTTATCACCGCTGGTGCACCTCAAAAACCAGGCGAAACGCGTCTTGATCTTGTTGGTAAAAACCTTGCCATTAATAAATCTATCGTTACTCAGGTTATTGAGTCAGGTTTCAACGGTATTTTCCTTGTAGCTGCTAACCCAGTTGATGTGTTGACTTACTCAACATGGAAATTCTCAGGATTCCCTAAAGAACGTGTCATCGGTTCAGGTACTTCTCTTGATACTGCTCGCTTCCGTCAAGCTCTTGCTGAAAAACTTAATGTTGATGCACGTTCAGTCCATGCTTACATTATGGGAGAACATGGTGATTCAGAATTTGCAGTTTGGTCACACGCTAACGTTGCCGGTGTCAATCTTGAAAGCTATCTGCAAGATATCCAAAATTTCAACGCTGCTGAATTAGTTGAATTGTTTGAAGGTGTCCGCGATGCTGCTTACACTATCATCAACAAAAAAGGAGCTACTTTCTACGGTATCGCAGTTGCACTTGCTCGTATTACCAAAGCTATTCTTGATGATGAAAATGCAGTGCTTCCGCTTTCAGTCTTCCAAGACGGTCATTATGCTGGTGTTAATGATGTCTTTATTGGTCAACCAGCTATTGTTGGGGCACACGGTATTGTACGTCCAGTAAACATTCCATTAAATGATGCTGAAAAGCAAAAAATGCAAGCTTCTGCAAAGGAATTGAAAGCTATTATTGATAAAGCTTGGGAAAATCCAGACTTCCAAGCAGCTTCCAAAAACTAAGCTTAAAGATATATATAAAGGCAGGTCACAAATGACCTGCCTTTTTGATGCAGTGACCTTCTCCCTATACAGTTCATTAGACGCTTTCACAATGCCTAACTGCAGCTGATACAAATAAGTCTGTCAAACTGTCAGAAATGAAAAATAAAACAAGTGGAGCTTTGCACAACAAGACTCTGGGATAGACTGTTTTATATTAGTAATTAAAACGAATTTACTGACAAAATCAACTTTCCTTATTAGCTCAAAGATCTCTCAAACATGGTTGTTCCGCCCTCTTTTTAATAACAACATTATTTATTAGCTATGAAGAATAATCTTGGAAACGGAAAGAGAATTTCCCCGTTTTTCTGAACAGGATAGGCTTCTTCGATCATCATTAACAGTTCCTGACAAAACAGTTGTTGCTCTCTAGAGCTTAATTGAGAAAGATGGGGTCTTAAACCTGTTCCTTGATACCAATCCAGAATACTCTGATGAGACGGCATTACATGGAAATAAGTCGTTTCCCATAACGAATAATTACTGGACTTAGCTGCAAGAATATTTGCATAGTCCTTAACTTCTAAAGTATGATAAAAACTGGACTGGCTCATCTTAGCAGACCAGCTGTGCTGATTAATCAGCTGGTTAATCAACTCCTCCATTAAGACCTTATCCGTTAAAGGAATCTGAACAGCCAGCTGTCCATTATCAGCCAGACTATCTAACATATCCTGCAAAAGTTTTTCGTGATTGGGCACCCATTGTATACAGGCATTTGAAAAAATTAAATCAAAAGCAGAATTCAATCTCTCAAAATCGGATTGTGCATCAAAGCGAACATACTTCAACTGAGGATGATTTTCTCTAGCCTGAATAAGCATATCTTCTGATGAATCGCCGCCTAAAATGTTTGCTTGCGGAAAGCGTTGAAATAAAATTGCAGTGCTGTTTCCCGGACCGCAGCCTAAATCAAAAACTGTCTGGGGTTCTCTGTCAATTCTATTTACCAGATCAATAGCTGGCTGGGTTCGTTCTGCGATAAACTTCTGATATTGTTCTGCATTCCAGTCAAACATAACATTTCCTCTATTTATACATTTTATACAGTATAACATCTGCAATACGAAAAAGCGATTGATTGTATTTTTTACAAAGAAAACACAGTCATCGCTTTTGTTTAAATATTTGTCAATGAAAATCTCACCGCTTACTCAGCCGCAAGTGCTGCCATGGTTATATAGTTATAAGGTTTATTGAAATGAGGCAGGAAGAAAATATCCATTAAGCTCAGTTTGTCAATAGTAACGCCTTCTTGAATAGCAAGTGAAAACATGTGAATTCCCATGGAAATATCTTCTTTAGAGGCCATTTGTGCCCCTAAAATACGGCGGCTATCTTTATCATAGACGATTTTAATAGTTACTGGGAAATTATCATGTTCCATAAAATCTGGTTTCTGCTTGTCTTTGTATTCCGTTACAGCCGCATTGAAACCATTACGCTCAGCTTTTTCAAGGGTTAAACCAGTGGAAACCATATTAAGACCGTAAATAGAAATACCATTTGAGCCTTGAACACCGATACCTTCTAACTCTTTACCACAGGCATTATGCGCAGCGACAATTCCTGTACGAAGGGCATTTGAAGCTAAAGCGATATAACCTGTTTCTCCTGTAGTATTATCATAAATAGTTGCACAGTCACCGATAGCATAAACATCTGGAATTGATGTCTCCTGCTGCTTATTGACAAGAAAAGCACCGTTTCGGAAAAGTTCAATTCGACCATCCCCTAAAGCAGTATTTGGCCTGAAACCGACTGCAAGAACTACCATATCAACATCATACTCTGTCTTATCTGTAATAATTTTTTCAACTTTGCCATTGCCTGCAATTTCTTTGACAGTCTGTCCAAAGGCTAATTGGATACCGTTGTTTTCCATATTTTTAGCCATCATATCTGTCAGGTCTTTGTCGTAATACCCCGCTAAGCAAGTATCTACAACGTCAATAAGGATAACCTCTTTACCTTTACGCTGGAATGCTTCCGCTAATTCGACTCCGATATAACCAGCACCAACAACTGCTACACGATTAATGTCATTGCTTTTAAGTTTTTCAATAACATCAACCGAATTCTGATAGAGCTTTACAAATTGAAGATTTTCAAGAGTTGCCTCAAATTCACGAGAATCTTTTTTGAATTCAGCACCTTTAATTGGCGGCAAAATAGGCTGCGAACCTGTTGCCAAAATTAATTTGTCATAGGATTCAACGTGTTTTTGACCATTAACAATTGCTGTTACTTCTTTTTTATCATAATCAACCGAAATAACTGGTGATTCCATATAAACCTTGGCTCCAAGAGATTCCAACTCTTCTTTGCTGGAATAAAAAAGACCTTCTGAGCCTGAGATTTGCTCACCAATCCAAAGTGCCATACCGCACCCTAAAAAAGAGATATTTGAATTTTGGTCAAAAACCACAACTTCATTAGTATCCCCGTAATTTGTCAGCATGGTTTTAATACAGACCGTACCCGCATGATTCGCACCGACAACAACAATTTTAGACATAGTTTTCCAACTTTCTTTGTTTTTACTTTTCTTTTTTACCTTGTCATTTTATCATAGTTAGAAAACGGTTACACCTAATATGCTCATCTCCAGTAATTTTTTATCCCAAGAAATTTAAAAGGTGGCAATAAAAGGATGGCAGTTATGAAAGCTATTACAAATCAATGAAAACCTACTCCATAAATAATAATACTTCCATTATTTGCTTTGCTCTGCTATTTTGCTAAAAAACTGCTATAATCTAAAGCGGAGGTGTTTTATGGCAAGTAAATCTAAATGGATTAAAGGGCTAGGAGCCGTGGGCAGAATCTTATCTGTTATTCCCGATACAACTGAAATTATCGGACGCGCTATTGAGAATACATCCCCTATTATCCAAAAAGAATTAGATCGCAGGCATGCTCGTAAATCTGCTTTACTCACTTTAGATGATGTTAGACATTTAGACGTTAATCTAGCTAAGGAGCACCTTGAATCTAAAGGCTTTACAGTCATAACTGTTCTGGCTAAAGCCAGCCAGAGATGGAGCCGTTCTAGATGCAATGAAGTCGTCCGTATGGTTCCCCGTGCTGGAAAAGTTGCACCAGATTCTTTAATTAAACTCTATTATCTTAATGAAGAACTTCTAGCAGAAAGCAAAAAGCGTGCTCAGAAAAATAAATAATATAAAAACCAAGAGACTGTAAATGGGATAGACAACCATGCTTGCTACGCACTTACCTGCAGCAAATACAGAAAAGTGGCTGGGACGAAAGTCCCTCTAAGATTGTCATACAAATAGCCATAACAGTTTGATACAGTGGTTGAAAAAAACTCTGTTGACTAAAGTCAACAGAGTTTCCCCTACACAGTCCAGTGGACTGTTTCAGATTAGCAACAAAAAACTAGGGCTTGCCGAGAAATCGATTTCTATGAAATCCTGATTCGCTTTTTGTTTTTAAGCTCATGAAGAAAACATCCACTGGGGATTTTCTTATACGTAATCTTCACGATTACACTCTTCTGTGGATGATTGCACAGCAATCATTGTGGTTTGTCCCACTCCCTTTATAGTTGATTACTTATTCATTGTGGGACAAATCAATCCACTCTACTAACAAAGAACCCAGCCCCCAAGCTTTTTTTAACATGACCCCAAATCCTGTATTACTTCAACAGAGAATCTAAACAGGACTTGGGGTCATAAATTTAATCAATTATTGCACCATGAATCCAGATTGCTCAGGTTAATTCATTGAAATCCCAGACAGCTGTTACCCAGCTTTCGTAGAAATCAGGCTCATGACAAACCATTAGAACAGTTCCCTTATAAGCTTGCAAAGCTCTCTTAAGCTCATTTTTAGCATCCGTATCCAAATGGTTCGTAGGTTCATCCAAAACAAGAACATTATTTGCTTGATTCATCAGCAGACAAAAACGTACCTTGGCCTGCTCTCCACCAGAGAGCACTTGAATTTGACTTTCAATATGTTTGGAAGTCAATCCGCATTTGGCAAGAGCTGCGCGAACCTCTGCCTGATTTAGTGCTGGAAAAGCATCCCAAACAGCTTCCAGTGGAGTTTGACGCGAACTCTCAGTCTCCTGCTCAAAATAACCTAGATCAATAAAATCGCCTCTTTCAACATTTCCTTGCAGTGGTTTAATTTCACCAAGCAAGCTGCGCAATAAAGTTGTTTTCCCAATACCATTGGCACCAATAATAGCAATTTTTTGATTGCGTTCTAAAGTGAGATTGAGAGGCGTTTTAGTCAGAGGACGCTCATAACCGATAACCAGATCCTTGGTTTGAAAGACAAAACGGCTTGGTGTCCGTGATTCTTTAAAATGAAATTCTGGTTTTGGTTTTTCTGCCTGCAGTTCAATAATATCCATTTTGTCCAACTTTTTCTGACGGGACATAGCCATATTACGAGTAGCTACACGTGCTTTATTTCGGTTGACAAAGTCCTGTAAATCTGCAATTTCTTTTTGCTGACGCTCATAGGCTGCTTCCAGCTGTGCTTTTTTCATGGCATAAACCGACTGAAAATTATCATAATCTCCAGCATAGCGAACCAAGTTAAGATTTTCTACATGATAGACAATATTGATGACATCGTTAAGAAAAGGGATATCATGTGAGATGAGAATAAAGGCATTTTCATACTCTTGCAGATAACGCTTAAGCCAAGCAATATGTTCTGTATCCAGATAATTAGTCGGTTCATCAAGTAAAAGAATGTCTGGTTTTTCAAGAAGGAGCTTTGCAAGCAAAATCTTAGTCCTTTGACCACCTGACAATTCTGTCACATCCGAATCCATCCCAAATTCCATAACTCCCAAGGCGCGCGCAACCTCATCGATTTTAGCATCCAACGTATAAAAATCACGCGATTCCAGACGATCTTGCAGCTCACCAACCTCATCCATGAGGACTGCAACATCAGCACCTTCTTCAGCCATAGACATATAGATATCATTGATGCGTGCTTCTGTTTTAAAGAGTTCGTCAAAAGCTGTGCGAAGGACGTCACGCACCGTCATTCCCTTTTCAAGAACTGCGTGCTGGTCAAGATAGCCGACTGACACATAACGTGACCACTCTATCTTACCTTCATCAGGCTGCAAATGCCCTGTTACAATGGACATAAATGTTGATTTTCCTTCACCATTAGCACCAACAAGACCGATATGTTCTCCCTTCAACAGACGAAAAGAAACATTTTCAAAAATAGCACGATCACCGAAACCATGGCTGAGATTTTTAACTTCTAAAATTGACATAAAACACTAAAATCCAAAAGCTCATAAACTGAGATTTGGAAGATGTTGATTCCTTTCTAACTGTAAATAGCCTTTTTATTTTATCATTTTTTAGAAGAAATTGAGCACATTTCAGCTGATTTCTTTAATGCCATCTTGAAATATATAACAACTACTACGCAAAAAAAGAGCCAGGACTTTACTGACCTGCCTCTCCAAATTAGATTTTTTCTATCTCATTTAAGAGCAGTCTATCCTAACCTCTTTTTATCGTTTATTTAAAGCCAAACGGTTTGTCAAAACCAACTTAAACAGCAACTTCGTTTTTTGTCGTCTCTTTTGATTAGCTTTCTTTTCTTCCTAATATTTTTTTGAAGATAGGATATAAAATAGGTACTGAGATCGCTGTAACCAAAGAAGTCCCAAAAGTTCCACCTATATTAACAAGAGCTGCCAAAAACGCCGCAGACCAGCTTAAATTCCCAACAATGACACCCGTTAAAGTATATTCAACAGCGTTCATAATAATTTTAATCACAGCTGCACTGATAGCAACGATAATAATATGGATCAGTTTATCGTCTCCCTTGAGCCATTTTTCAAAAACGAAATAGATAATCAAGCAGACCACCCAAGCTTCTAAAATGGTCAGCCAAACCTCTGCTGCATAGCCATTAAAAATATCAAAGATCCCTAAACCAACTGCAGCAATCAAAGCACCGCGTTTGACACCGTAAATCAAAACAGCTATGACAACCAAAGCATTGCCAAAATGTACAAATTGCGGTCCAACAGGAATACGCAAAGCTTGAATACTAATGAAGATTAAAGCCGCAAAAAGGCTCATTTCTACTAATAAGCGTGTTTTATCTGATCTCATTTTTTATCCTCCAATAATGTCCTAAATGCACTAAATAAATAGCCTAAATGTTCCTCATAAAGCAAGCCTAATCTTAAATCAGATTGATTTTTGCGAGTTGTTTCCATTGTCCTGTCAAGAAAAGATAAGGCTAAAGGAATACCATCAGCTAAACTAATTCCCTGAAAATAGACCGCTGTTACGATTGCTGTTAGGAGATCGCCTGTTCCAAAAAAATGCTCAGGGTAACGCAAAGACATTGCATAGTTAATCGTATTCGTTTTCGCATTTAGATAAGCGACTCCTATTTTCTCAGAAGAAAATGAAATTCCTGTTAAAATGACATGTTTAGCTCCTAAATCCGCTAAACGATGCAACAACTCTTCAACCTGTTCTTGAGAATATTCTTCAGCTAAAAATTCAGTTTCAGTCAAAAAGGCAGCCTCGGTTAAATTAGGCAAAATAAGCTCTGCTGATTGGCATAGCTCTTTAAGTACCTTGACATGATCGGCATTAAAACCTGAGTACAGTTTTCCGTCATCTCCCATGATAGGATCAACTACTAGCGGCAAAGAGTGTTTTTTTGCATAATTTCCAAGAAGTTTTGCTTGATTGATATTTTTTAAATACCCCGTAACCACACCATTAAAAGGAATTTTCAGCTGTTCCCATTGAAACAGAGAAGCTGACATGCCTTTTGTAAATTCTTCAGCATATAGGTGGTCAAATCCTCCTGTATGTGAGGATAGGATAACAGTCGGCAGAGGACTGACTTCAATTCCGCAAGCCGCTAAAATAGGCAACATACTGGTCAAGGCGACTTTTCCTAAGCCAACTAAATCATTAGCAGCAATAATTCTCTTAGGCATCTTGAACTCCATTATTAATTGATAGAATCATTGTATAAAAAAGAAAACTGCTGTACAATAGTCTTACAAGTAAACTGTATGGGGACAAAAAATATTATGACTAGTAAATATTCAAGAATTTGTCAAGACATTAAACAAAATATTAATCAAGGACTGCTAAAAAAAGGGGATAAAATCCCTTCTATTCGCAAACTTAGTAAAGCATACGGCTGCAGCAAAGACACTGTCCAGCATGCCCTGCTGGAACTGAAATATCAAAATATTCTTTACGCTGTTCATAAAAGCGGTTATTATGTTCTTGAAGGCATGCAGGAGAATGACGAATTAGATATTAGTCTGACAGACTACAGCAACCGTGCTTACGAAGATTTTCGTTTATGTGTCAATGAAAGTTTGGAAGGCAGGGAAAATTATCTCTTCAACTACTATCATCAGCAGGAAGGTTTAGAAGCTTTGATCGCTTCTTTTCAAAAGCAACTGGAAGATACAGGCGTTTACAGCAAGAAAAAAAATATTGTTGTCACATCGGGAAGCCAACAGGCGCTTTATATTCTCACTCAGATGGACTTTCCCAACAACAAAGAAATGATTCTGCTTGAACAGCCAACCTATCATCGAATGAATGACTTAGTGCGCTCACAAAATCTTCCTTACATGACAATTAAGCGAGATTTTCAGGGACTTGATTTTAAAAAATTAGAGGAACTTTTTCAAAATTATCCGATTAAGTGTTTTTATACCATATCACGCTACTCCAACCCCTTAGGCCTAACCTATCATTTGCAGGAAAAGCAGGCCTTAGCAGAACTTGCTTATAAGTACGATGTTTATATTATCGAAGATGACTACATGGGAGATTTTGCTAAGACTGGAGATTTACCAATCCATTATTATGATACTCACGAAAAAGTGATCTATCTAAAATCCTTCTCTATGACCCTATTTCCTGCTCTGCGTTTGAGCAGTTTAGTTTTACCTCAGAATTTGACCCGTTCTTTTTTAGATTATAAAAGGCTTATTGATTATGATACTAACCTCATTATGCAAAAAGCTCTCTCTCTTTATATTGATAATGGCATGTTTGCCAAAAATCTCAAATACCTAAATAGAGTCTTTGCTCATCACATGAAACAAACTCTGGCAAAGTTGGCAAAATACCAAATAACCAAAAATTATGTTCTAGCTCCGCATTTCGTCAGTCTTTATTTAACAGATGCTAAAAGCGACTCGTTAATCGAAAACTATATGAATAGGGAAAGATCACATTATCTGCGGTTGACCATTGACGAAAAGCTTTCTTATAATCTTGAAAAATGGAAATCACATCTCTAATTTGATCATACAAAAAAGAGAGTGGGACAAAAGTCTCAAACTCCTTCAATCTGTGCAACATCAAATGTTTGACGCAGTGGTTTATTGGAAGTCCTTATCCCTTGCTAGACAAGATACAAAGAGCGTTTACGAGCAAAGGCAAAATAGGAGTTTTGACGAAGAGTCACAAGACTCTAGGAGAAACTATCTTTTTGACACAGCTCGTAGCTCGTGTTCAATTACGCAAGTGATAGCTCAAACAGTTTGGGGAACTGTTTGAGGTTATCTAATCCTATGAACGTTAGTTCATATCAATCCCTAATAAACTGTGCGGAGGTGGGACAACAAAATCGAAATCGCCATTCCATGACGATTTACCGATTTTTGTCCCACTCTCTTTACTTTGTCTGCTCAAAACGCAGATGAACAATAATACTATCACCATAACCGTTACGTTCAAGATCGCGCTGCAAACGATACGAGATATAATGCTCAGCGATATTGATATAACCAGCTTCCATCAAACGATTTTCAACCAAGGATTGAATCATATTGATTGTTGGGCGTTCTACTTGTGCATCTTCCAAATCAAGAGCTACTTTTTTAGTAACTTGTGCTAAATTTTGACGCCAAGTATCATCTAAAACATATACAGTCTGAGCTGCTTTTAAGATGGCCTGATAAATTTTATCCGGATCAAAATCCGCTACTTGACCGTCACGCTTGATAATTTGCATGTTCTGCCCTCTTTTCATGTCTTTTTAAATATTATGCAAAGCTTTTGCATATTTGTCAAGTAAAAATGACTGAAAACAGACAATTATGTATAATTTTTGAAACAGCCTTTAGAAGACTTTCCCGTGTAATTTTTTCATTAGAGCAAAAAATCTACCCCGAAGGATAGATTTTCGGCTTATCTCACTTCCGCTCCGACAGTTTCGGTCAGAGCTTTGGTGATTTTTTCCATGTATTTGGCGACTTCCTCATCAGTCAAGTTGTCACTTGGATTTTGGAAAGTCAGGCTGTAGGCCATTGATTTCTTGCCAAGACCCAGTTTTTCACCTGAGAAGACATCAAAGAGTTTAATTGCTGCCAGACGTTTGACGCCAGCAGATTGGATAGCATCCACGACTTCTTGATGGCTGACTTCTGCGTCCAATAGCAGAGCAATATCACGAGAAACAGCTGGGAATTTCGTGATGTCTTGGAAGACCTTGTCATCCGTGAGCGCAGCTTCTACTGCATCTAGGTTGATTTCAGCCACATAAGTTTCTGGAATGCTATAGTCTTTAGCGGTTTGCGGATGCACTTGCCCTACAAAACCAACTGCTTGACCATCCAGCAAGATAGCTGCTGTACGACCTGGATGCATACTTGCTAAACCTCTCTCAGCGACAAAGGCAAAGGTCAATCCAAGTTTGGCAGCCAAGGCTTCCACGATACCTTTAGCATAGAAGAAGTCAACTGGCGTTGCCTTGGTTTGGAAATCTTTTTCAGCCACAAGACCAGAGATAGCAAAGGCAAAGGTACTGATTTCATTTGGCAATTCAGCTTTTGGATTGCCTTTTTGTTCAAAGATTTTACCGATTTCATAGATGGCAAGGTTGCTGTTCTTACGGGCAACATTGTAAGCGACAGTGTCCAACATGCCTGATACGATGTTTTGGCGAAGAGCAGAGCGTTCAACAGACATTGGCCACATGAGCTCAGTCACGTTGCTTGGAGTAAGGGTGAATTCTACCGCTTTTTCAGGTGTTGTCAGAGCATAAGAGATGATTTCTGACAGACCTGCACCTTCAGCAATCGTACGAACCTTGCGACGTAATTTTTGCGACTTAGTCAATTCACCGGCTGTCCCTGCTGCTTCAGGAAGCGTTGTTGGCAACTTATCATAACCATAGATGCGGGCAACTTCTTCCACCAAGTCAGCCTGAATAGCAATGTCCCAACGGCGACGAGGTACAGAAACGGTGAATTTTTCAGCATTTCCTGTTACATCAAAGCCAAGCTTGGCAAAGACATCTTCAATGTCTGCATAAGTCAGGGCTGTTCCCAAACGCACATTGACATAGTCAAGAGTCGTTGACACTTGGACAGGTTCTGTCGGTACTAAACCAGCTTCAATACGTCCTGATAAGACCTCGCCATCTGCTAATTCTGTCAGCATAGCAGCTGCAAAGTCAAGAGCTTGCGCAACTGTGGCATAGTTAATGCCTTTTTCAAAACGTGATGACGATTCAGAACGCAGATTAAGACGGCTACTGGTTTTACGGATTGATTTGCCATCAAAAACAGCTGCTTCAAGAACAACGTTCTTAGAGGCATTATCAATTTCAGTTGATTGACCGCCCATGACACCACCAAGAGCAACAGGCTTATCTGCAACGGTAATCACGATATCTTCTGCTGTCAAATCGCGTTCTTCGCCATCAAGAGTGACCAATTTTTCACCGTCACGTGCATCACGCGCAAGGATTTTCTTGCCTTCAAACTTGTCTAAATCAAAGGCATGCATGGGTTGTCCAAAATAGAGAAGAATATAATTGGTTACGTCCACCACGTTATTGATAGGACGAATACCAGCATTCATGAGCAGATTTTGCAGCCATTGCGGACTTGGTTTAACGGTGACATTTTCAACGACACGAGCCTTGTAAGTCAAAACCTTATCAGATGCAATCGCAACATCAATAACATCCTTAGCCGCTCTGCCATTTTCCACCAAAGCCTTCTCTGAGAAGTGCACCTCTTTGCCATAGATGGCTGCCACCTCGTGAGCTACTCCACGCATAGAGAGGGCGTCCGCACGATTAGGTGTGATAGACAGTTCGATAATTTCATCATCCAAGTCAAGGTATGGGAAGATGCTATCGCCAGGCACCGCATCTTCAGGTAAGATTTGGATACCATCAGCGAATTCTTTTGGAATAATGCTGTCAGGCAAACCAAGTTCTTGAAGAGAACAAATCATACCCAGAGATTCCATACCACGGATTTTACCTTTTTTAATTTTGTGATTGTCAGCGATGCGAGCGCCAGGAAGGGCTACGATGACATTGATACCCGCTTTGACATTCGGTGCTCCACAGACAATTTGACGTAAGGTCTCGTCACCTGTGTCCACTTGACAAAGGTGCAAATGTGTTTCTGGCACATCTTCACAAGATACAATATGACCAACAACTAATTTTGACAAGCCATCAGCTGGGCTTTCAACCCCTTCGACTTCAATACCTGTCGTTGACATTTTTTCGGCGAGTTCGTGGGTGGTGACATCAACATCCACAAGTTCTTTTAACCATTTATATGATACTAACATAATTCAAGATACCAAACCTCTAACAAGCAAAGTCGTCTAGAAAAGCTGACGAGAATGCCTATGCCTAGACAGTTTCTAACTCTTTGACACAGCTTGCCGGGTGGATTCAATTCCTTTCGTTTTTCTTATAAGTCTTTTTTTCTAAGTTAATACAGACAATCATTTTGGAATGGCTGTCGCCATCTAATTTCTACTTCAGTCGCTTTCGCAAGAGCCAGTCCACATCGACTTTGTCATCTGAGACAGGGAAAGCATGTTCGGCAAATTTTTCAAAGCCGTATTTTTTGTAAAAAGCTTGCGCTTTGAAGTTATGTTCCCAAACTCCCAGCCAGGCCCAAGTAAAGCCTTTTTGCTCTGCTATTTCCAAAGCAAACTCAAACATCTGCTTACCTAAGCCCAGTCCTTGAAATTTTTGCAAGACATAAATCCGTTGGATTTCAAAAGCGTCAGCCAGTTCATGCTCCGTTTGAGCAGCCCCCCAGTTGACCTTGAGATAGCCTGCAATCTGACCATCTACCTTGATGAATCGATAAAGCGATTCTGGATGACTTAGCTCTGCTGACAAGACTTCTATGGTATAGGCTTGATCAAAGAAAGCCTGCAATTGTTCAGGAGTATTGTCGTGAGCAAAGGTTTCTGTAAATGTTTGGATGGCGATGTCACGAAGCTTATTGACATCTTCCATTTCAATTTTTTCTAATGTGATTTTAGACATAAGAGCCTCACCTGTGGTGACTGCCTCAGTTGAACTGCTGGCTGAAACGAACATCGCCTTGGTAGAAACCACGAATGTCATTAATTCCGTAACGCAGCATGGCAATACGTTCTTGACCTAAACCAAAGGCAAAGCCAGAGTATTCTTCAGAGTCAACACCTGACATTTCAAGAACACTTGGGTGAACCATACCTGCACCAAGAACCTCAATCCAACCTGTTTTCTTGCAGACATTACAGCCTTTACCGCCGCATTTGAAACAAGAAACATCAACCTCAACAGAAGGTTCAGTAAATGGGAAATAAGAGGGACGCAAACGAATTTTACGATCTTCACCAAACATTTTTTTACTAATCATCTCAAGCGTTCCCTTGAGGTCGCCCATAGAGATATTTTTACCAACGACTAGACCTTCGATTTGATGGAATTGGTGAGAGTGCGTCGCATCATCGGTATCACGACGGAAAACACGTCCGGGCGAAATCATCTTGAGTGGTCCCTTAGAAAAATCATGCTTATCAAGTGTACGTGCTTGGACAGGACTGGTATGCGTGCGCAGCAAAATATCCTCAGTAATGTAGAAAGTATCCTGCATATCACGCGCTGGGTGATCCTTTGGCAAATTCATACGCTCAAAATTATAGTAGTCTTGCTCGACTTCATATCCATCAACGACCTGAAAGCCCATACCAAGAAAAATATCTTCAATTTCTTCACTTGTCTGACTAAGAACATGCCGATTTCCCAATTTGACACGACGTCCAGGGAGTGTGATATCTAAGCTTTCTGATTCTAATTGTGCTTGAATTTTTGCAGCTTCAACGATTTTAGCAGTCTCATCAAAAGCTTCTGTCAAAACATCGCGCACTTCGTTGACCATTTTACCGACAACAGGCCGTTCTTCTTTTGATAAGTCTTTCAGACCTTTCAAAAGATCAGTCAATGACCCTTTCTTTCCGAGCACCTGCACGCGCAAATCCTGCAATTCTTTGGCGTGATTGCCCTTCATTTCTTTCAGTTTAGCCTGAGTCGAAACTTTCAACTCTTCTAATTGTGTTTGTAAATCCATGAGATTTCCTTTCAAATTTCGATACAGAATTAAAACCACAAAAATACCGCCTATCAATCCCCAAGCGGAGCGTTGACACGCGGTACCATCCGTTTTTATCTGGAAAACCAGACCTTAATTCCCAGCCTTAATGAGAGTGAATTGGCCAATCTTTCTCTGAGGGGACTTCCAGTCACGATCCCCACTCCCTGTCAAATTCCAAAAGGTTACTAGTCTCTCAGGCTCTATTCAATTGCTTTTTATTTTACCAAAAAATGGCTTAGCTTTCAAGTCGAATTGAAAAGCCCAAGATTTCATCACCTCGGGCTTCCCTACAGTAGTAATTAAATGAGGTTATCATCTACCTCGAAATCATCGGATGTGTTCAAAATGAAATACCATCTGTCAAATTTAACTACTAATGCACTTTGAAATATCCATATCCCCATATGACATTTCACATATATTCTACCATATAGTAATAAAATTGCAACTTTTTACCTTCTCATAAATTCTATGATATTAAGAAAGGAATCGTTTTCAATATAGTTTCAAAAAGTATGAAATCCAATTCTTTACTTTTCTGATATGTTTCGCCGTTAATTCATAATATCGCAGACTTTTCCCGTATATTATCTAAAAATAACGGCAGCTCGTTCGGATGCTTTCAGCATTCTCTAATCAAATTTTAGTCCAAATGCAAGTCCTTCAGTTTGACTGAGACGATTTTAGAGACACCAGATTCCTGCATGGTCACTCCATAGATAGAATCTGCTGCAGACATGGTTCCCTTACGGTGAGTCACCACGATAAATTGACTGGATTTATCAAAGCGGTTAAGATAATCTCCAAAACGTTTGACATTGGCCTCATCTAATGCTGCCTCAACCTCATCTAGGATGACAAAAGGAATCGTTTTTACACGAATAATAGAAAATAGCAGAGCTAAAGCCGACAGAGCCTTTTCGCCACCAGACATAAGATTAAGCGATTGAATTTTCTTACCCGGCGGCTGAACAGAAATGTCTACACCAGCATTAAGCAGATCATCTGAAGTCAGCAAAAGGTCTGCTGTCCCCCCACCAAACATTTGTGTAAAGGTCTGCTTAAATGATTGACGAATGGCCTCAAAAGTCGTCTTGAAACGCGCCTTGACTTCATCATCCATATCATGAATTGTTTCCAAAAGAAGATCTTTAGCATTGGTCAAATCCTCTTTTTGAGCATTTAAGAAACTAAGACGCTGGCTTACCTCATCAAATTGCGTGATGGCCTCCAAATTGATAGGGCCCAAAGCTTTAATGGCACGTTCCAAATTTTTTAAATTCTGACGAGCAGACGTTTCATTGTCTATGCTGTCAACAATAGCCTTAGCCCCTTCAAGTGACAGTTGGTATTCTTCTGCCAGACGCGCAGCAAATTGGCGCAAAGATTGAGTCAGCTGACTTTCATTACTTTCCAAACGTGTCTGCTGGCGAATGAGATCTTCATTGCGGTTTCCTGCCTTCATCAAGCGATCGTCTAAATCTTCTAACTGCCCTTCACAGTCTTCCAATTCAAATTTAGCACGAACCAGATTTTGCTCTAAATCTGTCTTTCGCTGACTGGCTTCTGCTAAATCAGACTGCAAGCGCGGCAAACGCTCTGCATCATGACCGCTTTCTTGATTTGTCAAAAGAGCCTGTCTTTCTTGCTCTTCTGCTTCTAAATCTGTTAACTCTGTCTGCAGACGCTCTATTTCTGATTTCCCAAAACGAATTTCTGCTTGTAAATCACGTTCTTTCAACCGTAAAGCAGAGCCTTGTTCTTGAAGATCCTGCGTTTGCTTAGTAATAGCATCTTTATCCGTTTTTATCTCTTCAATACGTTTATTGATACTTTTACGTTCTGCCTGAATCTTGGAAATCTCTGCTTCTAGCCCACTTTTACTAGCTACTAATTCATCTCTGTCGTTTTGGTCAAGAAGTTCAGAAAAACCTGCAAGTAACTGCTTAGCCTGCTCCAATACCTGCACCTGCTGCTCATATTCCATAGCAGCCTTTTGCTCTTTCAGCCGAGCTGTCTCTCCTTCTTCCTTGACTTTCTCCACACGTTCTTTAGCCTGCTCACGAGCTAAACGGGCTTTTTCAACATTACTTTCCTTCAGAGATAGCTCCGCTTTTAATTCAGAAATCTCAGTCAGCAGGGCATCTAACTCAGGTTTGATAAAAAGATTATTGTTCTGCCTATTGGTACCACCTGCAAAAGCTCCGCCCGGACGAATTTCCGATCCATCCAAGGTCACCATGCGCACCTGAAAACGGACAGCGCGCGCAGCTGCATTAGCATGATCAATCGTATCAAAAATAGCCGTTACACCAAGTAAGTTTTGAAAAATACCTGAAAGACGCGGTTCAAATGTTACCAAATCACTCGCTAAACCAATAAAACCTGCACTTTTAGCCAAACTTTGAGCATGTTGCTGACTAATCTGACGCGGTTTTATCGTGGTCAATGGCAAGAGAGTTGCGCGCCCTTGACGGCTGCGCTTAAGAAAATTAATGGAACGTTTGGCCGCAGCCTCATCTTCTACAATAATATTCTGACTACTGGCTCCCATAGCAATCTCCAAAGCCGTCTGGTACTTTTTATCAAAAGTCAAATGCTCACTGACCGCTCCAATAATTCCCTTAATTTCACGTGCATTCTGAAGTACTGCTTTTACACCTGCATAAAAATTGCTGTGACTTTTCTGGATGGCCTCCAAGCTGTTTTTGCGGGCTTCCTTACCCTTTATATTATCCAGCAATTCAAACATAGCCGTTTGGGATTTTTGATAATGTTCTTCTGAGGCTTGATGCGCTTGGTTGGCTTTTTGATAGTCATCCAAAAGCAATTTGACTTGCTCTTTAGCCAGCTCAAGCTTCTCATTTCCTTCTTTAGCTGCCTGTTTCGCCAGCAAAAGATGCTCCTGAGCCTGCTTTTTCTCCTCAGCCTGAGCAGCTTGTGCTTCTTCCTGACTTTCCAAACTATGCCTAGTCTGGGTTAATTGGTTAGAAAAAGCAGCTTCCTTTTGCATGAGAGCCACATAATCTTCACGAAGGCGTTCAATCATTAAATCTGGATCATCGGAAAACTGAGATAAACTGGTTTGAACCTGGGTTAAGTTCTCAGCGATTTCTGCAAGCTCTGCGGACATCTCAGACTGATTTGATTTGACCGACTTTAGCTTATTATTAAGCTGTATTTTTAGCTCAGCAATTTCGGCCAAACGTGCCTGCGTTTCTTCTTTCTTTTCAGACTTTTGCTGGCTCTCCATTGTAAAGATATCCATTTGACGCTGAAAATCCGAAATTAAACGGGTTACCTCAAGCAGAGTCTGCTGATCTTTCGTCATCTGTTCTGAGAGTTGATGGCGTTTTTGCTTTAATTCCTGATTTTCAGTCTCCAATCGCTGACGCTCTGCATAGTAATCTGAAAGTTCTTTCTTGACCGCTGCAAGCCGAGTTTGAACCGTTTCTAAATCAGTCTTACCAGACTCAATATCGTGTACTAAAAGATTAAGCTGAACCTGCTTACGCTCTTCATCTAATTCCAAAAAGCGCTTAGCTGTCGCTGCTTGCTTTTCCAAAGGTTTAACCTGAGATACCAGCTCATAAATAATATCCTCAAGACGATCCAGATTATCCTGCGTCTGTTGCAGCTTGTTCTGAGTTTCTTTTTTACGTGTTTTATACTTAAGAACCCCAGCTGCTTCTTCAAAGATAGCACGGCGTTCTTCGGGTTTAGAATTAAAGATTTCTTCTACACGGCCTTGCGAAATGATTGAAAAAGAATCGCGTCCAAGTCCAGTATCCATAAATAAATCATGAATATCACGCAGGCGAACCTTTTTCCCATCAATCAAATAATCATTGTCACCATTGCGGTAAATGTGACGCTCTACACGAATTTCAGCTCCGCCATTGGCAATGAAACCATCGGAATTATCAAGAGTTACGGCTACTTCTGCATAGTTCAGAGCTTTACGAACTTCAGTACCTGCAAAAATAACATCAGGCATTTTACCGCCACGAAGGCTTTTTGCGGACGATTCCCCTAAAGCCCAGCGCAGACTTTCTGTGATATTAGATTTACCTGAGCCATTTGGCCCAACCACAGCAGTAACCCCCTTGTCAAAGACCACCTGTGTTTTATCTGCAAAAGACTTAAAGCCCTGCATTTGAATTGATTTGAGATACATGTTTAGTTTCCTAATTGTTTTAGAGCTACTTCTGCAGCTGCCTGTTCTGCTAATTTTTTAGATTTTCCAGTTCCTGAACTCAGTTCTTTACCATCAACAGTCACTAAAACAGTGAATATTTTGGAATGGGCAGGTCCTGATTCTTCAATTACAGTGTAAGCAATATCAACGGTACCGTGAATTTGGAGACGCTCTTGAAGAGCTGTCTTATAGTCTGTCACTCGGTCAAAGTCGCCCTTTTCAACCTGCGGAATCATGACTTCGCCCAAAAATTTTTCAACAGCAGGCAATCCCTGATCGAGGTAGAGAGCACCCAAAAAAGCTTCCCAAAGATCTCCTAAAATGGTAGCACGTTTGCGGCCGCCTGAGCGTTCTTCACCCTTTCCCAGACGAATATATTTCTCAAAACCGCAAACCTTAGTAAAGCCTGCCAGACTTTCTTCTCGGACAATCATGCTGCGCAATTTAGACATCTCACCTTCAGGTTTGTCTGGATAACGCCGATAAAGATAATTAGAAATGACTAATTGCAGAGCCGCGTCTCCTAAAAATTCCAAACGCTCATTATGTGAAATGTTTAGGAGACGGTGCTCGTTGGCATAACTGGTATGAGTAAAAGCTGTTTCAAGCAGATTTTTTTGATTAAATACAATATCAAAATCCTGCGCTAGCTTTGTTTCTAAAGCTTTCATAAAGCTCCTTTCTTTTTTCTATTATCATACATTAGATTTTAAAAGACAGCAAGTTAGCTGTATCTTGTCTATTATACCAAAATTATAGTCAAATGATTAGGATTTACGTCAATTTCATTGATGGCAAGAAAAAAGAACCGGCTGGTTCTCTGATATTCTACTAATAATCTGGACGAACAACACCTGTGACGGTTTCACGCGTTGCGACAATATCTTCCTCAAGAACTACCTTGATAATTCTTTTAGCTTCTTCTGGCGTACAAGAAACCAAAGGCAGGCGCAATGGTCCCACCTCAAAACCAAGATGGTTCAGTACCGCTTTAACAGGTGCTGGGCTAGGTACAGAAAAGAGAGCGTTAACTTTTGGAATAAATTTACGCTGAATAGCTGCCGCAGCCTTTATGTCATTATTTTTAATCGCTTGAAGCATGGCAAACATTTCATCTCCATTACTATGCGAAGCTACCGAAATAACACCGTCTGCTCCTAAATTCATGGCATGAAAAGCATCTCCATCCTCACCTGTATAAATCAGGAAATCATCAGGCTTATGTTCGATAAGATAGGCCATATTGGCTAGGCTTGTACATTCTTTAACACCAATGATGTTGGGATGCTCTGCCAAACGCAGCATGGTTTCTGGCGTCATCTCTACGACAACACGGCCTGGAATATTATAGATGATAATTGGCAAATCAGAAGCATCAGCAATAGCTTTGAAGTGCTGATAAAGACCATCCTGAGATGGTTTGTTATAGTAAGGAACAATGGCCAGTCCTGCCGCAAAACCGCCAAAATCAGCCACTTCTTTTGCGAATTCAATCGAATCACGAGTGTCATTAGTACCGACACCTGCAATTAAAGGAACACGCCCTGCAACAATTTTCTGGACAGCCGCAAAGAGCTCCAATTCCTCATCATGTGTCAGCGTTGGACTTTCAGCTGTTGTTCCAGCCAATAAGAGACCATCTGTGTGATGTGCCAAGAGATGCTCAATCAATTTAGGCAGAGCATCAAAATTAATTGAACCATCGGTATTAAAAGGTGTAATCATAGCCGTGATAATTTTGGCATTGCGAAGTTGTTCAATAGACATCTCAATCTCCTTCCGTTTTTTGATAACTAATCTTTGTAAAAAAATGAGGCTGAGACCAAGTGTCTCAGCCTCATTAGACGATATTCCATGATAAGACTGCAGAATCAAAAGCTGCTAGTCCTTACATTATTTCAATTCAAATTTAAGTTCTTTTGTTGGATGAACCAATCCGCGGTCATGCAGGCTTTCTGCAATTTGGACAGAATTCCAGGCAGCTCCCTTCAAGAGATTGTCTGAAACTACCCACATATGAATACCTTTTTCTGCATCCAAATCTTTACGAATACGACCAACAAAGGTATCACGAGAACCAACTGCATTAACCGCCTGAGGATAGATTTGGTGAGCTACATCATCTTCGAGAACTGCTCCCGGGAATGCAGCAATTGCTTCCTTGATTTCTTCAACAGGTGCAACTTCTTTTGTTTCAATATAAACTGACTCTGAATGTGAAAACAGCACAGGAACACGCACACATGTCGCTGAAACCGCAATAGAATCATCTTCCATGATTTTCTTGGTTTCATTGGTCATTTTCATCTCTTCGTAAGTGTAATCATTGTCAGTGAAAACATCAATTTGCGCCAAAGCATTAAAAGCAATTGGATAGTGCTTCTTATCTCCGCCTGAAGGTAAAATTTCAGCTTTAACCTCTTTAGGATCAGTGCCATCATTAACCACTTCCCTCAATTCACGGACCGTTTCATTGATGGCTGACTGCCCTGCTCCTGACACCGCTTGGTAGGTTGAGACAATGACACGCTCCAATCCCCACTTTTGGCGAATCGGCTCAAGAGCTACCATCATTTGAATAGTGGAACAATTAGGACAGGCAATAATACCATTATGAGCGTCAAGAGCGTGAGCATTGACCTCTGGAACAACCAAAGGAACATCAGGATTTTGACGAAAATGAGAGGTATTATCAACAACAACCGCTCCTGCTTTTACCGCATAAGGTGCAAATTTAGCAGATACAGAGCCGCCTGCTGAAAAAAGAGCAATATCAACTCCCTCAAATGAGTCTTCTGTTGTCAGTTCAACCGTAATATCTTGCCCCTTGTATTGCAAAACTTTGCCTGCTGAGCGGCTTGAAGATAACAGACGAACCTTATCAATTGGAAGCGTTGACTCTTCAAGCTGTTTAATCATACGTGTTCCAACGGCACCCGTAGCACCGACAACTGCAACTGTGTAACCCATAATATACCTCATTGTTTTTGAAAATAGCAGAGCTATCTTCATTATTTTCTAAGAATATACTTGATATTATACTACAATCCCTTAGGATTGAAAAGAGTTAATCTCGCTTTCTCCTTACCAAAATCCACCTCATCTAAGCTTTCAAATAAAACCACAAAAAATCCCTATCTAAAATAAGATAGGGAACATAAGGAAGGCATTTTAATAGAGATGGAAAAGTTTAACTAGAAACCATAGATTTTCCAAACCAAAAAGACTTCTAAGAATAGTAAAGGCAAGATAGGGAATCTTTATATTATAAACTTGACCGCCTGAAATCTCACCGTCCTTTGACAAATCAATTGTGATATGAATATAATCTGAACCTTCTCCTGCTACCGACACACGGCTAGTCGTAATTGTTGCAATACTCGTTTTGATGCTAAACAAATTTGGAGACGTTATTTCTGTCGGCTTGTCAGATGAAGTTTCAGGTTCAGAAGACTTTGAAGAATCCTTGGTCTCATTTTTATCCTGTTCTGACTTTGAGGAGTCTGTTGAAGACTCTGAACTTTCTTCTGATTGAGACTCTGGTACAGATGACTCTGTTGTGCTTTCAGATGGAGCTTCCTCTGATGCAGGTTCTGACGGAGCAGGTTCAATGTAGTAATCTGACGCAGGCGTGCTTGTGTCAGGATTTTGCTCAGAAGTTTCAGGAACTGTAACATCTTGATTTTCACCTGAGTTAGAAGAACCTGTTTCTTCACTAGACGAGCTTGGCTCTTGTTCTTCAGAAGAACTGCTGCTTACTTCTGTAGAAGAAGATGATGAAGTCACAGTCTTAGAGGCAGTGGTTGATGACATATCCGTTTTTACCACTGAGCTTTTAGAGCTGGCAGCAGCTTCACTTGCTAAAGTAACAGATCCAGCAGTTAAAACGGTTAAAGCAAGCACAGCCGAGGCCAAGCCAAATTTAAATTTATTTAACCCAGAAGTTTTCTTTTGCGAATCCATAAATTGTCTCCATCTGGTAAAACCAGTTTTTTATTAATATATAGTTATATTACCATAAAAAAAAGTTAATAACAATATTATTTTTATTGTATGACATTATCTCAAAAAAGTCCTCCATCAAAAGATAGAGGACGGGGCACATTTGTGTGATAAAAAGGTTCACAGCAATTTATCAAGGTCGGCTCCTGCCTTACAATCTAATGTCAGACCTCCCCAGCGTAAAATTTGTTAAAAACAAATTCGGCTCATCGCATAATGTCATTATAACATGTCTACATAAGAGGTGCAACTGTCTTGGCTAAAAGTCCCAAAGCCTTGGTTTTTAACGGCGTTGCCTTAATCGTTTCATAGGTTACCTTGCGGCATTTAGTCAAAGTCTCTTTGAAATCAGCCTCTATATCAACAATACAGTTAGTTTGATACATGTAAGCTGCACATTCAAAATGATGATAGAGACTGCGATAATCCAAATTAATGGTTCCTACCACCGCTTTTTGATTGTCAGAAACAAAGACCTTAGCATGAACAAAACCTGGAATATATTCATAAATTTTAACACCGGAATCAACCAGTGTGCGATAGTAAGTCTTAGCCAAGGCATAAGCGTAGGCCTTGTCCGGAATGCCTGGCATAATAATCCTAACGTCCACACCACGTTCTGCCGCAAATTTGAGGGCATGAGTCAGCTCACCATCTAAAATCAAATAAGGCGTCATAATGTGAACATAATCACGCGCATGATTGAGAATGTCAATATAAACATTTTCACCCACCTTATCCTTATCCAAAGGTGAATCTCCATAAGGCACCACAAATCCTGCCACATCATAACTTTCATGTTTTTCTGGCAAATAATGCTGGGCTTGCATGACTTCTGTTGGCTCTGTCCACATCTGTAAAAAGAGCAAAGTAAAAGTATCAACAGCTCTGCCCTTAACACATATTGCGGTATCTTTCCAATGGCCAAACCGCTCAACTTTGTTGATATATTCGTCTGCTAGATTGACGCCGCCTGTGAAAGCAACCTTGCCATCAATCACTAAAATTTTACGGTGATCACGATAGTTATAGTAAGTTGATAAAAAAGGTGTAATAGAGGCAAAAGCTTTGGCATCAATACCAATCTTTTTCAACCTATCCGTATAGTCAAAGCTGAGTGTTGATAATTCAATCATGCCATCATACATGACTCTGACTTCTACTCCTTCTTTAACCTTTTGTTCTAAAATGGCCAGAACCTCTCCCCACATAAGCCCTTCGTCAATAATGAAATACTCCATAAAAATGTATTTCTCAGCCTTACGGAGTTCATTTTTCATGGCTTCAAATTTAGCCTCTCCAGATGGAAAATAAGTGACTTCGCTCTTACGGTAAACTGGGAAACTCCCATGGCGTTCAAAATAAGAGATCAGATTGTAATTGGAAGTATGTGAATTTCTCAGCTCTGCAACTGCTTCTTTATCCTGCTTGAAATAAGGCACAGCCTGAGCAAAGGTAGACTGCAGACCACGTTTCATTCCCCTATAGCCCAAATCAAGCCGAGTATAAGCTAAAAATAGGGTCCCCACAAAAGGAAAAGGGAGAATCAAAAGCAGCCAAGTAATGACAGAGGTTGAGTCCATATCGCTGTTTATCAAATAAATCGTAGCAACAGTTACCATGATAAGTTCTACAATCTCTAAATGAATTTGGTACTGCTGAAACCAAATATATGATGATAAAAGAGCAGCCACTTGGATCAGAATTAATATAAAGATGATTGTACCGCGTGAAAATACCCCGCGCAAAAAACCGCGGCGGCTCTTATCCAAAAGTGTTAAAACACGTTCTTGACCGGTTTGCTTTTCGTTTTCGATGACAGCGGCCTCCTAATTGAAAATGTGTTAATTAACATTATAGCACAATATCAGGCGAAAATTTTAGATGGAATATGAAAAAACTGAGGAAACCCTCAGTTTTTGAATTACTCTTTAAAGTCCATTTTCACCACGACTTTCCCCTGCGTATGCTGAGTGATAATGTAAGAAATAGCAGACTTGGTATCTGACACCGAATAAACCTTATCAATATGAGGTTTTAACCGATTAGCTTCTGCTAGGTCTTTAGCAACAGCCAAATAATCTTTAGGAGGCGTTAGAAAATAACTAAAAAACTTTACATTCCGTAAAAATAACGAAGCTATAGCTGCTTGACACAACTGCTTGGCATTACCCAAAGCCACGAAAATCCCATTGTCTGTCAAAAGTTTACGATAAGTCTTTAGAGAATAGCAGCCATTGACGGCAATGATACGATCATATTGCTGCTTAATCTGTGTGAAATCTTCTTTTTTGTAATCAATAATGGTATCACTGCCCATTTTTCGAGCCAATTCCAAATTTCTAGTGCTGCAAACACTGGTCACTTTGGCACCTTTAGACTTTGCCAGCTGCAGCACATAGAGCCCTACACCACCTGAAGCACCGTAAATAAGAACTCGCTGTCCCGCTTTAATTTTCGCTTTATTGATGCCACCCCAAGCAGCTTCAAAAGAAGAGGGTAAAGCTGACGCTTCTTCAAAAGTCAAAGACGATGGTTTTAGACAGACCCCTTCCTTATTCAACAATGCGTACTGAGCAAAACCTCCCTTTGAAAAGAAAGCTGGTGTTTTACCAAAAACAGCATCACCTTGTCTAATATGACTAATATTTTTTCCCACTTCAACAACCTGACCAGCAATTTCTGAACCAATAGGCTGTCCCTTGAAGCGCATAAACCAAGCCATAATCTTTTTTGACAAGGAAAATTCTTTTTCCAAACCGGTAAAACGCTGATAATCTGTGATATTAAAGCTAGCAGCCTTGACAGCAACCACAACCTGATTATCATTTGGCTCAGGCTTTGGAACCTCCCTTATCTGCAATGCATCTAAACCAGATAAACGTGTGTAAACCATAGCTTTCATGAATCTTTCCTTCTCTTTTCAACATAGTTTATCGGTATTTTCTCAAAATCATTACTTTTATAAACTTGGCTTTATTGCATCCTGTTAATCTATTAATTTATTTTTTCCAAAATAATGGCCAAGGTTTGATAGGGTCTTAAAATGATTTTGTCTTTCAGCTGAGTGTCTGAATAATTACTGATGAGAATCTGACCTAACTGATAATCCGCTGGAATTTCTACTTCCGTTTCATCTTTGAAGAAATTGTTCAATACTAATAGCTTTTGCCCATCCAATTCTCGTTCAAAAGCATAAACAGATTGACTGTCGGTATATGCAGCCCGATACGAACCTTCCGAAATGATTGGTAATGTTTTTCTCAACTCTATCAGCTTTTGATAAAAAGGAAAAATAAAACCATTCTTTTCCATCTTAACATTAATAGTCTGATAGGACTTGGCTGCTTTAAGCCACGGTTTGCCTGATGAGAAACCTGCATTTATGCTATCATCCCATTGCATAGGAATGCGTGAGTTGTCGCGTGATTTCGATTTGATGATTTCAAAACCTTCTTCCGAACTTTTGCCTGATGCCATAAGTTCCTGATATGCATTAAGGCTTTCAATATCCACATAATCTGCCATAGAATCATAATCAGGATCAATCATGCCAATCTCCTCACCCATATAAATGTAAGGTGTTCCCCTTGAGAGATGGATACTGGCTGCAAGCATTGTCGCCCCTTCATTACGAAAATGCTTGTAATCAATAAAGCGGTTAAGCGCATGGGGCTGATCATGGTTATTCCAAAACAAGGCATTCCATCCATTGCCTTTACACATTTCTTCACCCCACGAATGAAACAAGGTTTTGAGTTCATTAAAATCAAATGCCTTCAAGGTCCATTTGTTTCCATTATCATAATCAACCTTCAAATGGTGAAAATTAAATACCATTGACAATTCATGATTTTTTGGATTGCTGTATTGAATACAATTTTCAATTGTTGTCGAACTCATCTCACCAACTGTCATACTGCCAATATCTTGACCAAACGTTGCTTTATTTAGCATTCTTAAATAATCATGCGTGACTGGCTTATCTGTATAGGCAGGCTTACCATCATTGATGGGACAATTTTCTAAAACATTGTCCTTGCCAATAACATTAATGACATCAAAACGAAAATGTTTCACACCCTTAGCACGCCAAAAATTAACGATTTGGAACAGTTCCTCACGAACATGAGGATTATGCCAATTGAGGTCAGCTTGAGTAACATCATAAAGATGCAAATAATATTTTTTTGTATCTCCAAAGGGAGCCCAGGCATTTCCTCCAAATTTAGAGCGCCAATCCGTTGGTTCATCGCGCAGAATAAAGAAATCTTGATAATATTTATCACCTTTTAGAGCCTTTTGAAACCATTCATGATCCGTTGAGCAATGATTAAGAACCATGTCTAACATCAGCTCAATACCATGTTTCTTGGACTCTCTGACTAATTCTTCAAAGTCTTCCATAGTACCAAATAAAGGATTAATAGCTGTATAGTTGGAAATATCATAGCCATTATCACGTTGAGGACTTAAATAAAAGGGATTGAGCCAAATTACTTCAATCCCCAATTCTTCCAAATAGGGCAGTTTTTCAATAATCCCACGTAAATCACCGATACCATTACCGGTTGTATCTTTGTAAGATTTTGGATAAATTTGATAAACAACTTTTTTCTTATCAAAACTCATGATATTCTCCTTACAGTAAAGTCTGGGACAGACATGTTCCAGACTCATGTGAAATAGCCTTTTATAGCTTACTTGCGGTCATCAGAGCTTCTCCTCGTTTGACAGAATAAGGAAGATCATTTACAGCATCCGGCTGATAGGTGTCTTGGTTCGTGATAATAACTGGCGTTTCAACCACATAGCCTGCAGATTTGATTTTATCAATATCAAAACCAATAAGTTTATCTCCTGCCTTTACCGCATCACCTTGGTTAACATAAACGGTAAAACCGTCACCATTTAAATCGACAGTATTCATACCAATATGAATGAGTAATTCAACACTCTCTGTTGAAATCAGACCAATTGCATGTTTGGTAGGAAGCAGAACTGAAACAATACCATCAAAAGGAGCAACTAACTCACCCTCACTCGGTTCAATGAGAACTCCTTGTCCCATAATTCCTTGAGAAAAGACTGGATCTGCAGCGTCATGTAAATTCTTCACTTCTCCTGTCAAAGGGCTTTGAATGGTAACGACAGTTCCTTTGGATGGAAGAGCCTTCTCTGCTTTAATCTCTGTCGGTTCTGCAGCTTCTGCTCTGACCTCGTCTTCAGCCTTAGTCATAATACTCATTTTACGGAAAAGCATGGTCAGAACAAATGGGATAACAATAGCAATGACCATGTCAATGGCGAAAAGTCCCATATATTTAGCTTGAATTGATAAAATACCTGGAAGTCCGCCAACACCGATAGCATTTGCTGTGATATTAAACGATGTACAAAATAGACCCGCACAGGCTGAGCCAATCATACCTGCTACAAATGGATAAAGGTATTTAAGATTGACCCCGAAAAGAGCTGGTTCTGTAACACCAAGATAGGCTGAGATAGCTGCTGGAAGTGACACTTGAGCTTCACGTTCATTATGACGGTTCATAAAATAAAACGATAAAACAGCGGAACCTTGCGCAATGTTAGAAAGAGCAATCATTGGCCATAGACCGGTACCATTTGAATCTGCAATTAACTGGGTATCAATCGCATTGGTCATATGATGCAAACCAGTAATAACAAGCGGAGCATAGAAGGCTCCAAATACTGCACCAAAGAGCCATTTGACTGGACCTGTCAAACCAGCAAGAACAACAAATGAAATGCCTTTACCAATACTCCATCCCACAGGACCGAGAACAGTATGCGCCAAGATGATGGCCGGAATCAATGATAAGAAAGGAACAAAAATCATTGAAACCACTTCTGGAATATGCTTACGCCAAAAACGTTCCAAATAAGCGAGTGACAATCCCGCTAAAAGAGCTGGTATAACTTGGGCTTGATAGCCGATACGTTCAATTGAAAAATAGCCAAAATTCCAAGTCCAGTCTTTTGCAATATCAGCGGCTGACGTACTGGCAACATTATAGGCATTTAGTAATTGATTAGGCGAAATCAAACAAATACCAAGCACAATACCAAGAATTTGACTGGTTCCCATCTTCCTAGTCACTGACCAAACAATCCCAACGGGAAGATAATGGAAAATAGCTTCGCCGGGTAGCCACAAAAATTCATAAACCCCATTCCAAAATGTCGATACTTCAATAATTGTTTTTCCGCCAAGAGAGTCAAAAGCAATATCTCCTAAGACATTACGGAATCCCAAAATTAAACCGCCTACAATAATGGCTGGAATAATGGGAGTAAAAATATCAGCTAAGAAACCCAGTGCCTGCTGGAACCAATTTTTATTTTTATTGGCAGCAGATTTAACGGATTCTTTTGAAACCCCTTCAATTCCTGATACAGCTGTAAAGTCATTATAAAAAAGAGGAACATCATTTCCAATAATTACCTGAAACTGTCCGGCATTGGTAAACGTTCCCTTGACCGCAGGAATTTGCTCCAAACGCTTAACATCTGCTTTGCTGTCATCATTTAAAACAAAACGCATGCGTGTCGCACAGTGTGTGACTGCCGCTACATTTTCTTTGCCCCCAACGGCCTTTAACATCTCACGGGCATCTTTTTCAAATTTTCCCATAACACTTCTCGGCAATAGCCTGTCTCCTTTATTAGATTATAAATACCTGCTAGCTTTTATTTATAATGTTATTGTAATCGTTTACTTAATTGTATACAAGTTGTTGTTATAAATTTGGAACTTTTTTGGTAAAATAAAGTAAGTTGTATGAAAAATAAAAGACAACTTATTGGACAAAAAAGCAATTATGAAAAAATACGAAATGATTTATAAATCAATTGAAGAAGACATTCTCAATGGCGTTTTTCAAGTGGGGGATTATTTGCCCACTGAAAAAGAATTGACAACTATTTACCAAGTTAGCCGTGATACAGTCAGAAAATCACTGACAATGCTCGTTGAAGAGAGACTCATTAGAAAAATACACGGTTCTGGTTCGCAAGTTATAAAACACGAGCAAATAAATTTTCCCATAGCTGAATTGACGAGTTATCAGGAATTAGTGTTAAAGCACGGTATTCATTCAAAAACAAATGTTATTTCCATTCATAGGTTGATTGTGGACAGCAGCCTCTCTAAACTGACAGGTTTTCCAATACACAGCATCGTTTGGAAAATTACCCGCCAAAGAGTGGTTGATGACAGTCCGTCTGTTCTGGATATTGATTATCTCAGTCAAAAAATTATCCCTGAAATAACGAGATCTGTTGCAGAAAACTCCATTTATGATTATTTGGAAAATGAGCTGCATTTAGATATTTCTTACGCTCAAAAAGAAATTACCATTGATCAGATAAGAGAACAAGACAAAATCCTCTTGGATATTGGCAGTGAACATCATGTTGTCTCCATCAAATCTAAAGTGTATTTAGCCAACCATCAGCAATTTCAATTTACTGACAGCCGGCATAAACTTGAGAAATTTAAATTTGTTGATTTTGCTAAAAGGAAACACTAATTCCGCTTAATAAAAAAACGGCAAAAATTTTGAACCGTTTTATTTTGCCATCCTGTAGTTTAGTAACTGATAAATTATTTCAAGCTATCCTTTGCCAGCTTCTCCAGTACTGCCTGAGCAACCTTTTCGGGTATGCCTAGAGCATGAATGTCTTCTATACTGGCTTTTTGAATAGCTGCCATTGATTTAAAATGCTTGAGCAGAAGCTGTTTGCGTTTAGGACCAAGTCCTTGAATGCCATCCAATTTAGAACTAAAGCTGTTTTTGCTGCGAACTTGTCTGTGAAAGGTAATTGCAAAGCGATGCACCTCGTCTTGAATACGGTGAAGCAGAAAAAATTCCTGAGAATTTCTTGGCAGGTCAACAACTTCTAATGGGTTACCAAAAAGAAGCTCCTGCGTTTGGTGTTTGTCATTTTTTTGCAACCCTGCGATTGGAATCGTCAAGCCCAGTTCATTTTCAATGACATCACGCGCAACATTGACCTGACCTTGACCGCCATCAATAATGATGAGATCTGGCGCTATCAAACCATCACGCTGAATGCGGCTGTAACGCCTTCTGATAACCTCGCGCATGCTGGCATAATCGTCTGCACCTTGAACTGTCTTGATTTTGTACTTTCGGTACTCTTTTTTATTAGGTCTGCCATTTTCAAAAACAACCATAGCTGAGACGGGGCTAGTTCCCATGATATTGGAATTATCAAAAGCTTCAATGCGATTGGGCGCAGCGATTCCTAGAAGAACACCGAGATTGTCAACCGCACCCTGCGTTTTGATCAGATCTTTTTCTAGCAGGTCAAACTTTTGTTCAAGGCTGACGCGGGCATTTTTTATAGCTAAGCTGACCAGTTGCTTCTTCTCACCACGCTGAGGCTTGATTACCTTGCTCTCAACCAAGGCCTCAACAGACATCTGATCAATGTCTGACGGAATAAAAATCTCACGTGGCATCAAGTGTTTGCTGTCGCGGTAAAATTGGCCAAGGTAGGTCAGAAAATCCTCTTCAGGTTCATTGTAATAAGGAAACATATTGACATCGCGCTGAATGAGCTTGCCCTGGCGGACAAAGAAAACCTGCACACACATCCAGCCTTTATCAACATAATAACCAAAAATATCGCGATCCTGCATATCCTGACTCATAACACGCTGCTTGGTGCGCAAGAGGCTAACTGCCTCAATGAGGTCACGGTATTCGGCTGCCCGCTCAAATTCCATCAATTCAGAAGCCTTGCTCATTTTATCGCGCAGCTCATTGACAATCTTATCGTCCTTACCGTTGAGGAAATTCTTGACGTCCTCCTTAAGCCCATCCCAATAAGTTTGATCAGTCTGACAAATGGTATGCGCCTTGCACTGGCCTAAATGATAATAAAAACAGACTTTGTTAGCCGGATTCTTACACTTTTTGAAAGGAAAGATTCGATCCAACAGCTTTTTAATTTCATTGGCCGCGCCAGCATCCGGATAGGGACCAAAATAAAGCCCACCATCTTTTTTGACTTGACGTGTAATTAACAGACGCGGATAAGCCTCCTTTGTAATCTTGATAAAGGGATAGGATTTGTCGTCCTTAAGCCTGATATTGAACTTGGGCATATTTTCTTGGATCAGGTTAATTTCCAAAAGCAGAGCCTCGATATTAGACTCTGTCACAATAAACTCAAAATCCTCAATTTCAGAGACTAACAGTTCTGTCTTGGTATCATGGCTGCCACGAAAATAGCTGCGCACACGATTTCTTAAATTCTTGGCCTTGCCAACATAAATAATTGTCCCATTTTTGTCCTTATGCAGATAACAGCCTGGACTGTCTGGCAAAAGCTCCAGTTTATGTTTAATCAGTTGGTTCATAGGTCTATTCTATCAAAAAAAGGAGACAAAAGCTCCTTTCTTTGCATTTTAGTAAAATAGAATCTCAACCCATATCAAGCAAGATCAAGCTCCGCAATGACATCTCGTCCTTCAATACCTAGATCTGCTCCAAAGGTTTGATCAAGCGCCTTTTCAAAGGGTGTTTGAGAGTCTGTTACGACTGCTGGTGCTACTGGTGCTGCTACGGCATTCCAACTGGCTGAAGCGCCTGAGTTCGCATCCGTTTCATTTGCTGAAATGTCACTTGCTGCTGGGACTTCTGCTGTTTTTAATCCCCTGACCAAGCGAACGTATTTGACAAAATTCTCAAGGCAGCTTCCCAAGAACTGAACGGTAGCTTCGTCTTTGAGGCAATGATACTCATCAAAGGCTTCTTTGGCATTACCCAGCAAAAATTCATTTCCTGGCAGAACCATGGCATTGACACCTGGAGAATCAAGAATTTGACGAAGATGGAGCTGCGCACGAGATGAGCCTTGCTGATAATAAGAGGCTCCGACAATCATGACAGGCTTGCCATCAAACGGATGGATATTGAAAGACAGCCATTCGATTGTACTTTTAAGCGCTGCACTTGTCGTATGATTGTGTTCTGGCGTAGCAATAATGACACCGTCAGCAGCGATTATCTTACGAGCAAGATTTTGAATGACCGGACTGTCTGTCTGATCATCTGACTGATTGAAAAGCGGAACATCTGTAATTTCGAGAATTTCCAAATCAAATAGATTTTTAAATTGATAACCGATATAGTGCAGTAAAAGACGGTTATGTGAAAATGGCGCATTTGAGCCGACAATACCAATGATTTTCATAGACTCTCTCCTTATTGTGTCAGGCAATCCCATGAGAAGTCTGCAACTTCTTTCTGGTGCTGCTTGTGCGTTTCTGTTAATTGGCTGGTTACCTTGATAAAGGTTAAAAAGTCTGCGAATAAAGCCTCCAAGCGTACCAGCTGCTCTCTATCTTTCAATTCTCCCTGTTCGTCAAAAGCCTGCAAGGAATGAGACAGATGATACTCTGATGATGGCATGATATAGGCACGCAGCTCAGGCGCATCAAGAATCTGGCGAAGCTGAGCCTGTGCTCTGGAAGAACCAAGCGTGCCATAAGAGGCTCCGACAATCATGACAGGCTTGTCAACAAAAGGATACTGACCAACCGAAAACCACTCCAAAGCATTTTGAAGTGCTGATGTGATAGAGTGATCATATTCTGGCGTGGCAATAATGACACCGTCAGCTGCCGCAATCTTCTCTTCCTTTTTCTTAACCGTATCTGGAATTGAATGGAGCAAACCTTTGTGAAATAGCGGAATATCCTTGATTTCCATCAGTTCAATAGCTGCCTCTTTTTCAAAATGGCTGGCAATGAACTGTAAAAGCTGACGGTTGGTAGATTTATCAGAATTAGTTCCAACCAATGCAATCAATTTAGTCATAGGCTTCTCCTTATTGTAAACATTCTAACAATAATTATAAGGAAAAATGTCTAAGTTGACTCAAATAATTTGTATCCTATAACATGACTTTTGGTATCTTTTAGTCCTCAAATCTTGGCAATCGACTCTCCTGACGATAAGCCTTAGGCGTCAGCCCAGTATAAGACTTAAAGTTGCGATGAAAATTGGAAACTGCCTTATAACCCAGCTCCTGACTAATTTCTTCCAAGCTTTTGGTGGTCAGCTGAAGCTGTTCCTTGGCCAGCTCTAGCTTGATATGAGTTTTAAGTTCCTTAAAGCTAAGCCCAAATAAATTCTGGCAGAGACGGGAAAAATAGTTTGGCTGATAGGCGAAATACGCAGCTGCCTCCTTCAAACTTACCGACTGAATATTTTCTGTTACATATTTCATAATCATGCCCGACTGTGTCTCCTTGCTGGCGTATTTTACTTGTGCACTTGGGAATTGCGAAGCTGATTTAGAGACCTTGTGCTCATGATCGCGCAGCAATTCAGTAAATAAAAGTCCTGCTACCTTTTGACTTTGAAAAGCTACATAATCAGTTTCCTTGGCCTTCTCAGACAAGTCCTCCAAACAAGCCAGCGCATCCAGATAAGCATGGCAAAGCTTGGCATCAAGTTCTGTGAAAAAAATATAAGCCTGACTGGCATTCTCCTCATTCATCAAATCATGGATAAGCGGATTATCACCAACAGTGTATTGGCTCAAGGGAGTTGGCAGGTCAAAGGAGATTGAGTAAAGTCTTAAAAGAAGAGGCGTACGATCCTGGGAAGACAGCTGAAAATCTATAAAGGTCTGTCCCACCAAAAGATCAAAAGGCTTCATCATAACTTGCCCCTTGGGATGCTTAACGGAAACAGACGACAAGCATTCCAAAATATAAAGGTGCTTCTTTTTTTCATCTTGCGGTAAGATCGGTTCATTCAAGAGATACTCCTGACAATTAAAAATCTTTTTTAGCATGATACACCTCGTAAAAGTCATTAAAAGTCATAAAACAAGATATTTAAAGGGCTTACAAACGTGATTTATTTCACTTATAATTATAGCATAAAAACGAAGTGGGGGAATTTCACATGACTAAAGAATTTACTGTTGATGTTGTTATTGCTGGAGCTGGTGGTGCTGGACTTTCCGCTGCTCACGCTGCTGCCCAAAACGGACTTAAAGTTCTTGTTCTTGAAAAATTACCGCAGGTAGGTGGCAATACCAAGATTTCATCTGGCTTTTTTGCCGTTGAAACGAAGGAACAAAAAGCACTTGGCTACGATTTGACAACCCAAGAAGCAATTGATCAGCTGCAAGAGCATAATCATTTTCTATCAAATGGTGCACTGCTTAAAAATGTTATTGAACACGCCAAGGAAACCTTAGAAGAAATCGAAAGCTTGGGTATGGAGATTCAGCTCAATCCTGTTGAAAACACCACCCAGTTCGCCCATCGTGATAATAAATACCGTGGCGGATCCTACCACATGTATATGGACAAGGATCGCACTTTCCCAGCGGTGCAGCATTCTATCGAAGCTGAAGGGGCTGAATTTATCTTTGGCGTTACCATGAAAGAGCTCCTTCAAGATACTTCTGGCCGCATTACAGGTGTCAAAGCTACAGATGACAAGGGTGAGGAAATCATCGTACATGCTAAGGCTTCTATCATTACAACCGGTGGCTTTGGGGCAGACAAACGCCGGGTAGCAAAGGTTATGCGTACCATCAACCTGCGTTCCCTAGGTGTTCCAAACTTTGGTGAAGGACTCTCTGCTATGGAAAATGCCGGCGGGGTCAATATTGATGGCGCCGCTCTTATCCATGCTGCTCAAATGGCAGAATCTGTTGTCAGTCAAGAAACCAAAGGCAAGCGGTTAGCAGGCTTTAATGACTCACCTCTGACACAACTGCTGCTGTCACCGCTCCTTTGGGTTGATCCAAATGGTGCTCGCTTCACCAATGAAGATGTGGTCTACGACACCGTTCAATGGTCCAATGCTGCCTATGGTATCGGCTCAAAATATTTCTACGTGATGGACAAGGCGACACTAGACAGCTATACCAAAGAACCGCAAGTTGTCATTTCCAAATCAGGACCAGGTGCTTCAGATGCCAAAGGAGATTTTGTCGCTCTGGCTGACGAGGCCGTAGAGCAAGGCATCGCTTTCAAAGGAAATAGTATTGGAGAATTGGCGCAAAAAGCAGGCTTTGATGCAGAAACTTTCAAGCAAACCATCAAAGAATACAACACTGCCATTCATTCACAAAATGACAAGCATTTCTCAAAACCAGCAGCTTCCCTTAAATACGCTGTTGAAAATGGTCCTTATTATGCCTTTATCGCTCAGGTCGTTTATCTTGGAACCGTTGGTGGTGTTCGTGTTGACAAGGACTTGCGTGTTTTGGACGTTTACAACAAACCAATTCCTGGACTTTACACTGGCGGTGCCAATGCTGGCGGCTACTATGCTCCACGCAACTATCCTGCCTATGAAGGTTTGGCTTCTGGCTTCTCCTGGACTTCTGGGCGCCTAGCCGGATTAGCAGCTGTCAAAGACATTGCTGAAAATAAATAAGAACATTTAGGAGAACGATCATGACAAAGCAAAAAACAGTTAATGCCTCTTCTTGGCTTTTTAAAGGAGCACTGCTTTCTTTATCTCTTTTGGCACAGACCGCACCTTCTATTTCTATCGCAAACACACAGCTAGCAGAGGCTTTCCCAAAAATCTCTCAATCAACTATTGAGCTGATTTCGACACTTCCTAACTTCAGCGTTCTTGTCCTCATTCTTTTTGCAGAAGTTATCGGCAATAAGTTTGGAATTAAGCGCACCATTCTCTTTGGCTTAACGCTCTACATTATCGGAGGTGTCCTTCCTGCGGTCGTAACAAGCTTTCCTATTATCATAGCGGCGCGTCTTCTCATGGGACTGGGAATCGGATTGTTCAATCCTTACTCTGTCAGCCTCATGTACAAATTCTACGAAGGACAGCAACTCAAAAGCATGCTTGGTTTTCAAAACACCGCTCAAAATCTCGGAAATGCAGCCTTCGGATTTCTTCTGTCAGCTTTGATTATCAGTGGCTGGCGTACGGCTTTTACTGGATTTTTCGTTGGCCTAATTCCGCTCATTCTCATTTGGATTTTTGTTACTATTCCTGATGATAAAACAGCAAGTTCCGAGACCCCTGCACCTGCTAAATCTAGCTTTAAGGAAGCGGTCAACGGTCATATCTTGCTTCTGGCCTTGCTTTTCCTTGTAACCTTTGCTATGTTTCTCATGATGACCATTAAAATGGCAGTGCTTGGGCAAGAAACGGGACTTTTCACACCATCTACAGCCTCTTCCATTTTAGCTCTCCTTGGCTTGGCCTCTATGGTGGCTGCTCTGCTTTATGCCCCTGTCTCAAAACTAATCGGCAACTTCATTCTGCCCGTCTCCTACACAGGAATTGCCCTTGGATTCTACCTTGTTGCAACAGCATCAAACACTGTTATCGTCACAACTGGCGTGGTTATCTCAGGAATCTTCTTTGGCTGGGTATTCCCACAGGCTTTTCTTCGCGTAGCGCAAGTAGGTCCTAAAAACGGCGGAACTTTAACAACTTCTGTCATTCTCATGGGGATCAATCTAGGCGCCGCCTTTGCCGCTCCTATGGTCAATGCCGTTGCAGGAGCATTTGGTCGGACAAGTGCCACAGGTGTTCTTGGTCTGGTAGCCATTGGATTTACCATCCTTGCAATCATTGAATATATCTACAATTTCTTTGATGCTAAAAAAGCATCCTAAAAATAAAATCAGACGCAAAGAAAATCAAAATCAGACTAGGCAACGTCTTAAGCAAATTCGCTGACGCTGAATTTGCTACGCCATGTCCTATAAGGACCTTGGCTAAAAAACCTTACTAGCTCGCCTACCGAAGCATTATCGGCTTCTCCGGCTCACGTCGCAAACGTCTTAAGAAAATCCGCTAATGCTGGATTTTCTACGCCAAGCTCTATGAAACTGGCTAAAAACCTTACTAGCTCGTTGGTGAAATAGTATCGATTTCACCTCCTCGCGTCGCAACGAACCGCAGGCAACTCAAAAGATCTGGGGGAGCTTTTGAGGTTATGGCAATAAGGAAAGCTTGCCTTTCCTCAAAAAGTATGGCAAGGCGAAGTTAACGATGTATTATTTGATTTTCAAAGAGTATAAAAACAAAATCAATTAAAAAAAGGACATCTATGCATTTATAGATGCCCTTTTTAGCTACAGCCATACCATCAAAAAATTGCTTTGTTTTCTAGAATTTCTTGGATTTCTTGATAAGTCGTTGCTTCAAAGGTAGGCCTTGCGGCTGTTTTATTTTCTTTTTTCTCAGGATTATACCAGACAGTGTCAATGCCAACATTATTACCACCTTGGATATCGGCTAATAAACTATCTCCAATCATCAAGGCTCTGCTATGGTCAAAATAAGTAATATCTTTAGCAATATAATCGTAAAAGGCTTTATCAGGTTTTTGAAAACCAATCCTATCTGAGATGAAAACCTGCTCAAAATAGGGCGCAATATCAGACTTGGCCATACGTCCCGTCTGAATTTTGGTAATCCCATTGGTCGCACCAAAAATACGATAACCATCATCAGTTAGATTTTCCAACAAGGTCTTAGCACCAGTCAAGGTCTGTCCCTGCTGGCTGAGAAAGTCCTGATAACGGTGGGCAAAGGCAGAACCATCTACTTGCTGGCCAAAATGAGCAAAAAGCCGTGCAAAACGCGTATTGACCAGCTCTTTCTTGCTGATTTTTTTCAAGGTCAAATCCTGCCAAAGCTGCTGATTCATGGGAATATAAAACGCCTTATAAGCCTGAACATCAGGCACTTGAGCCTCTTTCAATAATTGTGTTAAAGCCACATCTTCCGCCGCATTAAAATCCAAAAGCGTATGGTCAAGATCGAAGAGTAGAAATTTGTAAGACAAGAGGCTTTTTCCTTTCATTTTAGTGAATCTCTTACTTATTAAATAGTTTCGCCCAATTTTGCTTGGAACTCAATATTCTAGCAACGTAAATATCATGGTTCTCGATATAGTAAAAGGTCAAGTAATTCTCAATCGGCATGTAGCGATAGCGTTTACCATCATCTGTCAGTTCCCCATAGCCTCGGCTAGAAACCAATGGGCAAGCCTCTGGAAAAGTTTCCAAGGTTTCAAGAGCTGTTAGAATAAGGTCGAGTTTACCATCTGCCGATTGTTGACTGTAGAAATTGAGTAGAATATAATCATGTATCTCTCGTAAATCTTTCTTTGCTTGATCCGTAAGAGAAACATGGTAACGTTTATGATTATCCAAAACCAAATTCCTTTCTCACATCTGCCAAAGCAGTCAGCTTACCTTGCTCAATTTCTTGATGACCAAGAAGAATCTCCTTTTTCAAATCCTCAAAGGCGACTTGATATTTCGTCTCCTGAGAATCACTGGATACAAACTCTTTAGGGTCAACTGCTCCAGTCGCAATTTTACGAAGTGCTGCGTTTAGCACATCAGACAAGGTCACTTTCTCATTTGCCAATATTTCTTTTGTTTGTTGGTAAAAAGCGGAATCTGCTCTAAAATTCACTGGTTGAGTGCTTGCCATAATAACCACCTCATTGTAAAGATATTTTGTAAATACATTTTATCACACACAAAGCTACAAAGCAATCAAAAATGGTCATGATTCTAGCACTAAATATCATCATATTGTATCAAACTATCTAACGATTTGAAACTATCCAAACGATTACAGAAATTCAGTCAAAATTTCCAATTTGCCAAGAAATAACAACCAGTTCTTTCTTATTCGTTTAGCTTCAGCATATACGAAAACCCCTTGAAATCAAGCGATTCTAAGGGATTTTAATTGTTTATTTGTATCAATCAACTTCTACTGATTTTGAAGAGTAGAAATTTTAGGACAAATTCGCCTCTTTTATTGTACTTGACTTGACAATTGGGGGTCATAATTTCGATAATGAATAACAAATAAAGGTTATAAGCTTGTAAAAATTTTAATAAATGCTTGACAAGTAGTTTTACAATAAGTATAATATGAATTAAATTTATATAAATTTAATTCATATTATAGAAATAAGGTGATTAGTATGACTAAACAGCATAAACTTATTGTCCTTGCAATGTGTTTAGGAACATTTATTGTAATGCTTGATACAACTATCATGAATATTGCTTTACCAAGTATTCAAAATCAATTTTCTGTGACTCTTTCAGATTTATCTTTACCTTTAAATGCTTATACAATTCTTTTTGCTTCACTTACCATTCCTTTAGGAAAACTCGCAAATATTTTTGGAAAGAAGAGTTTTTATCTTTATGCTTTATTTTTATTTGCTTTAGGCTCGCTTGTTAGTGGTTTATCTCAGACTATCTTTTGGCTGACGTTAGGGAGAATTTTACAAAGTATTGGTGCAGCTGTCATTTTTCCTTTAAGTATGGATATGGCTATTTCTTCACAAAAAGATATTTATCGAAGTAAGGCAACTTTAATTGTGGGTATTACTCAAGGTTCCGCTTCCGCTTTTGGTCCCACTATTGGTGGTACTCTAATTCATTTCTTAGGTTGGCGATGGATTTTTCTTATCAATATTCCAATTGCGCTATTTTCACTTTTACTTACCCTCTTTTATTTGCCTTCAGTTAATGAAAAAATAGAAAATACTAAAATTGATTGGCTAGGAACAATGGGAATGGTAATTGGTCTCTTTACATTAACTCTATTTCTAATAAATATCAGAAGTGAAGGGCTGTCTTTACTGATGTTATCTTTACTCTTTGTTTCCCTACTAAGTTTTATTTTCTTTATCTGGCATGAAAAAAGGATTAGTAATCCTGTTATAGATTTTAGTTTGTTTCAAAGCTCAAACTTTAATATGGCAACTATCGGAACTATTTTAGGACAGATTCTGTTAGTTGGATTTATGGTATTAATGCCTACATTCTTTGAAAATATTTTCCATAAAACTGCCTTACAAGCTGCTTTATTGATTACACCGTCTACTTTTATGATTTTCCTCTTATCTCCTTTCGCCGGTAAATTGATTAAGAAAGTACGACCTTATTATTTATTAGCATTTGGATTTCTCACCATTGGTCTAGGATATTTAGGGCTATCTTTTCTTCAGCTTCCTTTTAACTATATTTTTTACATCATTTGTAGTATATTTATAGGAGCGGGATATGGGCTAATTGTTGGTCCAATTAGCGTTTTATCAACTTCTGATTTTAGGGGAAGTCGTTTAACAGTCTCGCAGAGTGTAATCGGTGTGTTGAGACAGTTAGGAACAGTTTTAGCAACAACTCTTTTTATTAGTGGCTTAACTTATAATCTCTCATTGGCAAAAGGGTTGAAGGATTATATTTCTTCGTTTACTAGCATTTATCTTTATGCAGCACCTGTTGCATTCGTATTAGTGTTATTATTTTGGTATCTTCCAAATAAATTCATAAATGTAAGGAAGTAAAAAATGAGAAGTGAAGATGTTTTATTAGGAATCTTATCTGAATCTCCTTCAACGGGGTACGAAATTAAGCAAAAATTTGAAACAGTTTTTAGCAATTTTTATAATGCTTCTTTTGGCAGCATTTATCCAATTCTCCACAAGCTAGAACAACAAGAAAAAATTGAAGTTTCAGTTGTTCATCAGGATGGTAAACCTGATAAAAAGGTTTATACAATTACTGAAAATGGATTAAAGTCTTTTTATTACTATCTTCAAACAGAAATTGAACCTCGGAAAAATAAATGGGATTTCATGGTGCGAATGTATTTTGCAGATAACTTGCCAATCCAAAAACAGAAAGAAATAATTGATGTTGAATTGATGAGACAAGAAGATAGTTTAGAACAGTTACTCGAACTTCAAAAATTACTCGAAAAACGGATGAATAGATTTCAAAAATTTAGCCTAGAAACTGGATTGAAACAAAAAGAGGTTTTAATTGAGGAGTTGAAGCAATTAAAAAAGGAAAAAGAGAAGACCTCTTTGTCAAATAAATAAAACAAACATTCTATTTCCTATGCTTGGAATCCTAAATAAGTGACAGAAGTAGAAGCCAAACAGCATGCGAAACTCCTTTTAATAACAAGAAAATGACCTAGGAAAATCTCTAAGTCATTTTTTCGTTTTCTAAACTTCCTTTTGTTTATAGCTTACCGTAGTAAGTAAATAACAACCTCAGAATTCTAAAAAATAGTCACCTAATTTGATACATCACTTTGAAACTAAGTCAGATAAAGGTAGTCATGAACCCCAAAATCTAAAGCAGCTATAACTATAAATATTAGTGTGAATTAGCCATCCTTTAAAATAGTATATTATGTTTTTTTACTACCCAATTCATCTAATCTCCAATATTATTCTATTCAATGATTTCGGCAAATTCCTCAACAGTATTTCTCACATGTGGATAACCCGCCTGTAAGGCCTTGCCCACTGGCAGCATCAAAATTGGTTCCCAATCATTCGGTACTTTGAGATAGGTTTTAATTACCTCAAAATCAACACCCCGCATAGGTACGCTATCATAGCCAAAAGTTCGCACCACCTGCATGAGATTCATAGCAAATAGACCAACATCTAATCGCAAACCCTCAATCCCCTTTTCTTCATTCCTCACAATCATCTTTTCATTATGCAATGACAAATGAAACTGTGAACCCTGTAAATAAATATCCGACATATCGCCCCCACAAATTTTGATAAAGGGTATCATTATATCATCTACCTACTTTTTGTCAAGAGTAATATAAAAATAATATGATTACAGATTTTATAGACTATTGGCAAATTAAAAAGCCACCCAGGCCAGGGTGACTTAAGTTAGATTTTGAAACCTGCTTTTTTAGTTAAGAAAAACCAGATATAATAAGCAATGTAAAAATCAATGAGACCGTGAATAACTGAGCCAACTGCCACTAGGCTAAAAAGTGTCCACAGATAAGCTGCAGTCAAGGTTGTTGTTGCCAAAACTGTTACCACAAGAAATTCTGCTAAACCATGAATGATATTTACCCAAAAAGCGAATACAAAAGTAGAAACGGGCTTTTCTAAAGTCTGCGGACGCTTTTTAAGGTAAACAGCTGCGATGACAGCAAAAATCAAATGAGACAGCGCACGAAAAACAATGATTGTTGGAAAACCAGAAACTAGAAAACCAACTGCAGTCCCAACACCAACAAAAAATGCAACGACTGGTGAAATAAAAATGGCCAGAAAAAGCGGTACATGACTGGCTAAAGTATAGGAAGCCGGTTCAACAATTAATTTAACTGGCATAATAATGGGAATAATAATTCCAAAAGCAGTCAGAACTGCAGCCAAAGCTAGATGTTTTGTCTCTTGTCGTCTCATTAATAATCTCTCTTTTTAGTAATGGTATTATTATAAAAGTTTTTCAATCAGGTGTCAAGACACCTGTAATATCCCGTAGATTAAACAAGCAGAAATCCTTCTGCTGCCAAACTTTTTTTAATCTGTTCAAAAGTATCGCTATCTTGACAAGCTATTGTATGCAGGTGGATACCTTCTGTTAAACTGGACAAAAGCTCTGCTTTTGATTGAGATAGGCGCTGCCAAAAACGATTTGCGTCGTCTTGATTTTTGATTTGCAGCTGAGCAGTTAAAAGACCGTAAAGAGGGTGTTCCACTTCAACATCAAGAATTTGACCGCCATTAGCCACAATAATATCCAGTTCCCTTTTTGTTTCCTCTAAACTATGATGACAGACAATTTTTCCTGTGAAACCACTGACTGTAACAGCTGGAGATAGAATATAGCCCTTGGGAGTAGATAAAATATCCCAACCATTAGCCCTTAAAAGCGCCACATCTCCCACAATAATCTGTCGGCTAACGCCTACTTGCTCTGCCAGCTTTGAGGCAGAAATAGGTTCACTGGCCATCAGCAATAACTTGGAAATGACTTGACGTCGCTCTTTAGCTTTCATATTGTTCCTCCATTTTCTTTTTTTATCTTACCACAAAAATAAGAAACACAGTAATGACAGCTTCTAGTAGGCAATAAAACGAAAAACCAAATCCGAAGATTTGGCTTTAAGTCTTGATTATTTGTCACCAAGGTAATATTCTGCAGTAACATTCAAATGTTCGTCAAATTCAAACACCAATGGTGGGAAGTTTGGAATTTCAACACCCATGATTTCATCGTCTGAGAGACCTTTGATATGTTTTACAAGGGCGCGGATTGAGTTACCATGTGCACCAACGAAAACATTTTTACCATCAACAAGAGCTGGGCCGATTTTGTCTTCCCAGAAAGGAAGGGCACGTTCCAAAGTGACTTTCAAGTTTTCTGCATCTGGGATAACAGATTGGTCAAGGTGTGCATAACGACGGTCAGTATGAGCTGAATATTCGTCATCTTTTGCCATGTCTGGTGGCAAAACATCATATGAACGACGCCAGATGTGAACTTGTTCGTCACCAAATTGCTCTGCTGCTTCAGCTTTGTTTTTACCAGTTAAACCACCATAGTGACGTTCGTTCAAGCGCCATGATTTTTCAACTGGAACCCAAAGCTGATCTGCTGCTTCAAGAGCAAGGTTAGTTGTTTTGATAGCACGTTTCAAAACTGATGTATAGGCAACATCAAATTCGATACCTGCTTCTTTGATCAATTTACCAGCATCAATAGCTTGTTGAGTTCCTTTGTCTGAAAGGTCAACGTCAGCCCAACCAGTAAAGAGGTTTGCTTTGTTCCATTCTGACTCACCGTGGCGAGCAAAAACCAATTTTACCATTAGTTGTGTCTCCTTCAAAAGATAACATAGCTTATAAAAGCTGTGTTTTGTTTTATTTGCGACATAAATGTCGCCTACCTTTTCATTTTACAAAAAATTACTGAAAAAAGCTACTAAAATAACGTTTTCATTAAAATTTTAACTTTTTAATGCTCGCATAGCATTGAGAACCGCCAAAACTGTGACACCAACATCCGCAAAAATAGCCAACCACATATTAGCAAAGCCCATAGTAGCTAAAAGTAAGACTAAAATTTTCACAGCAATTGAGAAAATAGCATTTTCGTGAGCAATTCTAATGGTTTTTCTGGCAATGATAATGGCTTGCGCTATTTTGCTTAATTGGTCATTCATAACAACAACATCGGCGGCTTCAATCGCCGCATCACTGCCTAAACCTCCCATGGCAATACCGACATCCGCTCGTGCTAGAACAGGCGCATCATTGATGCCATCACCAACAAAGCCGACAGCTTTCTTTGGAGATTTATGATTGAGATAAAACTCAAGTTCTGACACTTTGTCAGCGGGTAGTAGGCTTGCTTTGTAATCAGTCAAGTCCAACTCAGCAGCTACAGCTTGAGCAACCTTTTCCTGATCTCCCGTTAACATAACTAAATGTTTGAGGCCTAAATGTTGTAGTTTGTGCAGGGCATTCTTTGTATCAGGCTTGATTCGGTCAGAAATGACGATATGACCTGCATAAACACCATCAATAGCCACATGAACGATAGTTCCTACCTGATGACAGACTTTCCAGTCCGCACCAAGTAGATCCATATATTTTGTATTGCCAACAGCCACAATATGACCGTTCACATTAGCACTAATGCCATGACCTGCCGTTTCAACGACATCGGTAATCAAACAATCATCAGCTTCTTTTTGATAAGCAGTGCGCAGCGATTGTGCAATGGGGTGGCTAGAAAAACGTTCCACATGGCTTGCCAAGTGTAAAAGGCGCTCTTCATCAATTCCCTTAGGATGCAGGGCAGTTACTGTGAAAACACCCTCGGTCAGCGTTCCAGTTTTATCAAAGACGAGTGTTTCAAGATGGGCAAGATTTTCCAGATAATTTGATCCCTTAACTAAGACGCCAGCCTTGGAGCTGGCTCCCAAACCTCCGAAAAAACTCATGGGAATAGAAATAACTAAAGCGCAGGGACAGGAAATAACCAGAAAAGTCAGGGCTCTGCTAAACCATTCTGGAAAGTTTTCTACAAAACTTCCTGAAAAAATCGGTGGCACAAAAGCAACCAGCACTGCTAACACGACAACAGTTGGAGTGTAGATTGCAGCGAAACGAGTAATAAAAGTTTCATTTCTAGACTTATTAGCCGCAGAGTGCTGCATCAAATCAAGAATTTTAGTCAGGGTTGATTCTTCCAGAGGACGCAGAACCTTGACGCGAATGAGTCCTGTCATGTTGATAGTCCCAGAAAGTACTTCGTCACCGACATCCACAGAACGTGGTAAACTTTCACCCGTCAGTGCTGCTGTATCAATTTGTGATTTACCTTCAATGATAATACCATCAACAGCAACTTTTTCCCCAGACCTAATCAGGATGATTTGTCCCTTTTTCAACTCTTTCGGCGAAACAGTAAGCAAGTCTCCATCCTTCTCTAGTTGAACAGTGTCAGGCCGTAAATCTAGCAGGGCAGAGATAGATTTTTCACTGCTGCCTTCTGCAATGTGTTCAAAAAGTTCGCCAATCTGATAAAAAATCATGACAAAAACAGCTTCCGCAAACTCTGCTTCTCCTGTCATGAAACTCAGAGCGAAAGCTCCAATTGTGGCTAAAGACATGAGAAAATGTTCACTGAAAACCTTACCTTGCCTGATCTTTTTAAAAGCCTTACCCAAAACATCATATCCTGCCAGCAGATAAGGAAATAAATAGAGCAAAGCTTGAAGCGGCAAAGACAGCTCTGCCATTTTACTAAAACCATAGACGAAAATCAAAATGAAACTCGCCAAAACAATACGGATCAGCCGCTTTTTATCCTTGCTTGTCATAACTAATCCTCCTGATAATGCTCTACGACCGAGGTTAAGACTCGGTTGATGTGCTCATCTGCCAGCGAATAGATTTGATTTTTTCCGTCACGCCGTGATGAGACGATTTTTAAATGTTTTAACAAGGTTAATTGGTGTGAAATTGCCGATGGCGTCATGTCTAAAATCTCAGCAAGTTCACTGGAACGCAGTTCTCCTTGGCTCAGACACCAAAGAATTTGACTTCTGGTATCATTCCCCAATGCTTTAAAAAAACTTGAAACATCTTTTAATAAATCAATTTCTAATAAGTCCTTTTTTTCCATTTGATTCTTCCCTTGAAATGCCAATTTATTGAATATTATGATTGAACATTTGCTCAATTGTTCTTTAGTTCTATTATATGCTTTCAAAAGTATTTTTGCAATCCTTTATATCAATAAAATAGTATTGTTCGGAAAATACTTGCTTTAGGATTTTTTTAATAGTAAAATAGAGTAAATCATTTACAATAGGGGAATATTATGCCATCAACTGCAACCAAAATCGGAAATTTTACCTTTGACAACTGCCTCATGAATGCTGCTGGTGTCTACTGCATGACCAAGGATGAATTGGCGGAGGTCGAGGCTTCTGCTGCTGGCTCATTTGTTACCAAAACAGGGACTCTTGAACCACGTTTAGGAAATCCAGAGCCCCGCTATGTCAATGTTCCATTGGGCTCTATCAATTCAATGGGACTGCCAAATAACGGTTTTAATTATTATCTGGATTATGTGATCGAACTGCAAAATCAACCTCATACTAAAAACCATTTCCTATCTGTCGTTGGTTTGTCTGTTGATGAGACGCATAAAATTCTTCAAACAATTCAGGACAGTGACTATCAAGGGTTGGTGGAACTCAACCTTTCTTGTCCAAACGTCCCTGGCAAACCTCAAATTGCCTATGATTTTGAAACAACAACCGAAATTTTAACTAAAGTATTCTCCTACTACACTAAGCCTCTTGGAGTGAAATTACCGCCTTATTTTGATATTGTTCATTTTGATCAGGCAGCTGCTGTTTTCAATCAATTTCCACTGGCTTTTGTTAACTGTGTAAACTCTATTGGTAATGGGCTTTACGTTGATGACGAGGCCGTGGTTATCAAACCTAAAAATGGTTTTGGCGGTATCGGAGGCGACTACATTAAACCAACTGCCCTTGCTAATGTCCATGCCTTTTATCAACGTTTAAAACCAGAAATCAAAATTATTGGAACAGGTGGCGTTAAAACCGGTCGTGATGCTTTTGAACATATTCTCTGCGGAGCCAGCATGGTTCAAATTGGTACAGCTCTTCAAAAAGAAGGAGTTCAAGTCTTTGAACGTATTACTGATGAACTTAGAGCCATTATGGAGGAAAAAGGATACAGCAGCCTCGAAGATTTCCGCGGTAAACTCCAATATATTGATTAACAAACTAAAGTCACATCTGTGGCTTTTTTTTATTGGGTCACTAATCTTAAATTCTCATTAACAAATAACATAGTATCCATATACTAAATAAAAAAATCCGCCCTAGCAGAGCGAGATTTTAAAATAGGGAGTCATCTTCTAAACGGTCTTCTAGTTCTTGAATTTTATCTTGTTTATTAGATGTTTCAGCCTGTCTTTCTTTTGATTGAGCAATTTTCTCTTCACTCGGTTTCATTGCCCGCATGATAAAAACGAAGGAAATGATTTTAAACAGTGAAAAGATTAAAAGTCCTATAATAACAATATGCAAAACGGTCATTCGAAGTCCTCACTAACTTCTGTAAGATTATATAGATTTCTGAAGACAAAAGCTCTATCAGTATTTTGATTATAACATAATAAGGTTCGTCATAACAATCTATAAAGCTGCCCGTCCATATTAACCTTCTTTAATCTGTTCTGTTAGAGACATCATTTCCAAGAGACTTTGAGCTGTTTCATAACCTTTGTTACCAGCCTTGGTGCCTGAGCGCTCAATCGCCTGCTCAATGTCTTCTGTTGTCAAGACACCAAAGATAAGCGGAATCTTGCTTTCAAGATTGAGGTGACCAACCCCTTTAGCCACTTCATTGCAAACCAAGTCATAATGACTAGTGCCCCCGCGGATGACACAGCCTAAAGTTAAGATGCCATCATAATCTTTATGTGCCAGTAACTGTTGTGCTAAATAAGGAATTTCAAAAGCTCCCGGTACCCAATAAACATCAATATTTTCTTCTGCCAGACCATGGCGCAGCAAATTATCCTTAGCACCCGCCAGCAGTTTTGAGGTAATAAATTCGTTAAAACGGGTCACAATAATCGCAACTCTTTTCTCTTTATTTACATTAAATTGTCCTTCAAATACAGTCATTTTATATCCTTTCTTATAATTGAATATCGTGTTGAAATTTTTCTTTTTTAGTTCTGAGATAAGTGATATTTTCCTGACGTGCAGGAATTTGAAGAGGCAGGCGTTCCGTTACACTTATACCTGTTGCCTCCAACTGTTGAACCTTATCAGGGTTATTGGTTAAGAGTCTAACCTTTTCTACTCCTAAGTAATCTAAAACAGATTTGGCAAAATCATAATGGCGTTCGTCTGCTGCAAAGCCGAGCTCAATATTGGCATCATAAGTGTCAAATCCTTTATCTTGTAACTGATAAGCGCGCAGCTTATTTTTCAAACCAATACCGCGGCCTTCCTGTCTAAGATAAAGAATAGCGCCACTGCCTTCCTTTTCAATCAGTTTCATGGCTGTTTCCAATTGTTCACCACAGTCACAGCGCACTGATGAAAAAATATCTCCTGTCGCACACTCCGAATGAATCCGAAAGAGCGGAGCCTCTTCTTGACTCAGGTCACCTTTTGATAAAAGCAGATTTTCCTTGCCTTGACTATCCTCAAAAAGAGTCAGGTCAAAGTGCCCATATCGGGTAGGTAAAGTTGTTTTCACTGCTTCCTGAAAACGCAAGTAAGTTGCCAGCTCTTCTATTGAAATTAAGGGCATTTGCCAGTCTTGAGCCAGCTTTTCTAAATCTTTTCGTCTGGCCATATGCCCATCATCCTTGAGAATCTCACAAATATAAGCGGCGGCTGTCGAACCAGCTAAATGAGCTAAGTCAAGCGCCCCTTCTGTGTGTCCGCGTCTTGTGAGAACACCGCCAGTTTTTCCGATCAAAGGAAAGATATGCCCAGGCCTATGAAAATCATGAGCTCTGCTATTACCAAGCGCTAAAGCATGAATGGTCGCTGCTCGATCAAAAGCAGAAATACCAGTCGAAGTCGTCTTGTGATCAACACTGACCGTAAAAGCCGTCCCAAAGTCATCTGTATTTTCCTGCAGCATATCTGATAAATCTAGTCGATTGGCAATTTCTTTGGAAACAGGAGCACAGATGAGACCACGCGCGTATTTGGTCATAAAATTAATATTTTCAGCAGTGACCAAATCAGCCAGACCAACCAAATCTCCTTCTGCTTCGCGCTCATCATCATCAACTAAAATAATGAGCTCTCCTCTTTTTAATCGTTCAATCGCTACTTCTATTTTTTTAAACATAGGCTCTCCTTTCACCTTTAAACTGAGCTTTGATATATTTTCCGAGAATATCCGTTTCAATATTAACACTATCTCCAACTTTCAGTTGACCGAGGTTCGTTTCCTGACGGCTATGAGGAATAAGAGAAATGGTAAAGGACTGATTATCACAAGAAACAACCGTCAAACTGACACCGTTGATGGCAACTGAGCCTTGAGGAATAATTTCTCCCTCATGTTCGCTGGGATATGAAAACGTTAAAATAAGGGCATTTTCTAAAGATTTTTTGACCAACAAGCGACTCTGACTGTCAATATGCCCCGTGACAATATGTCCTTCAAAGCGGCTGCTTGCTGTCATAGCTAGCTCAATATTAACAGTATCATTTATATGCTTTTGCGATAGGCAAGTGCGTTTAAAGGTTTCTGGCATGATATCGACAGTGAACTGGCGACCTTTTTTAGAAATGCAGGTCAGGCAGGCACCATCAACAGCGATACTGTCACCGATTTTAATCTGAGCCAGTAAAGTAGCCGAAATTTGGCAGGTCAACTGAATGCCTTTGCTACTGTGATGAAGACGAATAATCTTCCCCTTTTCCTGAATTAATCCTGTAAACATGATGCTAACCTTCCTTTCTTAGCGGAAATGCGCCAGTCCTGACCAATTTGCTCTAAAGAGACATCGGATAGCCGTGTCATTGCTTTAGCATTTCTTAGGCTGCTGAGACTGGGCAGAGCATTGCCCCCCAAAAGTGTCGGACTTAAGTAAAGTAACCATTCATCCCACAAATCCGCTTCATAAAAAGCATCATGAATGCGGCCGCCACCTTCAACATAGAGAGACTGAATACCTTCTTGAGCTAATCTAGCAACAACTTCAGAAACCGTCCATTGCTTGGCAGTAAAAACAGTGACATGACTGGGCAAGTCTGCTGCTTCCTGCTGACTCAACTCTCTCTGAGTAAAAACATAAAGCGGTGCCTGATTCTTGTTAAAAAGAGCTAGCTGCTGTTGCTTGAAAATGCGGCCTCTGCGATCTAAGACGATACGAATGGGAGGATAGAGGCTGCTGTTTTTTCCTAAAAGGCTGGGATTGTCCACCAAAACAGTTTCACTGCCAACCAGAATCGCTTGAAAGTGATCACGCTCCTCATGAACCAATTGATTAGCCATGGAGCCAGTCAGCTGTGTACGTTCCCCCTTCAAGGCTATTTTCCCATCCAAACTCATAGCAGTCTTCAAAACAATGTAAGGTCTGCCTGTTTGATAAAAATGATTGTAATAAGGATTGAGAGCTCGTGCCTCTTCTTCCAGAAGACCCGTTTCAACTGACAAACCGTGACTTTCCAGAAATTGTTTGCCCTTACCAGAAACAAGCGGATTGGGGTCTAATTGAGCAATAACAACCCGTTTAATACCCGCTTCAAGAATGGCTTGTGTGCAAGGCGACTGTTTGCCTTGGTGATGACAGGGTTCCAAGGTGACATAAAGGGTATCACCTTCTAAAACTTCTGAACTCGAACAGGCCTCTATAGCATTTCTTTCGGCATGGTAATCCCCATATTTCAAATGGGCTCCACAGGCTACAACCTGAGCATCTTTTACAATGACAGCTCCAACAAGGGGATTGGTATAAGTCTGTTTAAACCCTTTTTTAGCTTTTTCAATAGCTAAAGCCATGAATGTTTTGTCCATTTTAACTCCTCTCATTATGAATTCAAATAGACTGTCAACAGGAAAACAGGGAGAGTCTTTTCTTTGTTATATAGTCATTCAGTTTTTCTTTTATGACTTCGTTAACTCGCTTTACTGTACTCAAGCAAAGCCTGCAGCTCGTCGCGACGCGAGGAGGTGAAATCGATATTATTTCACCAACGAGCTAGTAAGGTCTTTAGCCAGCTCCATAGAGCTTGGCGTAGAAAATCCAGCATTAGCGGATTTTCTTAAGACGTTGCCTCATACTAAAAGCAAACTGAAAAACGATACAAAACAAAAACCCGCTATCTAAAGATAACGGGGCAAAAGTAAAAGAAATCAAATTAATCAAACAATTAATTAAGAGCACAAGTTCTGCAAAAACAGAAATTGGGGCTCTTTGTCAACTGTAGTGGGTGACTTATAACTAAGCACGAGAGAGAATCAGATTGGTTCTCTCTCTTTGCATGTTCAAAGCGATAAGAATTTTAGTTTTAAAGTTTTTGAAGTTTCGAAAGCC
>NZ_JBRUHR010000011.1:0-58895 GCF_053206925.1 Streptococcus dentiloxodontae | reverse complement strand
GGCTTTCGAAACTTCAAAAACTTTAAAACTAAAATTCTTATCGCTTTGAACATGCAAAGAGAGAGAACCAATCTGATTCTCTCTCGTGCTTAGTTATAAGTCACCCACTACAGTTGACAAAGAGCCTAAAAAGTATTCCAACTATAATAATTAGGATTTTATTTTTATGTTAAAAACACTCTATCATCAGAGATTATTCCAAATGATCAAAAGGGTAATGATGCTCATAACAGCACCAACAGTCCAAAGAAAAGCATCAACTTTCCATTCAGACCACTTAGCTCCTGCTTTTTTGAGAGTCAGTCCGCCTAATTCCAAATGATGATGAAAAGGTGTCATACGAAAAATACGACGGCCTTCCCCATATTTTCTCTTTGTGTATTTAAAATAAGTTACCTGCAGCATCACAGAAGCCGTCTCAAGAACGTAAACAATGCCAATGAGAAGAAGTGTCCATTCAACCCGCAAGGCAATGGAAATGGCCGCCAACATTGCCCCTAAGGACAAAGAACCAACATCTCCCATGAAAACTTTGGCTGGCTTATGATTAAAGACAAAGAAACCAAGAAGAGCGCCAATCATAATAACGATTAAAAGCAGAATATCAAATTCTCTCTTCATATAGGCAATGATGCCATAGGCTATAAGACTAATCACAACTGAAATGGAGGCTAGACCATCAATCCCATCTGTTAAGTTAACTGCATTTGAAAAGCCAACAATCCAGAAAAGAACAAACAAGACATAAAAGACACCTAGATGAATGTTAAGCCCACCGATAGACAGAAAATCTGTTCCACTGGGGCGAACATGAACAAAATAGAAAATCAGACCTGCAATAATTTGTAGACTCATCTTTTGCCAAGGCTTTAGACCTTCATTGATCTGCCTGAAAATCTTGAGAAAGTCGTCAAGAAAGCCAATAACACCGTAAATAAGGATAACAAAAAGAATCCCAATTGTAGCCCCGTAGGGCTTTGCCCCTATTCCAAATGATTCTATAAAGCTAAAAAGAACTGATACGATGATAGCAACAGTCAGAAAGACTGTTCCTCCCATTGTCGGAGTTCCAGCTTTTTCCAGATGCTGCTTAACATCTTCATGCATCTGCTGACCGCCAATTTTTTTGAGTTTATAATAAGTAATAAAGTGCGGCATGGCTATAACTGTCAAAAGAAATGAGACCACGCCTGCGATTAGACTTAAAGTCATTTTAGTCTCCTAATGTAATCGTAATAGAATCGGTATCGCTCAGTTTCGTGCCTGCTTTGACCGATTGCTGGGTAACTGTTTTTGATTTGTTACCTTTGTATGTAATCTTAATTCCTGTCCAGTCTGCAAAAGTCTTGACATTTTCCTTTGTCCAGCCATACATATCTGGGAGCACTGTCAAATCGTTGGTTAGAATCAAGATTTGCTGATTGGCTGACAAATTCTCATCAGAAGCAACTGATACTTTCTTAATCTTACCACCGGTTCCCAAAACAATCGGATGAACGAGGTTTTGACGTAAGGTAGTTGAAACATCACCAGGGTTTTTGCCAATAATATCTCCCGTCGTATATTTCGTCTCCTTAGTTTTACTTGAAGTAGTATCTTTAACTGATGTTGTCAAAGTATCCCCCATGGACATAGCTTCTTCAAGAACAGGAGTCACAACTGTTGCATAATAAGAGTTGCTCCATTGTTCTGGTTGCTGCAGAGTAACATACATAATATATTTAGGATTTTCCGCTGGTACCATAGCAACTACCGAATAAATGTAGTCGTGTGCTCCTTCCAGATAACCGCCATTAGCGGTGTCTGCAATTTGGGCGGTACCTGATTTGACGGCAATATTATAATCACCAACCTGAATGATTGGACCACCGTCAGTTTTAGAATACATGGTTCCATAATAAGGATCTGTACCGACTGTCACCATATAATTACGTGTTTGCTCAGCTGCAGAAGCTGAAACAGGATTGCCAATAACTTCCGAAGAGGCCGAACGCACAGTGCCATTAGTCGTATCAGCAATCTGAGTTACAAACTGCGGCTCCAGCATCTCCCCGTCATTCGAAATGGCAGTAAAGGCACGTAACATCTGTGCTTGGGTAACTGAAATCCCCTGTCCGAAAGCTGACATGGCGATATTTACCGCATTATCAGACAGAACACCTGAAGATTCTCCGTCCATTCCAAAACGAGTTGGCAGCCCAAATTTAAAGAGGGAGAGATAATTAGACCAGGCTGTATCCCCCATTTTTTGTTCAAGCAAGGTCATTCCAACATTACTTGAATAGGCAAAACCCTGTGCAAAGGTCATGGTCTGCCCCGTTGAGACGCCTTCATTTATCCCCCAGTCATTGACAGTAGTGTCTTCAATAGCCAGACCGTTAGCATTGCTGAAAGTCTCTGAGGCATTGAAAGTGCCATTGTCAATAGCTGATGCTAAAAGCATAACCTTCATCGTTGAACCAGGTTCATACTGATTTTCATAAAGCATATTGGTCCAAGAATAGCCATCAGTGGACATGCCTTCTAAAGTATCTGCATTGTAGGTCGGGCGCTGAGAAGTTGCTAAAATCTCACCGGTCTGCGCATTAACAAGGGTAGCTGAGGCATAGGTTCCGCCAGAAGCGGTCATAAAAGCATCCATCTGAGTTTCCAGATAGGTTTGAAGCGGTGCAGAAAGGGTTGTATAGACATCCTGACCATCAACTGCATCCTTGGTTACTGTTTCAGTTCCCAGAAGGGTATTACCGCTTTGATCCTTTTCATAAGTAGCCTTTCCGTCTTTTCCTGTCAAAATGGTATTCATTGAGGCTTCCAGACCCGATTGTCCTACAAGGGAACGAGAACCGTCTTTATTTTCAACGGGCTGAGCAAGACCTAAAAATTCAGAGGCAAAAATACCATTGGGGTACATACGAGAAGTGGTTGATTCAAAAGCCATTCCCTTGATACCTGCATCTTTAAATGCTTTTTCTAAATCAAGCCTTTTTGTATAAGAAAGCCCTTGCCCATTGGCCCCAAAAGAAACCTGATAGGCTCCCTCTGTTTTGAGCTGCTTCAAAGCCTCCTGAGTATCAATTCCCAGTTTTTCATTTAGAATTTGAGCAACCTTATCATACTGGGATTCCTGAACATAGAGTTTCTCATTATCAGCAGATACATAAGTCTTAGAGACGATAGCATAGATAGAATAGGTTGTTGAATCTTCTGCCAATACATTTCCGTTACGATCGTAGATGGTACCGCGCTTAGCTGCTACAGTCGTTGTCGTTTTGTAAGACTTAGAAGCTTGCTCAGATAAATCTACGCCAAACTTACTGTCTGTTCCAATGATAATGACAAAGTTTATGATAAAAACAAAAAAGATAAAAATGCTGAGCAGCATAAGATTCTGTCCAACACGTTCTCGGTTTTGAGCAGGATTTCGCCTGTCTTTAACCACGTAATTCAAAAAACGATTTTTAAGATTTCTGAGGCTTTTCATCCACTACTCCACATTTTGAATATTGTCATTATTAATAGTCAAACCAGCCTTGGAAGCAATTTCCTTAATGCGTTCAGAGTTAGTCAATTCATTGACTTCCTGTTTAGCATTATTGAGCTCTGCTTTTTCATCACTGATCTTGCTGTTAAGTGATGTAATTTGCTGTTTAACTTCTTGGTTGCGTCCTTGCAGATAGACGATAGCAACACTCATGATAATAGCCGTCAAAATAATAGCCCCGTAAAAGGCCTTTTCCATGCGTGACAATTGTCTGATATGACGCTGCAAGGCACGGTTTACTGCTTTGTTTTCCTTATTATCAGTCATAGTTATTCCCTAATTTTTCTAGCAACACGCAGCTTGGCTGAATGCGCACGATTATTCATTTCCAATTCCTCTTTGCTGGGAAGAATGGGCTTGCGGCTGACCTGCTCAAATTTGGGCTGCAATTCTTCTGGGATAAAAGGGAGCCCTTTGGGCACATCAACTGTGCTGGCTTTTTTAAACAGCTGTTTGGTCAAACGATCTTCCAGCGAGTGAAAGGTAATGACAGAAATACGTCCGCCAACTGCAAGCAGATCCAAAGCCTGCTGAATAGATTCGTCTGCAGCTCCTAATTCGTCATTGACCTCAATGCGAATGGCTTGAAAAATCTGTTTGGCAGGGTGCCCCTTTTTCTTTAATTCTTTGGCAGGCTTGGCAGATTTGATGATTTCTGCCAGCTCCTTTGTCGTTTCAATCGGTTTTTGGCTGCGAACCTGCTCAATTCTGCGGGCAATTTGTTTGGAAAATTTATCCTCACCATACTTGAAAAAAATACTAACCAAGTCTTTGTAAGCATAAGTATTAACCACATCATAAGCAGTTAAGCGGGCTTCTTCGTTCATACGCATATCCAGCGGAGCATCTTTTTGGTAAGAAAAACCGCGCTCCCGCTCATCCAGCTGCGGACTGGATACTCCAAGATCATATAAAATCCCATCAATCTCAGTCACACCATAATCAGCCAAACGCAAGGCCAGATGCCTGAAGTTATCCTTGATGAAGGTTACTTGTCCTTTATCTATATAATTTTTTAGACGGATTTGTGCATTGTCAATAGCCTTTTGGTCTTGATCAAAGGCATATAAATGCCCCTTTGACCCTAGTTTTGAGAGAAGGTATTCACTATGTCCCGCTCCGCCAAGTGTGGCATCCACATAGATACCATCTGACTTAACGTCAAGCATATCAACGGTTTCATGCAGCAGAACTGTGATATGATGAAAATCTTTTGTCATAACTTTTATTATACCACAAGTAGGAAAGACTGTCTTTAAAAACCAAAGTCAAAATGGGCTGACCATCCTTATACAGTAAAAAAGCTGGAAGATTCCCCAGCTTTTTAATATCACCTAATCTGGCCATCACCATTGATATAGTATTTTGTTGAGGTTAAAGCTTCTAAGCCCATTGGGCCTCGGGCGTGCATTTTCTGAGTAGAAATCCCAATTTCTGCTCCCAATCCAAAGACAAAGCCATCGGTAAAACGGGTTGAGGCATTGACGTAGACTGCTGCTGCGTCCACAAGATCTTGAAAACGCTGGGCTTTTGTAATGTCCTGAGTTATGATAGCTTCGGAATGGTGAGTCGTGTAGCGATTAATCCATTTGATAGCTTCATCAGCAGAGGAAACGACTTTAACAGATAGGATATAGTCCAAAAATTCTGTCGCGAAGTCTTCTTCTTTTGCTAATTTAGCTTTTTTGAAAATGGCTAGCGCAGCTTCATCAGCACGAAATTCGACAGGATGAACTTCAGCAATAGCTGCTTCTAATTTTGGCAAGAAGAGCTCTGCTATTTTTTCATGAACAACTAAAGACTCTGCCGCATTGCAGACACTTGGGCGGGAGGTTTTAGCATTGATGACTATCTTAAGTGCCATGTCTAAGTCGGCAGCCTCGTCAACATAAATATGGCAGTTGCCCACCCCCGTTTCAATAACAGGAACCTTCGACTTCTCTTTGACGGTCTGAATGAGGCGAGCGCCGCCACGAGGAATAAGAAGGTCTACATAATCAGTTGCCTGCATGAGCTCCTCGGCTATCTCATGGGAGGTATCTTCTACGAGCTGTACAATGTTCGGGTTGAGCCCGCCATCTGAAAGCGCCTGACGAACAACGGCAACCAAGGCTTTGTTGGAATTAAGGGCATCACGTCCGCCGCGTAAAATAATAGCATTGTTGGTTTTGAAAGCCAGACTAAAAGCATCAACAGACACATTTGGACGGCTTTCAAAAATCATAGCGACAACACCGATTGGTACCCGCTTTTGAACAATATTAAGGCCATCAAGATTCGTGTAGCCGCGCACGACTTGTCCAATAGGATCCTGAAGGTCTGCCACTTGGCGGACTCCCTCAGCAATTCCTTCAATACGTTCAGCAGATAAGAACAAGCGATCAATCATGATATCAGAAATACCATTTTCTTTAGCATTAGTAATATCTTTAGCATTTTCAGCGATAATAAAAGCTGTCTCAGACACCAGCCGCTTAGCAATCAAGCGCAGCAGGGAATTTTTCTCTGCAGTTGAAAGATTAATCAGCTCTTGCGAAGCCTGTTTAGCTGCTTGTCCCAAGGTTTCAATATAAGTCATCTTTTTACTTCCTTTCAGTTTTAATTTTGCTTAAAGAGAGTGCCCAGATTTTTGCCATCTAATAAACGCAGGATATCACGCGGATTTGCTCCATTCATCAATACCATTTGTCCTTTATTGTCAAAAACCATCTGAGCTGACTTGATTTTGCTTAGCATACCGCCTGTCCCAAATTTGCTGCCTACACCGCCCGCGGAAGCAAGAATTTTTTCCGTAATTTCTGGAACATGACTGTATAAAACAGCATCGTCGTAAATTGTTGGATTTTTATCAAAGAGGCCATCAATGTCTGATAGCATAATGAGCAGGTCAGCCTTGACAATATTAGCAACTGTCGCTGATAGACGGTCATTGTCTCCAAACTTGGTTGTGTGATCCATCTCATCTACGCTAATGGCATCATTTTCATTAACAATGGGAACAATTCCCAAAGTAAGCAAGCTCTCAAAAGCATTGGTAACATTTTCCAAGCTTTCAGGAAACTCTACCACATCTCGAGTGAGTAAAATCTGGGAGACATTGGTCTGATAATGGGAGAAGATTTGCGAGTAGAGGCTCATCATGGCAACCTGACCAACACTAGACACAGCTTGCTGCTGCGATATTTCAGAAGGGCGTTTGTCCAAATGCAGCACATCTAGGCCAAACCCCATAGCACCTGATGAGACCAGAACAACTTCCTTACCCTTATTCATCAAACTTGAGATAACAAAGGCTAGTTTGTCAATTTTTTCCAGATTAATTTTTCCTGTCGGAAGCACCAGAGAGCTGGTTCCGATTTTAATCACTAGACGTTTTACCGTATCAAAATTTCGTTTCATAATCTTTATTATACAAAAAAAACCGTGACTTAGCACGGTTTAGTTCCGATTCGCTGCCAACGTTTTCTGTCAGCCAAGATATAGTAGAGCAATCCCCCGATAAGGAGAATAATAGCCATAGCAGTACTGACAACAAAACTTCCAAAGACAGCACTTAATAGAACAGCACAGATAATCACAGGCGTCCCTAAAATCATAGCACCAAATACAGCAATGAAAAAAATCCAATTCCCGCTGCTGCGGTTAAAAAGCTGAGTGATTTCCTGCCAATTAGGTTCAAAGAGACGCAAGTCTCTTTCAAAGAAATAACCGCCTAAAAGATAAACAACTGCAGCAAAACCAACCATAAAACTGATTGCCAATATAAAATTGAAGCCAAACCACAAAGAAATCAAGCTATAAAAGATGATAGGCAGACCAACCTGAAGGCTGTAAAACAGCCAAAACTTCTGCCTGAGGTAATCCCTGCTATTGAGAGGCAGACTCTCAATAAAATAAAAATTATTTCCCTCCAAGGAAGCCCCCACTGCCAAAAAACTCATTGGATGAGCTGAAAAAGTTCCAAAGAGTGCTCCAGTACAAAGAGCAATTCCAAAGAAGTCTGCATCAAGTTTTGAAACAATACCTCCTAGTCCGCCAAGAGTAGCAACATAAAGCAGAGGGAATAAAAAGGTATTTATAATAAGCGTAGGATTTCCCAACGTAGACAAGTGGTGACGTATCAAGGTTTGCCGCAAGTTGCGATTAACCGCTTTTGTCTTTGTTTTCCTAGTTTTTTTACTGTAAAAGGCCTCTTGAAAATAGCGGGGCATTCTGACCTTGTAAAGCCAAATGGCCATACCTAATGCCACTAAAAGAGGTAAATAGAAATTCAGCCCTGCATTTACAGAAAAAGGAGCAACTACTATATCATAAAAACCTCTAGTATAAGGCAGCAAGGGGCGATCTAATGCGGAACCATCACTTGCTCCGTTGCCAATCGCATTCATCAAGAAAATAGGAACCATGATAAACACATAAGAGGCAACCATAATAGCTGTTGAATAGAACTTTCGGCGAGAACTTTTAATGATCAAACCACCTAAAAGGCTCGTTACAGCTGTTGCAAAAATGACCACCGTCACAAAAATCACCAGAAAATTCAAAATCATGGGCAGAAATCCTAGCGGCCCGCCTAAAATCTGCCAATAAGCAATACCAAAAAGACTAAGAATCGGCATGAGAAAAACCACACCTGTCGTAATAGAAGATAAGATCTTAGCTAAATAGACTTCTCTTGAGCTTACCGGCAGAGGCAGATAATGCTGGCTATCCTTACTTTCATAAAAAATACTGTAAAGAGCTGTAAAAAACTGCATGATACTCATAACTGCGAAAGTCGCAACATAAGTGCTGAATATGCCTGGATACTGACGAAAATCAATAAAACCAAACATTAAGATATAAATCAGTGAAAAGAAGCCAGCCATCAGCAGCTGCTGCAAAAACATAGATCTAATAGGAGAAAATTGTTCCTTAGGTTTCTTTTCCTGCTTCTTGACTATCTGTGTCAAGGTGCTGGGGTTAGAATAAAGGAGATTGACTTTGCTCAATTCCCAAACATGACGCCAATTCATATCTAAACCTCCTCGGCTTTTCGCCCAGCCATTTCCAGATAGATTGTTTCTAAATCCTTGTCTGGATGCTGACTTTTGAGATCTGCTAAAGTCCCTACAAAAATGAGCTTCCCTTTTTTGAGAATAGCAATGCGGTCACATAATTGTTCTGCAACGCTGAGTACATGAGTTGAAAAGATGACAGTATTCCCCGCCTGAGCATGCTTTTTCATAGCTTCTTTCAAGTCAAAGGCAGCTTGAGGGTCCAGTCCTGTCAAAGGTTCATCTAAAACCCAAATCGTCGGATTAATCAAAAGCGCCCCGATAACAATTGCTTTTTGCCGCATACCATGCGAAAAAGAGGAAATCAATTCATAGCGGTTGTTGGACATCTCAAAAGTTGCCATCAAATGCTCTAGGCGCTCCTCAGTCTTTTGAATATCCAAATCATAGACATTAGCTAAGAAATGCCAATAGTCATTAGCCGTTAGATTGAGAAAAATATCTGGTGAATCCGGTACGTATGCAATCTTTTTCTTAATGGTATCACGGTTCTGACTTAAAGCTAAATCATCTACATAAACCTCGCCGTAAGTCGCTTCAATAATAGAAGTTAAAATAGAAATAGTCGTTGTCTTGCCGGCTCCATTGTGACCAATGAGCCCAAAAATCTCACCATTTTTAATATCCAGCTGCAAATCAGACAAAGCATCCTTATCCTCGTAACGCTTGGTTACATGATCAAAATGAATCATATGCATCTTCTCCATTTCATTATATACTTTTAAGTATTGTATCACTGACCTAAATCAATGTCAAAAAAATAGCCATCATAATTATAATATTTTTCTAATTATTAGCCAGCACTTGTTATCGTTTAAATAGCAATGCCTCTTGCAAGCCAAAATCTCACTTCAGTTGCAGTTATCAGGTTAGAAGGTTGTTTATCAGCTTCGTTTTATCATCCTATCTGCTGATACTCTCTAGTGAGAACAGACAGGGGTCTCATTTCAAAAATGCTTGATTATTTTTTCTTAAAATAATTCTTAAAATAAACTTGAAATCCCTTTTTATCCTGTTAAAATAAAATAAGGCAAAAATGTAAAGGAGAATGGCATGCCAACCGGTGTTATTATCAACTCACTTTCTATTATTCTAGGCGGTATTGCAGGAGGATTATTTGGAGACTACCTCAAGGAAGATTTCAAGGAGAATCTCAATCTTATTTTTGGCTTAGCTTCTATGGGAATGGGAATAACAGCCATTACTAATATGGTTTACATGCCTGCGGTTATCTTTTCAGTTGTCATTGGAACAGCGCTGGGACTGGTTCTTAAATTTGGCCATTTGATTAATAAAGGTGCCGGCCTTATGGAAAAAGGACTGTCTAAATTGACCCCTAGTAAATCAACAGGTTTGGCACATGACGAATTTTATGCCCAGCTCTTGACAGTAATCGTTCTTTTTTGTGCCAGCGGAACCGGCATTTACGGGAGCTTAGAATCCGGTATGACAGGCGATGCTTCAACTCTGATTTCCAAATCAGTTTTAGATTTTTTCACCGCCATGATCTTCTCTTGCAGTTTGGGTTATATTGTTTCTATGATTGCCATTCCGCAATTTCTAATCTTCGCTGCTCTTTTTTTCAGTGCAGGATTTATACTTCCCTTAACAACTGATGCTATGATTGGCGATTTCAAGGCCTGCGGTGGTTTTCTCATGCTGGCTACAGGCTTTCGCATTATGAAACTGCGCCAGTTTCCCACAGCTGATATGATTCCTTCTATGATTTTAGCCATGCCTATTTCCTGGGCTTGGGTCAACTGGATTTTACCTTTATTATCTTAGAAAATAGCAAAGCACCCCTCTGAAACTAAATTTCAGAGGGGTGAGTATTTGTCCATCTAATATCTGTTAGATAAAAGCTTAAAGAGCAACTACTTCTAGGCTGTCGCCCCCAAGCAGAATAAGATATTTATCAATTTGCTGAATCTGATACGATTTGCTTAGAGCTTCAGCATAAAGTGCCATCTGAGCTTGATAACGTTCCTTTATAATCTGACTGTTTGTAAATTTATCTGTCTTGTAATCAAAAAGAAGGATACGATCTTCAAACAAAAGATAACCGTCAATAATTCCACGGAAAACACTTTTTTCTTGACTAACAAAATCCTCCTTTAGCATAGCAAATGGAGCTTCGCGTTTTAGCTTATCTCTATTTGCCTGAATCAGCTGACCAAGATCTGTCGCAAAGAAAGCTAAAATTTTATCAACATCAATCTTAGCTTTAATATCATCATCTGCCTGAACAGCGGACAAGGCTTCCATAACGGCTTTTTTTGTAACTTTATCACTAATTTCTAGACGCTGCATTAGTTCATGAACAGCCGTTCCGACAGCGGCAGCCGTAACAGCAGGTTTTCTGTTAAAATCCGGCAGGCGAAACTCTGTTGAGCCCACTTTGGTTTTTGCGCTAGCATTATCCATAATCTCAACCCCGTCTGCGTTCATGACTGGCTCATAAAAAGCCTTAATCTGACTAGGGGTACGAACAGATGGCAGGTTAATAGCTGGGCTGTATAATTGATTAAGTTCTTCGACACTTTCAAGGATAGTAAGGGCGCGTTTGATATCCTTAGTTTGACGGTTGTCGGTCAAATCATCTGTCTGAATAACATCTGAAGTCTCTAAACGGCCAATCTGATCAGCTGTTACTTCAGAGGACTCAACAAAACGCAAACTGTACTGCAAAGCCTTATCAGAAAAGGCAGCGGACAAGGCTAAAAGCCAATCTTGGAAGGAAGTCATGTTTTCACGGGCACTGGCTGGTAAACGCCCATTGTCAGACCGTCCGTCAAACTTATCCGTCAGCTTGTCTTTGCTGCCTTTGCCAACCAAGTAAAGTTTCTTTTCAGCTCGGGTCATGGCAACATAGAGCAGACGCATTTGTTCAGAAAGCGTTGCTAATTTTAACTCACGCCGGTTAATCTGGTAAGGCAGTGTATCCATGTTCACCTGAACTTTTGGCAATTCTGTGTCAAATTCTTCTTTCATGTCTGCTAAGTATTTGACACCAATACCGTTTTTTCTGCTGATAATAAGTTTTGAGCGAATATCTTCCATACTGAAAGTCTTATCTATATTAAGAACAAAGACATACTTAAACTCCAAACCTTTGGATTTATGAATGGTCATGAGCTGCACCGCATTTTTAGGCAGGGCAACCTCTACATCCGCCAAATCGTTTTGACTGTCCAAAATCTTATCAATCATGCGGATAAACCGTGACAAGCCCTTGAAACCTGTTTTTTCAAAATTATTGGCACGCAAAGCTAGGGCATAAAGATTGGCTTGGCGCTGCTCTGCTCTGGGCAGAGCTCCCACATAATCATAATAGAAACGGTCATTGTAAATCTTCCAAATCAAGTCATAGAGCGCATGCATTTTCGAAAAAGTACGCCACTCCTGAAAGGTTTCCATAAAAGCGGTCAGTTTTTGAGCCAAAGGCTGGGTTAGAAGTTCCGGATGCAGGCCGTTTCCTGTCTGAGCCAAGCACAGCTTATCGTAAAGTTCACCGTTTTTAGCCTGCAAGGACAGACGTGTCAAATCGTCCTCGTCAAAACCAAACATAGCCGAACGTAAAAGAGCAACCAACGCGTAATCATTTAGAGGGTTATTAATGACCCGCAGAGTATCTAACATAATCATAACTTCTAATGACTTGAGATAATTACTCTCACCGCCATCAGATACGACTGGAATACCATAAGTCTCAAAAGCTGTCAGCAAAGCATCATTTCGCGTTCGTGAAGAAACCAAAAGAGTGATATCAGAAAAAGGAACTTGCTGCTCATTATGCAGCCTAATAATTTCCTTAGCAACTAAATCAATCTCCCCTCGGCTGATAGCTGCCATTTGCTCATCATCAGCAACAGCCGTCTCATCTGTGTTATAAATCAAGACCTCTGTCTTATCTTTCGGATCAGCTTCTTTTTGAGCTGAACTTCCAGCTAGCAAAAAATGTGTTTTATCATAGCGAATATCTCCGACTTCCTCGTCCATCAAATGCTGGAAAACACCATTGGTAGCAGCCAATACTCCTGAGCGACTGCGAAAATTTTCCTTAAGCAGAATTAATTTACCAGCTGACGGGTCTGCCTGATACTCTTTAAACTTGCTGTTAAAAATCTGCGGATCCGCCTGACGAAAACGATAAATGGACTGCTTGATATCTCCCACCATAAAACGGTTATGACCATTTGACAGAAGTTCTAACATACGCTCTTGTGTATGGTTATTATCCTGATATTCATCTACCATAACTTCATGGTATTTGTTTTGAAAATGCTCAGCAACATCAGGATTTTCCTCCAAAATACGAATGGCAAAATGTGCAATATCTGAAAACTCAAAAGCATTTTCCTGAATTTTAGCCTGAAGGTACTGGTCTGAAAAATCCCCTACAAAGTCTCGCATAAGTCTCAAAATCGGCAATGCTCTGCTTTGGTATTTAAAGATAATATCCAAGTGTTTAAGCCCAACCAATTGAGCCTGAAGTTTTCTAAAAATAGGATACTTTATCTTATTAACCGTCACATCACTGCCAGACGGTATAAGAGAGGCGACATCGCTGGCCAGCTGCCCCAATCTGTCACGTCCATAAAGTGCTGCAAAATCCACTGACCATTCTGTCAGCTTTTCAATCATCTTAAGATGCTTGCTATAAACAGCAGTGGGTTTGCCATCCTTTTTCGTTTGAACATAGTCTGGACTGTCTGTCAGTTCACGCAGCTGACTGGCAGTATCAGCCATACTGTCCAGAAAAGTCTCAATCATGCTGTCTGGTAGGGCATCATAGTTTGTCCATGACTCATGGGCTTTCAAAAAAGTTTGGCTCAGCCATTTTTCAGGATCTGCTGTCGCCTGACTAAAGGCATATACCTTATAAACAGCAGAACGAAATGCCTTGGAATCCTTACGATTCCCAGCAAATTGGCAGACCAAGTCTTGAAAACATTTAAAATCTTCCCCTTGCATGTAATCTTCAAATAAGTCTGCAAAAACTTCGTTTTTAAGAATATCCTGCTCAGACTTATCCTGCATAATACGAAAAATGGGGGAAATCCCTAAAAGATAACCGTACTGACTGACCAATTTTTGTGTGAAGGCATCCATCGTACCAATATCAGCTGTCGCCAGCTGATTCAGCTGATCAGATAAAAACAGCCTATCCTCATTTCTATCAGCCTGACTTAACGCTTCCATCAAACGTTTTTCCAAGCGTTCGCGAAGTTCTCCGGCTGCCTTAACGGTGAAAGTCGAAATGAAAAGCTGTTCAATACTGACCCCTCGGCTAATCATATCCAAAATACGTTCAACCATTACAAAAGTCTTCCCTGAACCGGCAGAAGCAGACACCAAGATATTATTGCCGCTGCTGTAGATAGCTTCAATTTGTTCAGCCGTCAGCTTACGAGGCTTATCAGAAGCCGCTTCTTGGGCAATGCGATCTTGAATTTCCTCTTTTGTTAAAAATGCTCTAACAGGCATCTCAGTTCTCCTTTCCTGCATCATTCATCAGCGCTAAAAACGCATCTTTCTTTCCTTTTTTGGGAAGGCGTACTAATTTTCTGGCCTGTCCCATATGGCGGTCTGCCTCAAAATGCGTAATAGCCTTAAGCTGCTCGCCTTGCACACTCTCACCGTCCTCTGTATAAGGATTGATAAGAAAAGCGCCGCTTCTAATGGTTTTGGCCGCTTGGGTAAATAAATTAAGGTTATGAGTTAACAAGGTCTCAAGCTCTGCTTTATCATAAACTGAATCACGCAAACTATAACTTCCAGCTGCCAGATGTTCTTTTTCGGTCTCCAAAAAGAGACCCTTATAAGTCAGGCTGCTGTGTGCCTGTGTCAAAATCTTATCTAATCCAGCCACTTTTGATAAATCAATGCGCGGCTCCTGCATATGTAAATACATAGCCCCAAACAATTGGCTGATATCCAGCTGATAATCTTGACGCAGCGCTTCCAAATAAGTCACCAGCTGCGGACTCAGTCCATTATAGAATTTTTGAATATCAAAGACAGTTTTGCCTGACTTGTAATCAACAACTCCAATACTACCGTCACGCAGACGATCTACTCGGTCAATAATTCCTGTCACCTTAACCGTATTTTCAAAAAGCAAATCAAATCTAGCTTCTTGATTTTCCGTTGTAACAGCAGCATTGTCCCTCAGAACCGTTGCAGTAGAGCGGGCAATATCTTCTAAAATATGACGTGACAGCAAGCTTTCCTGATTTTCCTCATAAAGCAGGGCAAAGTTTTTTTCATGATTGGTTTTTGCAATCGCTTGGTCTAATTTGGTATCAAAATTCGCTGACGAATTATCAGCCATCAAACGTTCAAAAACGCGGTGCAAATAAATACCATGCTGACGTGCATCCGGATGGATGCTTTCTAACTGCTGCAACCCAAGGACATACTGCAAGAAATAGAGATACTGATTATTGTAAAAAGCCGTCAAAGCTGAAGCAGACAATGGAAGCAGTTCTTCATCAGGGAACTTTATGCGCATAACCTCAGGAGAGACCTCTCTAGTGACAGCATCATCTAAGAGGTGCGGTATTAAAACACCTTCCTTCTCCAAACGCTTGCGCAGATACCGCACCGCAACTGACCAAAATGTCTGACTTTCTTTATCTAGCTGACTATCCATATCGCCACGATTAATAGCAACAACTGTTGATAAAAGATCCTTATAATTGCCAATATTATCTGATCGGGCATCAAAACGATTTCGCCCCTTATCAATCAAGGGAACACCCAAATCCAGCAATTCTTTAAGGTAGACAGACATATCATCCTCAGTTTCGTTAAGCAGCTGCGGAAGGGATAAGATTAAACGTTTCGTGGCAGCATTAAAAAGAGATAAAGCCATGAAATGGTTTTTCTTAACATTTTCCTTGCTGACCAGATCAAAACGAGACTGCTCTCCTGCGGCTTCGTTAATACGGCTGCGCTCTTCATCTGAAATTAGACTCTTATTCTGAGTGATTTTGGGAAAATGTGACTGAGTCATGCCCAAGGCAAAGACATATTTTGCACTGTGAGGCTCTACCAAATCATAGGATTTGACTCTGACCACATCCACAGTTGCTGGAACTGTACGGTATTCTGCCGCCAACATACCAGAACGCAGAAGAGCTAAAAACTCATCAATCTTAAGCCTTTCCTCTCCAAAAATCAGCTGCAGCTGCTCCAAAATGTGAGAAAAAGCTTTCCAAACCTGCTCGTGTTTGTCCAATTCCGTATCGCTTGCTCCCTGTGTTAGAAGCGCCATATTTTGAGGCAGTCTGACTGCTTCTAAAAAATGGCTGAGCTTTTTAAGCAGATTATGCCCTTTTTGAGGCCGCAGGCTCAGTAATTGATCCAGAGGTTCCATAAGCTGTGCCCGCCATTTATTGAGCTGTACCAAATCATATTTTTGACCATTTGCTGCCGTAAAATCCTGTGTAAATTTACGACGTCCTTTGATATCAGCATAAGTTACATAGTGTTCAAAATGATCAATATCTTTCTGAGAAAGATTTCCATAAAGCCCTGACTTCAGCAAGTTCATAACATCTTCTGCACGGTAATGATAACGTTTAACACGTTCCAGAGACTCCACAAAATTTATCAGCGGATGAGTCGACATTGATTCTGCTTTAGCAAAATAATAAGGAATAGCAAATTTATCAAAAATCTTACCAATCTGCAGCTGATAAGAATCCACATCTCCCAGAAGAACCAAAATGTCCTTATAACGCACACCATCCGCCAAAAGCTGACGAATAGCTTTAGCTGTTTGGGCTGCTTCTTCCTTCTGATTGATAACATCCCAGATCTGCACAGCCTGTTTATCGGATTCTGTCAGTACCAAGTCTGTTTGACTGAAATCATGCCGGCTCTCAAGCAGACGCGTCAGGCGCGAAAAGGTGTTTTCTTTTCTATCTTCAATCGCAATGAATTCTGGTTTGACCGCGAAGCGATTAGCCAAAGTATGCAAAAAATCGCTGGAAGCTTGATAAATGTTCCCATAAAGGATATTTGAACGATAGGCCTTTTGGCTGATATAAGTCCCAATAATAATTTGATGGCATTTGGCATCAAGCAAATTAAGCAGATAGTCTTCTTCTGCAGAAAATCGGGTAAAACCATCAATAACGATAACCGTCTCAGCTAAAACCTTATCCAGATAAGCTGCTTCAATCTGCTGGGCAAAAAAAGCCAATTGAGTTTGATTATCAAAATTTCCTTCTTGCAGCAGCTCATTAACCGCCAAAAAGATCTTAATCAAATCGGCTTGCTTTTCCGACTCATCTAAATAGTTCAAATCAAGCACAGTCATATGAGCTGTTTTGAGTTCTTTATAGAGTTCCACCAGCTGATTAATAAAATGGCTGTCCTTACGCAAACGTCCGTAAACCTTGAGATCCGTATCCGAAAAACGCGACAGCACCTTATAAAACATCATCGCCAGACCAGTATCATCCAGCTGACTTTTAGGGTTGACAGCATTCAGCACAAAATACCGAGCCATCTGAGTAAAGCGCGTGACGATGATATCAAAAGAAGCCTCTTGCTCTAAGTAAGAAAGCACACTTCGCTCTTTTTCAAAAGAGAGTGAATTGGGAGCTATGTAAAAAACACGCTTGCCCTCTTGGGCAAATTGTTGAGCTTCTTTAGCTAGGATAGCTGTCATATCCTGTGTCATTTCGGTATATAAGAGTTTCATAGATATCCTTCTATCAAATATGAGTGGCTGCCAGCTGCATAAAGAGGCTCTCACAACAACTGACAATTAACTTCTTTCATTATAACACATCAGACTTTATTGCTAGAAATAACAAATTAATGCAGACAAAAAAACCAAGCCAAGGCTTGGACTAACTATTACTTTTAATAGTATTCTGGTTAGAGATACCCCAAAACATGAAATAAGCACTTAACTGCACACATGTTTGGGTTTAATCAATCCTCTCCAGCATATTTTTTTAAGAGCTTCTGATAAGCTTTTTGCATATCCTTAGGAGCCTCTTTGTAAGTTTGAACATCTGACTTATCATATTTTCCTATCCAATAATTGGTGACATAATAAACCAGACCATTTGAAGCAAGGACAATTTGATAAGATTTAGCATCTTGGTTAACCAATTTACCATATAGCTTATCATAGCCATAATGATGGGTACCAATCTTTTCCTTACTTGAAAATTTTTTGAAAAGAGCATTTTGTTCATCAACAGTATCTTCATAGTAGGCATGCTTCTTATCCTTTAAAGTATAAATCCGAAAAGAAGTCGTTGGATTGTAATCGTCAACATCTGCACTTGACTTATCTATACCTAAAACGGTCAAGTCAAAGCTGTCCTTATAAGCAATAAAGTCCTTATTATTGACTTCCTCTCCTTCAACAGTGCCTTTTTTGATGGCTGACAGCGAATCAAAACCATCGGCATTAAGTAGACCTGCAAGTACCGGAGTTTTCTTGCCTTTATTTTCTGATGGTGCCTTGAAAGTCAGAAACAGAGGATTCCCTGAACCATTTGACGTAATTTCGTCAAAACTGCCCTTAACCAGCACCGCATTTTTAGCATAATCTGAATCATAAAGCCACTCAGCAAATTCATCTGAGATTTTTTGCAAATCTTCTATTGAGTAGTCAGCCGAAACAGTTGTTTCAGTAGTACCGTCTTTATCAGTTTGGGCCTCTTCACTTGAATAAGAGGTCTTTGAGGAAGACTCTGTTGTATCTGATGAAGATGAGCTTGAGGTGCTAGAAGAAGATGAAGTATCCGAAGAAGTACTTGAGCCATCTACAATGTCTTGAATAACACTTTTAGCTGAGTTTTCTGACGAACTGGATTCCTCGCTTGAGGGAGACTCATCCGTACTACTAGATTCTGTTACTTCAGAACTTCCCTCTACTTGAGTATATTGTTCTGAATCAACCATTTTGACATCAGCTTCTCCCCAAGGAACTATACTATCTGTTACTACAATAGTCCCTTGATCCTCGCCATTTTCATCCGATAACTTAAAGCTCTTAGAACGACCGGCGTCTTCTTGAGCATCAGCCTTATAAACCTCACCCGTTTCGGTATTAGTAACCTCATAGCCATCATCAACTTTACGAACTTCAAAACGAACTTCTTGACCCGTTTCATTATCAGTAACCGTTGTCGCATAGACAGCGGATGATGTCCAAGCTCTACTTTGTGTGTATTTACCCAGAACCAGAAAAATCAAAAAGACAATCAAAGCGAGACCTAAAAACTTTTTATGTTTAATATTTTTCATTACAGCCTCCTACAAGAACAAGTAGCCTACCATATACCCCAAAATAGCTATAAGCAGCAGCAAAAAAATTTCCAGCAGCATAAACCAGCCAAAACGAATACCGCCTAAGCCAATCTTAGACATCCATCCAGATTTAGCAGAGAGGTCTGATAGGTCAAAATCATAACCATTTTCTTCTGCAGCAGTTATTTCCTGCACATTTGGCTTACGTCCGTTTCTAACCTGAAAATCAATCAGCCATTCCTCACGTTTACTCATTTAATTCTCCTTTTTCTGTATACTGATGAAAAATAGCAGAGCATAAACTAGACAATGAAGCAAAAGTGCCAGCCATTGCCCTAAAAATTCGCTATGAGAGGATTTGAATAAGGAAAGTTCCTCTTTTGTCAAAGTGACTCCAAAAGCAGCCAAACTAGAAGGAAAATCAGTCAGATTTGTTGAGACGCCGGCAAGCTTATGTCCATATCCCAAATAGATAGCATTTTGAATCCAGTCAATTGCCTTTGGCAGCTGAAGGATGGTTCCTGACAAAGAAAACTGCATAATGCCAACTACAACCGCTAAGATAACCGAGGTAATTTCTGATTTTCCTACAATAGCAGATATCAGCAGAGCGATAAAATGCGAAGCTAAAAACACTAGAAGAACAGTCACTCCTAATTCAGAAAGATAAGCTGACATAATGTGACCGCTGCTTGGCAGTTCCTTATCAAAAAGATGATTAAGTCCAGCAAAACCAACAATAAAAACAAACGTTTCAAGCAAAGCAAAAAAACTATGAATAAGAAGGCTGGCTAGAGCAAAAGCTGAACGACTAAGCCCCGAGAAAAAATCCCGATTCAAGATAGCCCGCTCTCTTGAAATGTAAATACTGTTTTGAACAACAATCAAAAGACTTGTCGAAAAAAGCAGAAGAAACAAAGCCATACGGGTTGTTTCAAAATCCTTGAGAAATCCCTTATCCTGAATATAGAGAATAAGTCCTTCAAAGACTAAAATTCCCAGAAGAACCTTAATAAAATCCATATAATGGTGCTTAAATTTGTACCAACTAAGCCGTAACGCTGCTTTCATAAGTCTCCCTAAATCTTGTAAATTCTTGTTGAAGCATTGAGCTCCTGATAAACTTCAGCAATATTCATATCCATGTATTTGCGAATCATGTAACGATCACTGGTTTTATAATCCAAAAGCAACTGCTCATATGTCCCAACAAAGGTCGGACGTCCTTTTGATAAAAAGATAATCTTATCAAAAATAGATAAGTTTTCTGTATTATGGGTAATAACAACAATTGCCTTATTGGCAGACTGAGCCAATATTTTCAAGGTTCGTAAAAGATTGCGATCACTAAGAGCATCTAAGCCCGATGAGGGTTCATCTAAAATGAAATAGGGACTGGGACTAAGCAGCTCTATTCCAATAGAAACCCGTCGCTGCTGACCTCCAGACAGCTCTGATACCTTTTTATTTGCAAAAGGCGTCAGTCCTAAATCTTCCATGATAAGAGCAATGCGCTGCTTCTTTTCTTTTTTGCTGACACCTTTTAAATGATGATCTGCATAAAAAGCAAAAGACTCTGATACCTTAAGATAATCGCGCAGAAGATTTTTTTGCGGAACATAAGACCAGGCTTTAGAATCACCCGTAATAGGCTTACCATTTTCTAAAATTCGAAATTGATGGCAGGTTGGTTTTAGCTTTCCCAGCAGTATTTCTGTTAGGGTTGTCTTACCAGATCCTGAAGCTCCTAAAATACCAACTACCTGACCTGTATACATTGTCACATCAAGATTGGTAAATAACTGCTCAGTATTTTCTTTATACTTAAAACAAATATGTTCAAATGTTAGTTGATTTGCTGTCATAATATTTCCTAAGACATGATGAGAATAAGGGCAAAGATAAGGACAACCCCAATAATCAGCCCTATAAGGTTAATGTTAAAAATAAACATTGCTGCCAACAATCCCAAAATGAGTAGAACGAAGGCAAAATAAAGCCATATTGGCAGACCATTTGAGCTGTCATCCTCATTGCCAAGGGGTGGTAAAGTAACAGGCTTTGAAAAAACAGGCTCCTTAGGTTTAACAGATTCCACAGGCTCTTTTGCTGCACGGTTTTTATGCCAAGCTTCCTCCAAAGCTTTGTCATAACGCATTTTCTGTTCGGCAGACATAAAATAGGTTCGGATTTTGTCTAACTCATCCTTGAGCAACTGGCTTTTGTTATCAAGACTTCCATTTCGCCAGCGATCATCTAATTCTTCCCGCAAAAGAGACAGAGCCTTAAAACACTCATCAGCAGACATGTCTTTCGAGATATGATAGCTCAATTCTTCTAAATGAGAAACGGGTTCCCCTGTCGTTACATCAAGGCCTTTATAATAATCAATCATGAGATAAATTTAGCATAGATTTCTGCCAATTCTGACAGATCATCGTGAACAATTTCTTCCTTCTGGCTGGTTTGAGCATCAACTGAAAAACGTGAAACCACCGCATTTGTCAAACTGTCAACAATTGTAATCGTTACGATTTGTTCTGAATCAAAAGCGTAAATAACATGCGCCATTAGCTGGCCTTTTTGTCGCGGCTGAGCCACCGTTCCTGTTACTTGACCAAGAATTTTAACAGAGAAAGGATTTTCAAAATTACCTTCTGTCACGCGCAGCTTAAACTTAGTCTGACCATCAACAACCGCATAAATATCTTTAGTGATTGCAAGAGGCAAAACGGAATTACGAGGAACAATGACACGGTTATAATAATCTCCTACAAACGGATAATCATGAGTAGGATTCTTCTTAAATAAAAGCCCAATTCCCTGCGACGTAACATCCTTGACAATAACACGGTCTGTCTCTGTTGTTTGACCATCTTGCTGTTCAGAGAAACTGATCTCGTCATTAACAATCAAATCAGCCAATATACTGGCTCCTTGAGCTACGATTGTATCAGGATTAAGATCGTACTTAGCCTCTTGAGCACTTATTGAACGAATCATTTGGCGAATCATTGGCATACGTGTTGAACCGCCTACTAGGAGAATATGGTCAATTTGCTCCCAAGACAAACCTGACGCCTGCAGAGTTGACTGTACTTTGAGCTCAGTATCTTTGACCAAATCCATGGTGATTTCCTGAAAAATTGACTGCGTTAACATAACTCCATAAACTTGATTATTAACATAATGTTCGTAAAGAGCCTTTTCATTAACTGACAAACTGGTTTTTATCTGCTCTACCTTGTACTGAAGCTGAATTTTCTCTTTTTCTGACAGGTTTGTCATATTGACGCCTTGTTTTTCTAGTTCTGTCATAATATAAGAAACCAAACGCTTGTCAAAATCAATTCCACCTAGACGTGAATTCCCATCCGTTGCTAAAATATCATAAGAGTGATCTGTCACATTCATAATGGTAACATCAAAAGTTCCCCCACCAAGGTCATACACAAGAACATTCCCTTGAGCACCTTTGATGTGGGCATAAGCAATAGCTGCCGCAGTAGGTTCATTAATGATACGTAAAACATTAAACCCTGCTAAACGGCCAGCATTTTTAGTGGCCGCACGTTGATCAGAGGTAAAATAAGCCGGTACTGTAATAACAGCATCCTGAATTCCCTGAGGCAATCCCAGCTCTTGACCAACAATAAGAGCACGTTTTTTAAATTCATGTAATACTAAAGCAGACAGAATGACTGAATTCACTCGCGTATGATTAGGGGTGTCGCTTTCAATAGGACGAGCAATATCACGTTTAAAGTCAAATTTGAAATGTTCCGTACTTCCAATTTCCGTTCCGCGCTCAATAGCATCCTTACCAAAGAAGACATGGTTTTGTCCAGCCACAGCTGAAAAATAAACAGCTGAACGCAATACCTGTTCGTCATTGGTCCCCATAGGAATAATTTCTGGTGTTCTTTCTTTTACGACCGCCATAGCTGAATTAGTTGTTCCCAAATCAATTCCAATTGCTTTTTTTCTCATCATTTTCCTTTCAATATAAAGACGCAACAAGGCTAAGCCTCATAGAGACAAAGCCCAATTTTATGTTTTTACTTAACCGTATCTTCCTTGCTGATTTCAGTAGATTCGCCAGCTTTGCCACTGACACGATAATCCGAAGAAGTAGCTGAATAAGAGCCTCTATCCTTACTTTTTTCACCACTTACATATTCTACATTAGCCGACCAAGACTTTTTTTGCTTGATGTGACCAGATGTCTTGAAATTAGAGTCATAGGCATAGTAAAAATCATAGACCACTGTAAAGGTAATCGTATATGTTTTTTCACTTGTCTGTTTAACCTGTGTCACATCTACATCCGAAAAAGTAATACTGTCAGCCGCTCGATTTTGGGCGCCTGTGGTATTTTCATCAATCATAGCTGTAACATCTTTATAGAGAGAATCTTCAGAACCATTCAGAAAAACATCTGTTAACCCATCAGGAGTTGTATTATCATTTGACGAATAATACTGAAGTTTCGTGTAAGCTACCTCCATCAGATCATCAGCTGTATCACGATCTAAAATTCCTTCTGCATCTAGGGTTATCGTCTGTCCGCTAGCAATTTGATCAATAGAAACCGTTTCTGTTTTGGAAGCTGTTCCATCCTCAAATGACTTTTGCACATAAACAGCCGAAGAGCCCGTAACAGCCACATCATCTACCTCCAGCTTACCCGATGTTAAGGTTCCGATTTTAGTACTTCCAACATAAAGATCGCCGTCTGTTAAATTGGACTTGACCGTAAAACTCAGATATTCTACCGAAAGATCAACATCTGTATTTGATGTTACCGTTTCCTCTGTTGAAACGGTGATATCTTGTTCATCAACCTTGCCAGAAGCCACAAAATCATATGACCCCGGATAGAGATGCTTAATGGTCGCCGTATAATTGTTTCCGTCTGTTGTGTCATATTTAACACCGTTAATTGTCACAGCAAGATCTGCCGTATTAACTGCTAAATTAACATTAACAGGTTCCACCACAACTTTCCAGTCTGCAAAAATCAAAAACTTACGACCAACTTTTTTCATGATAGAACCCGAAAGCAATTCATCTTTGGTATATTTAGCAACAGTTTTTGTATCAGTATACTTAAGGTCTGATTTTTTGATAACTTTTTCTGTATCAGACCAAACTTGATAATCCAGAGAGTCATTAAAATCTTTTTTAACAGCTTTCAAATAACGCTCTGCAACTGCTTCTCGAGAGTAATACTGATAACCATAAACATAGCCTGCAATTCCAAACAAGGAAAGTATAACAGCAAAGACAATCAGAGCCTTCTTCCAGCCTGCCATACCAGACTTTTTTGAAACAGTTGATTTATTATCAGAAATAAATTGGTGAATAGTTGAAACATCAAAGCCTGATGCTTTACCAATCATGAATTCTTCAGGCTGGGGCTGACGGCCAACATAAGTCGTAAATGCCTTCAACCAGACATCTTGTGAATCTGAAGCAATCATATCTTCTTTTGATTCATCTATTGGATTGGTAAGCTCTTTCGAAGCTAATTCGGCATCAGCAGATATAGGTTCTTCAAAGGATTCCTCTGCCACATCAAAAACATCCTCAGCAGTTGAGAACATTTCTTCCTGATCAGTTTCTGGAGAACTTTCTGTCGCTAAATGATCTGCTGAAAAAAGAGGGGCTGAGGCGCTTTCTCCCGATTCTTTAGCAGCGATTCTTTTGATGGCTTTTAAATCAAAATCTAAAGACTTTCCTTCTTGAAACTCCAAAGCAGTTGGCTTGCGGCCAACTACTTTTTCGAATAAATCAATCCACTTTTCCTGTGATGTCATAAATCACCTGCTCCTAGAACGATGTGAAAATACCTTGAATATAGTTACTTAAGATAGTCACAATAATGTAAAAAGCAATACCTACAATAACAGCATTAATGAGGAACGATACTATATATTGATAGAATTTGTCCCAAGTAGCTTTGCTATCAAGAGGAAATGTGATAAAGATATTAGCCAAACCGTAAACAGCAAGGGAAATAGAAAGCAAGAAATTTCCAAAACCTGTTAAACCAACTAAAGATACTAGGAAACCAAGCAACATAATTGGCAAGTTGAGAGCAGTCAAACGGCCAAATTTCTCAAAAGAATTAATGAAGGTTGTATCGGCATCACGATAAATAGCTTTACGGGCTGTGAAACCAGCAAGCACATAGGCAAAAATCAAAATAATTGCCGATAACAGGATGAAAAAGAAAGCAGAAAAGCCAAGCCCAGCTGTGTTATAACCACCATAACTTGCATAACCGATATAATTACTTACTGTTTTATAAAGCAATGTAAACAGGAAAACAGTCAAAATGAAGACATGCAATCCAAAACTGATAAAGCCATTTGAAGCACTATCTGAAAATACAGTTGCCGGTTTTTTCCAAGCATTGAAAAGCCAATCCCAGAAACCTTTCACAGCTGACGTGAAAGCCGAAGGCTGCTTGGGAACTGCTGGACCATTAAATTGCGGCTGCTGACCAGGAATTCCTTGCTGCTGAAAGCCCGAACCAGCTTGTCCTTGTTGGAACTGAGGCTGTTGCACAGGAGCTCCCTGCTGTTGAAATTGAGCTTGCGTTGCCTGTTGATTTGGAGCTTGCTGTCCAAAAACTGTCTGCCCTTGTGTTGGCTGACTTGAAGCTGTAGATTGCTGGAAATTCATTTGAGCTTGCTCAGGTGTTGCTTGAGCAAAAGTTTGAGACTGTGCTGAATCAGCGGCAGGATCAAAGGGCTGCTGGAAATTCACATTAGGCTGAGCTGATGTTTCTTCGAACTCACCCGCAGCAAGAGCTGCTGCAATCTCTTCGTCGGTTGCTGAACGACCATTAATAGCCTCGAAAAAATCTAACCAATCTTCTTTAGTCATGATTATCTCCTTTTTGTATATATTATTTTTACTTTTTAATTTTATCATAATTTGGCATAATAACCAAGTCATTTCCAAAAGGCCTTATATAAGCCAATTATATTATATTGATAATACCTCGCCTTGCTTATTTGCGCTGCAGAGATTTTTGAATTTGACGATCTAATTCCCGTTTAATGTGAGGTTCAGGCGCAAAGCGTTCCTCCCAATCATCTGGTTTTAAAATTTTATGTGTTTCAGGGTCAAAATGTGCCTTGCCATCTGGAAATATCTTCCCCATATTGGCTTCATGAACAGTATCAAAAAATGGTTTAGGATCTACACCCATGAGTACAAAAGAACCATAAGTCAGATACAGTAAATCTGTCAAAGCATCCACTTGACCAACTAAGGTCGTCTCTGGATGTTCTTTGCTAGAGATTTTAACAGCAGCCTTTTCTACTGCCTTATGCAAAGCTTCCACCGCCTGAGTAAATTTCTCAGAGTCCCCACCTGAAGCTGCATATACAAATTCAACAATTTCTTCAATCTTGAAATCCGATCGATGCTCCGCCTCTTTTATGTCATAAACCCGAGGAGTATTATTTGTTTCACCGTCCATCAGCTGATGGAAATCTCTAACTTTATTAAAATTATCGTCTTTACTGTCAAAGCCAGACTCAGTATCCATATGGATTACACCATAATGAGCCAGAGCTTTAGCAATCCCATTTTGATTGTTGCTGTCTGTCACATAGCGAGCCCCTTCTCTTACAGCAGCTTCGCCATTTCCCATAGCAACCCCAATACCAACATCAGACAGCATTTCTAGATCATTATCCGAATCGCCAAAAGCCATAACTTCACTAAGCTCAAAACCAAACAGAGTGCCCAGATACTTAATTCCTTTAAGTTTTGACTGTCCTTCAGAGACTATGTCTGTTGAATATGGACTGGAACGAGTTATCTTAACATGAGGAAATCTGCTTTCCAAATCGGGAGTTTCATCCTTTGTTGCGACTAAAACAACTTGAAAAATAGGTTCACGCATAATAGTCTTTAGCGCTTCCATATTTTGAGGCTTGAAACGGCGAATAAGAGTCTTAAAGCTACCCTCAACAGCTTTAGTCCAAGATTTAGGAACTTTTCTGCTGACCCACTGACCAAAGCGGCTGGTACCCATACTGATAATATTTGAGCCTACAAGACCTGAGCTGGTGCCAAGTGAAATTTCCTTACGACTTTTGCCGGCATAGCGAATAAGATTATAAATCGTTGATTTAGGAAGCTGATTTTGATAGAGAACACGATCACGGCTTAAAATATACTGACCATTGTAAGTTACTGCAAAATCCAAACCTAAATTATCCAGAAAAGGCTGGACAAAACCCGGCCCACGGCCTGTCGCCAGTCCCACCAGAATACCATCTTCTTTCATTTGCTGAATAGCTTTCTCTGTAGATTTGGAAACACGTTTACGATCATTTAAAAGTGTACCATCAATGTCAAAAAAGACTGCCTTGATTGCCAAAATGTTCTCCTCCCCTTGAAAATTTATGTTAAAATAAATTATACCATAATATGATAGCGAGTTATATTGATATGACAAAAAAGATTCTGGTTCTCCACACTGGCGGAACCATTTCGATGACAGCAGACATCAGCGGTAAAGTTAACGCATCTGAAGATAATCCCATGAAGCATATTGAGGTTGCAATTGATGATCTGGAATTGACCGTGCTTAATCCCCTGAATTTACCCAGCCCTCAAATGACTCCCTATCACATGTTGGATCTTTACCAAGAAATCAAGAAAACAGCAGGGCAGTATGACGGTGTTGTCATCACACACGGTACAGATACCTTGGAAGAGACCGCCTATTTTTTAGATACCATGGCGGTGCCTAACATTCCGATTGTACTGACTGGTGCGATGCGTTCCTCTAACGAATTAGGGAGCGATGGTGTTTATAATTTTTTATGCGCTCTGCGTGTTGCCAGCCATGATAAAGCTGTCAATAAAGGAGTTTTAGTTGTAATGAATGATGAAATTCATGCAGCTAAATATGTCACCAAAACCCATACTACAAATGTCGCCACCTTTAGTACGCCAACTCATGGTCCTCTTGGTATTATTATGAAACACGATATTCTTTTTTTTAAAACAGCAGAAACCCGTGTACGTTTTGATCTTGAGCAGATTTCAGGAACAGTTCCCATTATTAAGGCCTATGCTGGTATGGGAGTTGGGGAGGGAATTATCAGCCTTCTCAGTCCAGATAAGATTGACGGAGTCGTCATTGAGGCTCTGGGAGCTGGCAATCTTCCGCCTCAGGCAGCAAGTGAATTGACACACTTGATACAAAAAGGTATTCCTGTCGTGTTAGTATCACGCTGCTTCAACGGCATAGCAGAACCCGTTTACGCTTATGAGGGAGGCGGAGCCAAACTCCAAGAAGCAGGTGTTATGTTCGTTAAAGAACTAAATGCCCCTAAAGCACGACTCAAGTTGCTCATTGCTCTTAGCGCAGGGCTCAAAGGAAGCGACTTAAAAAACTATATAGAAGGATAATCTTTTTATCTTAAACCGACACAAAATAATTAAGGAGAAAATCTATGAAACTCACGATTACCGCAGCCAATAAACCCAAAGGACAAGATTTCCATTATCAGTTCGAACTGTCTGATAAACAGTTGATTCTATCAACTTTATTTATCTGCAGCACCTTTATTATCTGCTCTGCTTTTCATAAAAAGACTAAAAAATAAGAGAGTGGTGCAGACAGTCATATTGCTGCGCACTCACCCGCAGAAGAGTGAAATCTTCTAGTTATTGACCTGAAAGAGTCTCTCCTATGATGTTTTCATTTAACCTCGAAAAAGGCTGTCAAAGTTGATTTGTCAGTCCTTGATGTGTTTAGCTTTTATGTTTTTTTAATACACATAAAAACTCCTGCTTTAGGCAGGAGTCTTATCATTTTGCTTTGGTCTTAGGTGTTCGCCTTTTTAAAGCTATTCTGCAGAAAAAGCTCTGCTATTTCACTGCCAAAGACTTCATGTGACTATCGAAAGGGGAAGCTTACAAATTAAAGAAAAGGGGATTATAGAAATGGGGGAGCAAGCATCGAATTCATATAGCCTTTCGATATAGAGGCAACTAAGCTGAATAAGGAATGAGCTTTTTAGCAGCCTCTTGGAAGGTGTCCTTGTAAATTACTTTGATTTTTACTGTCATATAAGCGACCTCCTTCATTTGATGGTCTTATTATAGCGGCTCAGCCTTAAAGCAAGCTTGTAGAAAACTTAGCCCAGGCTTAAAGAAGAAAAAATATTTTAGACATTTTATCGTCAAGGTTTTTAAATTTATTATCACTGAAATTATAAAGAGATTGGGACTTTTTCCCAATCTCTTTAATCAAATTCACCTTTGTCTTCCAAATTTTGAACGAGGAGGCTCCATCGCTGATCTGTTTCCCAATTCTTATCTGATACGATCTGGGCAGCAACCTTTCTGGCTTCTTCTAAAATATTGTAATCTTCTACGATATCAGCTGTTTTGAATTCGGGAATGCCTGATTGACGTGTGCCAAAAAGCTCACCGGAACCACGCATTTTCAGATCTTCTTCAGCCAAAACAAAGCCGTCTGTTGTCTCGCACATAGCCTGCATACGCTTTTTCCCAGTTTCATTGTTAGGATTGGCTACCAAAATGCAATAGGACTGCTTATCTCCTCGACCGACACGACCGCGCAGCTGATGAAGCTGGCTGAGCCCGAAACGATCGGCATCCATGATAATCATGACAGTTGCATTGGGCACATTGACACCGACTTCAATCACGGTCGTTGACACCAGAATCTGTGATTTTCCATTTTTAAATTCCTGCATCAGCTGATCTTTTTCATCATTTTTCATGCGGCCGTGTATCAGGGCGACTGTGGCATCTTGACCAAAAAATTCTGTTAGCTCCTGATGCAGTGCTACAGCATTTTTCAAATCCACACTTTCCGACTCTTCAATCAAAGGCGAAATCACATAAGCTTGCGCTGATTTTTCAAGCTCTGTTCTAAGCCAATCCAGCACTGTCTCTAGCTGCTCATGCTTGACCCAACGGGTAATGATAGGTTTACGTCCCTTTGGCATCTGATTAATAATTGAAACATCCATCTCACCAAAACTAGTGATAGCTAAAGTTCTGGGAATAGGTGTTGCTGTCATCATAAGAACATCAGGATTTTCACCTTTTTCACGAAAAATGCGGCGCTGATTGACCCCAAAACGGTGCTGTTCATCTGTAATAACGAGACCAAGCTTATGATAGCTGACGGCGTCTTGAATCAGGGCATGCGTCCCTACGATCATATCCACTGAACCATCAGCAATCCCCAACAAAGCAGCCTTTCTTGTCGCTGTCTTCATACCAGACGTCAAAAGAGCAATATTGAGCTCGGGAAAAAGAGCTGTTAAACTCTCAAAATGCTGCTCCGCTAAAATTTCGGTTGGCACCATAAGAGCGGACTGAAAACCAGCCGTAAAAGCTGCATACATAGCCAGACTGGCGATGACTGTCTTACCAGATCCAACATCTCCCTGCAAAAGACGGTTCATGTGAGCACCTGATTTCATATCAGATAGGATTTCAAAGAGGCTGCGCTCCTGCGCTTTTGTCAATGCAAATGGCAGAGCTGCGATTTTTTTTTCAATCTGCTGTTCATCATAGGCCATGGCTAGACCGTTGCTTTCAGACTTATTGGCGGCCTTTAGCATCTGCAGATTCATCTGAAAATAAAAGAGCTCCTCAAATTTGATACGGCGCAGCGCCTGCTTGTATTCATCCAGATCTTTTGGAAAATGCATAGCCTTAACAGCTTCTTGCCTGCCTAAAAGTCTATATTTCTCCAGCAAAATCTGCGGCAAATTTTCCTGCAGCAATGCTAAAGCACCGCTGTCAAATGCGGCTTTAATAGCCTTGGTCAGAGCAGTCTGCGAAATACCTTGTGCGACATGATAAACCGGCTGCATATCATCTTCAACCTGTGCTAAAACTTTCATCCCAGTCACAGCAGACTTAAGCGCATCCCATTTCCCAAAGACAGCAATCTCACTCCCCAGTTCAATTTTATCCGCCAGATAAGGCTGATTGAAAAAACTAATGGCAATAACAGCTTCTTCCTGCTTGATTTTAAAAGACAGCCTATTGCGCTTAAAACCATAGTACTGGACATTGGCAGGCGTGACGACAGTTCCCGTAATAACAGCCTTTTGCCCGTTCAACAGTTCAAAGACAGATTTAGACTTAAAATCTTCATAGCGAAAAGGATAATAAAGCAGCAAATCCTCAACCGTATAAAGACCCAATTTTGTAAATTTCTCAGCAGACTTAGGACCAAAACCCTTGAGATCTGCAATTGGTGATTGTAAATGCATACCTCTATTATAGCAAAAAGTCCAGCTTAAGGCTGAACTCTTCTTTTTAGATACCTCTTTGAGAAAATACTTCCTTAGCGATAGTGACTGCATTCAAAACCTTTGGAAAACCGACATAAGGAATGCACTGGATAAAGGTTTCAATGATATCTTGCGGTGTCAAGCCAACATTCAAAGAACCATTGATATGAACTCTCAACTGAGCCGCTGTATCTCCCTGCGACAGCAAACTTGTGATCGTGATCATCTCCCGCTGCTTCAGATCCAGACTTGGACGGCTATAAACCTCACCAAAGGCAAAGGAAATGATATAAGTACCAATATCTTCACTTAAGCCTGACAGAGAAGTGATGACTGCCTCTCCTGCCTCTCCGTCAATCTCTTGCAATTTTTTTAATCCGACTGTATAGCGTTCATCTTGGGTCATCCTATGACCTCCTTTCTATTTGTCATTGTACTTAGTGGAGTTAACTCCATGTCAAGACTTTTTTGCAAAAAGATGATAAAATACCGCTAAAGGAGAATACTATGCCAGAGTATACTATCGGAGATTTTTCCAGACTGACAGGACTGTCTATTGACACGCTGCGCTATTATGAAAAAGAAGGCCTGATCCAGGCCAAACGGTTAGAGAACAACCGTCGTTATTATGATGACACTGATAAAAATTGGGTGGACTTTCTGCTGCGCCTCAAGCAAACCGGTATGTCTATCAAAGACATGAAAACCTACGCTCACTTGAGATACCAAGGTGACAGCACCATTGCAGAGCGCTTGGTACTCTTAGAAGAACAACTCCGTAGACTCAACCAGCAAGAAGCTGACATCAAAGCCCACAAAGATTTTCTAAAACAAAAAATGAAGCTCTACCGCAAGATACTGACCGATAAATACAAGTGACTCCGCTTCTATTGGTCTCCAACAGACCTTACTGGAGAAAATTAATAAAAATCCTCATCTTATCAGGATGAGGATTTTACAATTATTCATATTGCCTCGGCACACGATCACTCAATAGACACAGTACTTCATAATTGATAGTTCCACGCTTTTGAGCAACATCAGTTGCCGAAATTGTTTGAGTCTTGCTATGGCCAATCAGAACCACCCGTGTCCCAAGTGGATACGCCTTGGGCAGACGAATGGTGATCTGATCCATAGAGACACGACCGACAATGGGGCATCTCTGGTCATCAACCAAGACTTCAAAACCCTGCATATCACGCGTCCAGCCGTCTGCATATCCGATTGGCAAAGTGCCAATCCACTCCGCCTGACTGGAGGTATAAGTAGCTCCATAGCCAACAGTGCTTCCTTTGGGAAGCTTTTTGACCTGCACCAAGGCCGACTCCAAGCTCAGAGACGGCTTGAGGGGATAGGGCAATTCCAGTTCCTGACCGCTGGGATTGAGCCCATAGATGACAATTCCCAAACGAACCGCATTCATAACCGTTTCTTCATGCCAAAGGCTGCTTGCAGAATTTGAACTATGCACGATAGGCGGACAGTAATCCAAGCCCTCAATTAGTTTGGTGAAAAAATCAAGCTGCTCCTGAAACTTCCCGGTATCAGCTTCATCAGCCGTCGCAAAATGAGTGAAGATCCCTTCAACCACAGCACCAGCAAACCGCAAATCAGAGATAAGCTGATTGGCTTCTTCCAGACTGCGCACACCGATACGTCCCATGCCCGAATCCACCTTGACATGCACAGTTACATCAGTCAGATCACATTCAGACCGCACTGCCATTTTCAGCCAGTCCAGACTAGCAACCGTCAGAGTCAGGCGGTAATCACGCGCTAGTGAAATCTCATCAGGCATGACTGCACCCAAAATCAAAATAGGCTTGTCAATATGAGCCTGCCGTAGCTCAATCCCTTCATCAATGTTAGAGACACAAAAACCATCGACCAGAGGCTGAATATGACAGGAAACGGCTACAGCACCGTGACCGTATGCGTTGGCCTTGACCACTGCATAAGTCAGTACATCTGACCTGATATGATCCTGAACGGACTTAATATTGTCCCAAATAGCTGATAGATCAACCTTGGCCACCGTTGGCCTATGTAAACTGGGAATCATTCAACCACCTCCAATAGCACACTGGCCTGTACAAAATCCCCACTGTGAGAAATAGAAATAAATGCCTTCCCTTCAAAAGGAGACTGAGTGATTATCGGTGCTCCTTTATCATTGGAAAGGATCTCGATATCCTGAAAACCAACCGCACCAATTCCCGTTCCCAGAGCCTTGGAAAAAGCTTCTTTAGCGGCCCAGCGGCCAGCCAAATATTCCATCTGACGTTTGCCAGATAAGCTATCAAACCGCTCCAATTCCCTAACTGTCAAAATACGTCTGGCAAACTTAGGATGTTTTTCATAAGCTCGTTTGATTTGCTTAATGTCCTGTAAATCAATACCATGTCCAACAATCATGTTTCTTCCTTACCGAAACAGCCTCAGCTAGCATAGAATTATCATAAACTAGCATAAATTTCATCTATTAATTTTTCTGTTTTCTCCCAGCCAAGACAAGGATCTGTGATAGATTTTCCATATACTGCCGGTTCATCTTGACAGCCGTCTTCAAGATAGGATTCTATCATAAAACCACGTACAGTTTTGGCAATTCTAGAATCCCATTGGCGGTTCAAGAGAACCTCCCGAACAATGCGCACTTGCCCAAGATAGTCTTTGCCCGAATTATCGTGATTCGTATCAACCAAAATAAATGGGTATTTAAGTCCCATAGTATCATATTGGTCAATAGCCTTCAAAAGGTCTTCGTAATGATAGTTGGTCTCATGCAGACCATAGCTGTTTTTTGCACCGCGCAAAATAGCATGCGCCAGCAAATTGCCATCTGTTCTGACTTCTCTGTCTTTATAAATAAAGTTTTGAGAACTCTGTGCTGCATAAATCCCATTGAACATAACAGTTAAGTTACCCGAGGTAGGATTTTTCATCCCAGTAGGAGCATTGATACCCGAAGCCAAGAAACGATGTTCTTGATCTTCAACCGAACGGGCACCAATGGCATGGTAACTCAACAAGTCCTCAAAATAGTCAAAATTCGAGGGATACAAGAGCTCATCGGCAAGCGGAAGCCCTGTTTCTGTAATAATTCGAGAATGCAGTTTGCGTACGGCTGTAACACCATCTAACAGATTAATGTCGCCCTTAGCATTTGGCTGGTGAATTAACCCCTTATAACCGTCGCCATTGGTTCTAGGTTTAGCTGTATAAGCGCGCATAACAAGAAAAATCTTGTCTCTAACCTTTTCCTGCAGCTTAGCCAAACGGTGAGCATAATCAAGCACAGCTTCTTCATTATCAGAAGAGCAAGGGCCAATAATCAGCAAAAGACGATCATCTTCTCCCCTAATAATATCTGCCAATTCTTTGTCATTTGCCGTCTTTTTAGCAGTGGCCTCTGCTGATAGAGCGTATGCCTTCTTAATGTTATTAATATCAATAACTGAACTTGTTTGATGAATTCCCATAATAACTATTCAATTTACTTAAACTAGGAATAGGCCGCCAGGAAAATTCCCAAGGCGACCTATTCCTAGTTTAACTCTTTACCTTATTTTATTTTGATAATGTGGCGTGAATTTCACGTACCAATTCTTCTGTTTTTTCCCAGCCCAAACAAGGATCTGTGATAGATTTTCCATAAACTTCCGGTGTATCCTGACGACCGTCTTCCAAGTAAGATTCAATCATGAAGCCGCGAGCAATTTTGTTAATTTTTTCATTCCAGTCACGATTAATCAAGGTTTGACGCACGATACGAATTTGCTCTAAATAACGTTTACCCGAATTGTCATGATTTGTATCAATCACGATGAAAGGATTTTCAAGACCCATCGCTTCATATTGTTCGATAGTATCAAGAATATTATCATAGTAAAAGTTAGGAATATTTTTACCGTATTCATTGGTTGCACCGCGCAGAATAACATGCGCTAAGGTATTGCCTGAAGTTTCAACTTCTTCACCGTTGAACAGGAAATTCTGCTTAGCTTGTGCCGCATAAACCCCATTAAACATGACATTCAAATTGCCTGAAGTAGGGTTCTTCATACCAGCCGGAACATCAATACCAGATGTTACAAAACGGTGCTGCTGATCTTCAACCGAACGGGCACCAATGGCAATATAAGAAACCAAATCATCTACCAAAGGAAGGTTTTCCGGATAAAGCATCTCATCAGCTGTTGTAATGCCTGTTTCTGTGATCACACGATAGTGAAGCTTGCGCACAGCCTTAATACCATTAATCAGGTTAGGTTCGCCTTCTGCGTCAGGCTGATGAACAAGGCCTTTATAACCATCACCATTTGTGCGAGGTTTTGCAGTATAGACACGCATAACCATAAAGACATGTTCTTTTACCTCTTCTTGCAATTTGGCCAAACGATGAGCATAATCCAAAACTGCATCTTCATTGTCAGAAGAACAAGGGCCGATAACCAAGAGTGTACGATTATCTTCACCTTTAATAATAGCTTCAAGTTCTCTATCACGAGCTTGTTTTTTTGCCAAGGCTTCTCCTGTTAATGTTGTTGTTTCTTTAACAGATGAGAAATCAATTTTTTCACTTACTGCTTTAAATGCCATTTCGTCCCCTATATTTAAAATTGCTTACGGCCATGACAGTTCTTAAATTTCTTACCAGAACCGCATGGACATTTGTCATTACGTCCCACATTTGAGAAATCAATGCCGCTGTCCTGAGAAACCTGTCTTTGGTTAGCTCGAATATTTGAAGTTGCTGTCGTAGAAACACGATCATTGGTTTTTTCACGTTCTTGTTTATGGATCTGAGCTTTCATCATCGTGCGGGTCACATCAAATTCGATAGCTCCAATCATATCTTGAAACATCTTGAAACCTTCTGATTGGTATTCAACAATTGGATTATTTTGTGCATAGCCACGTAAACCAACTGAATTGCGAAGCTGATCAAGAGCATCAATGTGATCTGTCCACTTATTATCAACAACCATGAGAATAAGGACTTTCTGAAACTCAATAATAGCTTCTTTATCCTTAAGTTTAGCGATTTGACGGTCATAAACATCATCAGCCAATTCATTCAAATAGACCTTGATGGCTTCATAATCAACACCACGCTTGCTACTGCCAACCTCTTCCAAATCTGTAAGAGTGATACTGTCTTTCGGTACAAGAGTCTGCTGAGCAAAGCTAAGAATACCTGTTAAGGCTTCGTCTTCAGAATTGCGGCTGTGTCCATCTACTGTACGGTCAATCGTGCGGCGAATCATAGCCTTAAGCTCTGGCTCAAGGTCACGCTCAGCGGTGATAACATCATAACGTTCAGCATAGATAATTTCACGCTGCTCACGCATAACATCATCATATTGAAGGACTTGTTTACGCGTATCGTAGTTATTCCCTTCAACACGTTTTTGAGCAGACTCAACCTGACTCGTCAGCATCCGTGATTTGATAACAATATCATCGTTATCCCCATTCAAGCGTTCCAAGAATGTCTTGATACGGTCTGAGCCAAAGCGGCGCATGAGTTCGTCTTCTAAGGATAGGTAAAATTGAGATTCTCCTGGATCACCCTGACGTCCTGAACGCCCGCGTAGCTGATTGTCAATACGGCGGCTTTCATGGCGTTCAGTCCCAATAACGCACAAACCTCCCAATTCAAGAACCCCGTCACCCAGCTTGATATCCGTACCGCGACCAGCCATGTTGGTAGCAATGGTAACTGCACCGCGCTGACCGGCGTTCATGATGATATGGGCTTCTTTTTCGTGGTTTTTAGCATTGAGCACCTCATGAGAAACGCCAGCTTTGACCAGCATCTTAGAGATTAAATCGGAAGTCTCAACGGCAACCGTACCAACCAATACAGGCTGACCTTTTTCATAACGTTCCTTGACATCCTTAACTACTGCTCGAAACTTAGATTCCAGAGTTGGGTACAGCAAGTCATCATGGTCAATCCTCTGTACGGGACGATTAGTTGGAATAGGGATTACCCGCATATTATAAATTTCGCGGAACTCGTCTTCCTCTGTCTTACCCGTACCTGTCATACCTGACAGTTTCTTGTACATACGGAACATATTTTGATAAGTGATAGAAGCCGATGTTTTGGTTTCGTCTTGGACCGGTACACTTTCTTTTGCTTCAATAGCTTGGTGAAGCCCATCAGAAAAGCGGCGGCCTTCCATAGTACGTCCGGTAAATTGGTCAACGATCAGAATTTCATTGTCTTGGCTGACCACATAATCAATATCATGAAGCATGATGTAGTTGGCACGAAGAGCATTGTCAATATAGTGTGTCAGCGCAACATTATCTAAGTCATATAGATTTTCAAGTTTGAAGAAATCCTCAGCTTTATCAATCCCTGTATCTTTCAAACCAATGGTCTTGGTCGGCACATCAATAGCATAATCATCTTCATTCAATGTCTTTACAAAAGCATCTGCTCGATAATAAAGCTGATTGGTCTCTGAACTGACTGGTCCCGACACAATCAAAGGTGTCCGAGCTTCATCAATAAGAACTGAGTCAACTTCATCAACGAGAGCATAATTGAGCGGACGCTGTACCATATTTTCCTTACGAACAACCATGTTATCCCGAAGGTAATCAAAACCAACCTCTGAGTTGGTCGAATAGGTAATATCACAATTATAAGCTTCACGTTTTTCAGCTGGTGATTTTGCAGACAGGTTGATCCCAACTGACAAACCAAGCCAGCTATAGAGTTCACCCATTTCAGTCGCATCACGCTCAGACAGGTATTCATTCACCGTAATAACGTGAACACCTTCTCCTGCTAAAGCATTCAGATAAACCGGCATAGTTGCTGTCAGAGTTTTTCCTTCCCCTGTACGCATCTCCGGAACATCTCCATGGTGAAGAACCACTCCACCCATGATTTGCACACGGTAGGGATAAAGCCCTAATACACGCCTTGCGCCTTCTCGAACCACTGCAAATGCTTCTGGCAAGAGCTTATCCAAACTTTCTCCCTCTTGATAGCGTTTTTTAAATTCTTCTGTTTTTGCTTGAAGTTCCTCATCTGAGAGAGCTTCCATCTCATCAGCATAGCTCTCAACCTTCTTAGCAATTTTTTCTAGTTTTCTAATTTCGCCTTTGTCATTTTCAATGACCCTGCGTAATACGTTTGCCATCTTAAATCCTTTCGATAGTCTTATCTTCCTATTTTAGCATAAATAAGCCCTCTATACAAGAAAATGCCCATATCTAACCCCCTAAAAAAATGAGAACAGCAGGCTTCTATGAACTTTTCCTTGCTCTTCTCATTTAAAGTTTTTAAGACTTATCACGCCTCATTGGGATAACTGGCAATTATTTCCAGCTGACCATCAATCTCCCAAGTTTTGACATCATTTGGCAAAATAAAGTGATCTCCTTTTCGCAAATAATAAATCCGATGATCAACCATTAAAGTTCCCTTCCCCACTAAAACCGAACAAAGTAAGTAAGGAGCTGACTGCTGCATAGAAACACTGCCTGAAAAGACCCATTTATAAACTGTAAAAAATTCATTTGAAGTTAAGCAAGTGCTCTCAAAGCCCTGTATTTTAACTTGAGTGGGTACACTGTTTCTAGGACGGCCAATATTAAGAACATCTAAAGACTTTTCAATATGAAGTTCTCGCTTAGCTCCGCTATTATCCTTACGATCGAAATCGTAAACACGATAAGTCGTATCACTGGACTGCTGAGTCTCAAGAATAAGAACGCCCTTTCCAATGGCATGCATGGTACCGCTTGGTACATAGAAAAAATCACCTGATTTAACAGGAACACGGGTTAGCAATTTATCCCAGTCACCTGCTGCTATCATAGAGGCTAACTCTTCTCTTGAATGAGCCCTGTGCCCGTAGATAATTTCAGCACCTTCATCAGCTGCAATCACATACCAGCATTCCGTCTTTCCAAGCTCACCTTCATGCTCCATAGCATAATGATCATCAGGATGAACCTGAACAGACAGCCAATCATTAGCATCCAAAATTTTAGTCAGTAAAGGAAAAACCGATCCCTTTGGGTAGCCAAAAAGTTCTGGATAGTCTGCATAAAGCTCCGCCAAATGATAACCGGCATATTGACCGTTTTTCACATACGAAAGACCATTAGGGTGAGCAGAAATCGCCCAGTACTCTCCCGTATGTTCAGATGGAATATCATATCCAAATTCTGTTTTGAGACGGCTGCCGCCCCAAATTTTTTCGTGCATTGATGAATCTAAAAACAAAGGTTCCATAATTATTTCCTCAAAAAGACAGCAGAACGAGAGCAGACTTGGTTAGAACATCGGTCTGGCAGAACTATAATTAGGTTATTTCTATCTTTTAGGCCTCTAACACACTACAGCGTTCTGATTTTTTCAAACAAACAGAGGCTTGAGATTTTGCTCCTAGCCTCGTTTTTATATTATTTTACAAATTGCTCTGCCACTTTTTTGGCCAAGGCAAAATTACCAAGTGTTGCAGATCCATTCTCAGCAACAGCTGGCGTGACAATGTATTCACTAACATCTGGTACTGGCAAATAGTTATTTAAAAGAGCCTTAAATTTCTCACGAACACGGCGAAGCATATGTTCTTGTGCCATCACACCGCCGCCAAAAACAATAACTTCTGGACGATAAAGAACTGTTGCCTGAACAGCTGCTTGAGCTATATAGTATGCTTGAATATCCCAGACGTCCGAATTTTGTTCAATCAATTCGCCGCGGATACCTGTACGAGCCTCTAACGAAGGACCCGCTGCAAGCCCTTCTAAACAGCCATTGTGAAAAGGACAAGTTCCTTGAAATTCATTGGCATAATCACGTGGATGACGCGGAACATAGACATGCCCAGCTTCCGTGTGACCGATTCCCCCAATAAATTCACCGTTTTGAATAGCACCGGCACCAATACCTGTACCGATAGTATAATAAACCAGACTTTTAACACCCTTACGAACAAGTGCTTCGCCAAAAGCTGATGAATTAACATCTGTTGTAAAATAAAACGGCACATTAAATTCTTTGGAAATCAGACCGAGAAGATCCACATTTGACCAGTGTTCTTTAGGTGTCGTTGTGACATATCCATAAGTGTTAGAATTCTGATCAATGTCAATAGGACCAAAGGAACCGATGGCAATTCCTTCTAGTTGGTCTTCATAACGCTTGAAAAAGTCAACCGTTTTGTCAATCGTTTCATAGGGCGTTGTCGTTGGAAATTGGGTCTTTTCTATTACTTGAAAATTTTCATCTCCAACCGCACAAACAAATTTTGTTCCGCCGGCTTCCAAGCTTCCGTAAAGTTTAGCCATGAGCTTAGCTTTCTCCTTTTATTCTCTAAATGATATATCTATTATTATAAAAAAAAGCGGGTTAAAATACAATCTAAACATTATGAAAAAGTGAATTTAACCCAATTAAATCTTAGAAATGAAGATACAAAAAAACCGAAACTCTCGTTTCGGTTAAGCCATTATTTAACATTAATCAAATCATCGCCTGCAGCAACTGTTCCTTTAGCAATTGGATTTACGTCAGTATAGTCAGCTGTGTTAGTCACAATAACCATAGTTGTATCATCCAAGCCTGCTTCTTTAATAACAGATGAGTCAAATGTTCCAAGAACATCACCTTTTTTAACTTTTTGATCTGCATCAACTTTTTGGTCAAAGCCTTTGCCATCAAGTGAAACAGTATCAATACCAATGTGAATTAAGATTTCTGCGCCATCATCAGATTTAAGACCATAGGCATGTCCTGTTGGAAAAGCAATTTGAATAGTTCCGTCAACCGGTGATACTACTTGATTGCTTGAAGGTTTAATAGCTACCCCTTGTCCCATAGCCCCTGATGAGAATACAGGATCGTCAACATTTGCAAGTTCTACAACTTCTCCATCAAGAGGAGCTGCGATAGTTTCTTCTGTAACGGAAGCTGTTTTAGCTTCTGAATCAGTATCTGGTGACACTTTTTCTGCAGCTTTTTCAGCTTCTGCAGCTACGGCTTCTGCGGCAAAAACATCTGCAGCTTTTGATTTACCATAGAAGTAAGTTACAGCAAAGGCAACCACAAATGAGATAACCTCACAGACAACATAAAACGGAATTGAGCTGGCATTGATTGAAAGGAAACCAAGAACTCCGGCTGAACCAAGTGATACAGCGATAATTCTTAGAATACCTGCGATTGCTGCTGCAATTGCTGATCCTACAAGAGCACAGAAGAATGGGAAACGGTATTTAAGGTTAACCCCAAATACAGCTGGTTCTGTAATTCCAAGAAGAGCTGATACACCAGCTGATGAAGACAAACCTTTTGTTTTAGAGTCTTTAGTTAGTGTCCAAACAGCAAATGCTGCCGCAGCTTGTGCCATGTTAGCCATAGAAGCAACAACAAAGATAAAGTCACCACTCCCTGTACCAGCATTATAAGCTGAAATTAACTGTGTTTCAAAGGCTGGGAAGGATTGGTGGAGACCAGTAACTACAATAGGGGTGTAGAAAGCACCGAAGATACCCATACCAACAAAGCCAGTTGTATCATACAGCCAAACTAAACCTTCTGTTAACCATTCTGAAACCTGACCAAACACTGGACCGATAATAGAGAAAGTCAAAAATCCAGTGATGAGCATTGTCAACAGCGGTGTGAAGGTGAAATCAACCGATGAATGAAGGTGTTTGTGGAACCAACGCTCAATAATACACATAAGCCAAACCGCAATTAAAGCTGGGATAACTTGTGAAGTATATTGCTGAGCATGAAGTGTCCAGCCAAAGAAGTTCCAATCAAGAGTAGATCCAGCTGCTTTTACAATTGCTTCATTAAGCTCTTGAGAACTCATCATCAATCCAAGTGCCGCACCAAGAAATTGGTTACCGCCAAAGCGTTTAGCTCCTGAGATACCGATGAGGACTGGCAAATAGATAAATGGAGCATCTGACAAGACTGTCAGCATACTAGACAGGCCTGAGATTTGAGGGAATTGTTCAACCAAAGACTTAGGACCAAATAAATCTTGTGACTTAAGGACATTATTCAAAGCCATCAAGAGACCGCCTGCAACAAGGGCAGGAATGATTGGTACAAAGATATCGGCAAGAACCTTAATAAAGGCCATTACTGGGTTTTGCTTTTTACCGCTTGCAGCAATTTGTTTCAACTCGTCGGTTGAGGTTTCAGTCAAACCTGTTTGATTGCGCAATTCATCATAAACATGGTTAACATCACCTGCACCAATAATAATTTGATATTGACCATCAATTTTAAATGTCCCTTTAACATCAGGGTTTTTATCAAGCGCTGCTTGGTCAACTTTACTATCATCTTTCAAAACAAGACGAAGGCGAGTCGCACAGTGAGCACCTGCGATTAGATTATCCTTCCCGACCGCTTTAATGACGTCGGAAGCCACTTTACTGTAATCCATTAGCAGTAAAATCCTCCTCAAATAATTTTCTGATATGAAACGCTTTCACATTTCTTACAAAATCTATTTTACCATACTTTTAAAATATGTCAATCGTTTTGCAGGTTTTTTTATTTTTGTCATAAAATCGTTGATTTTTAAGAGTAAAACGTTTACTATAATAGTATTAAAAAGATTAGGAGAATAATATGGACCTACCTAAAGAAGTACGCTACCGTCCCTATGCTGACTGGTCAGATACTGAAATAGAAACAATTCAGGAAAATGTTGCTAAATCCCCTTGGCATGCAACTTATCATATTGAACCCAAAACCGGCCTGCTCAATGATCCAAACGGCTTTTCGTATTTTAATGGCAAATTCCAACTCTTTTACCAAAATTGGCCCTTTGGCGCAGCTCATGGGCTTAAACAGTGGGTTCATACAGAATCTACAGACCTTGTCCATTTTTCAGAAACAGGAATTACCCTTGAACCTGACAATGCCAATGACAGTCACGGAGCCTATTCAGGATCTGCTTATCAAATAGGGGATAAGCTCTTTCTCTTTTACACTGGCAATGTCCGTGATGAAAATTGGGTACGTAATCCTTTGCAAATCGGAGCTTGGATGGATAAAAACGGTCACATTGAAAAATTTAAAGAGGTTCTTATCCAGCAGCCTCAAGATGTAACAGAGCACTTCCGTGACCCCCAAATCTTTGAATATCAAAATGATTTTTACGCTATTGTCGGCGCACAAAATCACGAAAAACAAGGCTTTATCAAACTTTATAAAGCTGTTGACAGGGATGTTTACCATTGGAAGTTTGTTGGCGACTTGGAGTTTGGCGGTACTGGCAGCGAATACATGATCGAATGCCCTAACTTAGTTTTCGTTGATGGAAAACCTGTCCTTTTATACAGCCCTCAAGGTTTGGACAAGGTAGAGCTGAGTTATGATAATATCTATCCGAACACTTATAAAATTTACCAAAGCTTCGATGCCGAAAAACCTGCCTTGCTTGATGGCTCGCCAATCTTCAACTTAGACTATGGTTTTGAAGCCTATGCAACACAAGGCTTCAATACACCAGACGGACGGGCTTTAATTGTAAGCTGGATTGGACTTCCAGATGTAGATTACCCAACCGACAAATATGATTATCAAGGTGCTATGAGCCTTGTTAAAGAATTAACCTTAAAAAATGGTAAGCTATACCAGTACCCCGTTGAAGCAATCACCTCCCTTCGCGCCTCAGAGGAAATCTTTGTTCCAAAAGCTACAACCAATAACAGTTATGAACTGGAATTAGCCTTTGAATCTGACACCTTAACGGAACTTGTTCTTTTTGCCGACTCAAGAGGCAGAGGACTTAAAATCACTGTTGATACTCAGACAGGCAAGATTACCCTTGACCGTTCAGCTGCTGGCAAGCAGTATGCACTTGATTTTGGCACCAGCCGTTCTTGTACTATTGACACAGGTGAAATCGTTGAAGCCTCTATTTTTATTGATAAATCTATCTTTGAAATTTTCATCAATAAAGGCGAAAAAGTCTTCACTGGACGTGTTTTTCCTACGGAACAGCAAACAGGTATTCAAATTAATTCTGGAAATCCAAAGGGCTACTATTACAACTTAAACTATTAATAATATGACTGCAAAACTTACTGATGTGGCGGAATTAGCCGGCGTTAGTCCAACAACCGTTTCGCGTGTGATTAACAAAAAAGGCTATCTCTCCCAGAAAACGATTGATAAAGTCCATGATGCCATGAAAGAGCTTAACTACAAGCCTAATAACCTGGCACGCAGCCTGCAGGGAAAATCTGCTCAGCTGATTGGACTCATTTTCCCCAATATTTCAAATATCTTTTATGCTGAACTGATTGAGCATTTGGAAATAGAGCTTTTCCAAAGAGGCTATAAAAGTATCATCTGCAACAGTGAGAATGACCCTGCCAAAGAACAGGACTATTTGGAAATGCTGTCTGCTAACCAAGTTGATGGCATTATTTCCTCAAGTCATAACTTGGGGATTGCAGACTACGAAAAGGTCGAGGCTCCTATCGTTTCTTTCGACCGCAATCTGGCACCAAATGTCCCTATCATCGCTTCGGATAATTTTGAGGGAGGAAAATTGGCTGCGCTGACTCTGCAAAAAGCAGGCTGTCAAAACATCATGATGATTACCGGCCACGATAACTCCGATTCTCCAACAGGACTCCGTCAGCTGGGATTCAATTACCATCTTAACAAGTCTGGGCTTGTTTGCCATGTTCCAAACAATCTGTCTAATATGCGCCGTGAATTAGAAATCAAATCTATTATTGCCAACCATAAACCTGATGGTATCTTCGTCTCTGATGATTTAACCGCTATACTGATAATAAAGGTCGCTCAGCAGATGGGGCTGTCTATTCCCGACGATTTAAAAATTATTGGTTATGACGGGACTAGCTTTGTGGAAAATTTCTATCCGCAATTAGCGACAATTAAGCAGCCGATTGGAGAAATCGCTTGCCTTATTGTTGATATTTTGATGAAAAAAATCAAGGGAGAAAAAACCAGCAAGGATTATATCCTGCCAATATCGCTTATCTCAGGCGGCAGCATTTAAGGAGACTGGGGCAAAAGTACTCATCTCCTTTTGTTTTTGTCGTTTTACTTGTAAGACGCAGTGATTGAGAGAAAGCCTGTTGACTTTAGTCAACTTAGAGTTTTCTCTGCACAATTCATTAGGTGTTTTTTGATACTTACTTCGCAAGTCTTATTTCCCACCTCAAACAATTCTCAATTGTTTGAGCAATAAACCATTGCTGGCGGGATAGCGGCTATCTTAACTAACTGTGCGAGAGCGGGACCGAAATCAAATTCTTTGAATTACTGATTTCGGTTTCGCTCTCTTTTATTGACTTTTTAAAAAGATAACTTATAATTAAACTATCAGTTTAATTATTTCAAAGGAGTAAGACGATGGCCAGACGAAAAAAGGAACCTGCCAGTATACACCGCCAAACTATTGCAGACGCAGCCAGTGAACTTTTTATTAAAAAGGGAGTACCCACAACAACAGTTGATCAAATTGCCAAAGCGGCAGGTTACAGCAAAGCGACCTTGTATGTCTATTTTGAAAATAAAGAGGAGATTTTTTTCTCACTGGTTCACCAACACACAAAGCAGTTATACCAAAAAATTGCAGACATTGCGGCTCAAGAGGCGCAATCACAAGAGGAAAGCTTGGAACACTATTTAAATATCTGCTGGGCTGTTTGGCAACTGTGTCAAGACTACCCTGTTTACTTTGAAGGCCTGATTGGTCATATCAATGTGGATATCACTTCAGAAAAAACACCTCAAGTCTACAAAGATATTTATCAACTGGGTTTAGATATCAACCAGCAACTCAGTATTATCATTTGTCAAGGCGTCACTCTAGGACTGTTAAAATCAGATATCGACATTAATCGGGCAACAATCTTCCTCTGGAGTTCTTTGTCAGGTATTATCCGTATGGCAGTTAACAAACAAGAATACTATCATCTACTTGGTCTGGATAATGAAGCCTTTTTAAAAGAAGAATTTTTGACCTTATTATCTAGCTATCGGAGGTAAAAAATGAGAAAAAGGATGTTAAAACTGGTGTTTTTTGTCAGTTCATTATTAATTGTAGGTGGAAGTACAATTCTTTTTATGCTTGGAAAACCTGCTGAGACAAAAACCAACACCAATCTAAAAGGCGTATCATCAGACATCGAACAAGTCCTTTACTACGCTTCTTTTGCGGCTAATTCTCATAATACGCAGAGCTGGAAAATGACATTAGAACCCAAACAGGAAAAGATGAACATCTTTCTTGATAAAAAACGTACACTAGATGTTGTTGATCCTAACAATCGAGAATTATATATTTCCATCGGCTGCTATATCCAATCCTTAAAGGCATCATTTGCAGCCCACGGCTATCGTGTAAACATCCATAAAATCTCTCCTAACAATGAAAATCATTACCAAGTTGCTTCTGTAAATTACAAAAAAAGTAAAGATAAGCAGACCAACACTAAACAGCTGGCGATCCTTAAAAAACGGCATACTGACAAAAGAAAGTTTGAATCAAAAAAGCTTGATGCGAAAGTCATTTCAAACTTAATCCAGAAATATGACAGTATTTCTTATTACACCAGTGGAAGTCCTGAATTTCATTACCTGCAAAAGGGTTCTTTAGCCGCAGCCAAAGAGCAGTATCAGGATAAGGATTATTTAGCGGAACAAAACAAATGGCTGCGCTTCTCCAATCAAGAAGCTGAACAGAAAAAAGATGGTATTTCTGGAGATATGCTGGGACTTAATCTTTTTGTGAAATCTCTTTATTACCTGACCAGTAACCATCAAAACGCCACTAGCAGCTCTTTTGTCAGACAAAGCATCAAGACTATGACTAATCAGGTTAACAATTGCGGTGGCTTCTTCATTATAACGGGTCAGCAGACCACTTCTGACTGGATTTCCGTAGGTGAACAGACTCAAGCATTTTGGTACGACTGTACTAAAAACAATATCGCTATTCAGCCTATCAGTGCTATGATTGAGGTTAATACGTACAATCAGAATTTACAGAAAGACTTAAATCTATCACAGCCCGTCCAAATGATTCTGCGTGCAGGCTCTGTTAAAAATTACGGTCAAAACACTGGCCTTCGTCGTAATTTGGACGACTATATCACCGTCATAAACAGCTAATAAAAGCCCCCTCAGATTTTGCGTATCGCTTAATACTGAAGAGGTGTTTTTAATGTAATTTGGCATTAATCTGGATAATATCTTTTCTGACACTGAGATAGTTGACAATGAAAACAAGAACATAAACCATACTGATAACAATAAGCATAGCTAAAAAAGAAAACCAAGTCATAGACACCCAATGCAGGTACCAAGCCGCTGCCAGCAAAGGAAAAGCAATTAATATATAATGCAGACAAACAATTAACAGAAAGCCTTGCTTATCTTTAACAGTTTTAAAAAGAAAAGCTGCCAAGCCTTGACCGATTCCCAATAGGGCAAAAACAAACAACTGACTGGCCACGGCCTGCGTCTCCGTTGAAAATTGCTCCGCAAAGCTTGGGATAGCCGTCTTATAAGTCCTATAGGCTAATAATGTTACGAAAAAAGTAATGAAATACCCAATTCCTATACCAATAAAAGCACTGCTTACCATTTTTCTTAAGATGTTCATCACATGACCTCCTATAAATCTAATGCTCTTTTAAACGCTTTAATGCAGCGACGAGAAACAAAACTGCTGCTGCCATTTTTAAAAATTACGCAAATACTTCCTCTCATAGACAAATCCAGCTTTTGAATATAAGAAATGTTAACAATCTCTCCTTGAGAAATTTTAACAAAATTTGAGGGCAGCTGTTCCTCCAGTTGATATAAACGCTGTTTAGCTCTATAGGTTTCCGCTGCTGTCACAAAATAGACCTTTTTATCAGCGGTGTAAAAGCGGATAATACCTTCAAGATTAATAAAATAAGTTTTGTCATTTTTTCTTCCTTGGATATAAACAGTATTATTCTCTATCAAATCAATTACCTTTTGAGTCTTTTGGTCAATATGCGCTGCATAAATTTTTACCAATGTTTCTGTAAACTGCATATTTCTGATAATTTCAAGCTTCATCGGTTTCCTCCTTGCAAACTTAGTATAGCGAATCCTAAGACAGAAAACCAGAATAGTGAGACAATCGGTTTATTTTGCTGGATAAACGGTGACAGCATTGAAAAAGCACCCCTAGGGGTGCTCTTACTATTAAATCATCAATTTTCTTCTGTTATAAAACGGCTGAGAATGCCATTGATAAATTTAGCAGCCTTTTCATCTGAAAATTTCTTTGCTAATTCAATAGTCTCATTGACTGCTACACGAGGAGGAGTTTCTTCATGGAACAAGATTTCATAAAGTCCCAAACGTAGCAAAGTCTTATCTGTAAGGGTCAAACGGGATAAGCTCCAGCCAGCCTTTAGATAGGTTTCAATCTTCTTATCCAGCTCTGCCGATTTTTCAGAAACACCTTGAAGAAGAGCCATAAAAAAGACAGGAAGTTCAAGAACTTCACCCTCTGGTAACTCCTTATCGTAACTGTAAGCGAACTGAGCTTGAGACGCCAGCTCACCGCTAAATTCAAGTGCAAACAAAGCTTGAAAAGCCCGTTCACGTAAATCACGTCGCGAATCTGTAAAACTTTTAGCCATCCAAGAAATCCTCGTCAAACAAAGATTTCAAGTCTGGTTTCGGTGTTTTTTCAGGGACAATAGCCTCTACATGGACATTAACATTTGAAAGAGAGACTTCTGCCATATCATAAACGGCTGCTTTAACAGCTTTTTGAATAGCAACAGAAACCGCTGGAACACTGACCCCATATTGGAGCAAAACATGAATATCGGCATTAACCGTTCCATCTTCTTCAGTTTGCAAATAAACACCGCGACCAAGGGGCGTTTTGCTCAAACTGTCTGCTACTTTTTTGTTTTGAAGAGAGTGGACGCCATCAACTTTAGCTGCTGCAATGCCTGTAATCACTTCAAGAACACGTGGTGAAATAACAATATCACCAATATTTTCTGTCGTCATAACATTTTCCTTTCCATTGGAAATAGTGCATTCACATCAAATACGAAGCACTTTTTAGCTTAGGCACGTGATACGTAAGTACCTTCAGCAGTATTAATGACCAATTTTTGACCGGCTTCAATAAAATCGGGTACGTTAACCACGAGACCTGTTTCAAGTGTAGCAGGCTTACCAGAACCTGTAACAGTTGCTCCCTTAATTGAAGGCTGAGTTTCAGCAACAGTCAATTCAACAGTAGTCGGAACCTGAACACCGATAACTTCTGTTCCGTAGAATTGAATTTTTACATCTGAATTTTCAAGAATATAGAACAATTCTTGTTCAATATTAGCCTTTGGAATTTCATATTGATCGTAAGTTTCAGTATTCATGAAATAAGCAGTATCGTCCATTTGGTAAAGGTATTGTGCCGGCACTGTTTCAATAATCGCTTGCTCAAATTTTTCTTCTGGACGGTAAGTCGTATCAAAAGTTGAACCCGAACGAACATCACGCAGTTTCATGCGCATAACAGTATTGCCTTTACCTGGCTTATGGTGACTGGCTTCGAGAACTTTGATTAATTTTCCGTCTGCTGTTTCAAATGTCATGCCAGCTTTGAGCTTGCTTGCTTCAATCATTATTATTACCTCTTTGCAAAAATTATTATTGCTTCATTTTATCACAAAACAAGGGCTTTCTCAAATATTTTATGGAAAATAGCTGTGCAGATTCCTAAGAGAAGGTCCGTTATTGGATATTACTTTATTTCTTCGTTTCTAACGGTGCTACAGTCAGCTGCCGCAGTTATGTTTTGACTTATTTTCCTTACACCTTTTCAGACATGCCCAGAGTTACTTCAGGCACATCATGCTGGACATACTTGACGCCTTTTTTCTCCATTAATTCGACAGCAAAAGGGTGCGGACGATAATGAGCCTTATAGGTGATTTTCTTGATTCCTGCCTGCAAAAGAGCCTTGGTACAATTGATACAAGGAAAATGCGTCACATAAATCTCTGTATTGTCCGTAGAAATACCTTCTTTAGCACACTGAATCAGCGCATTCATTTCGGCATGAACCGTCCGGATACAATGCCCATCTTCCATGTAATGACCGACCTCATTGCAGTTGTCAGTTGCAGCAACGCCACCATTGTAACCTGTGGCGATAATGCGATTATCCTTGACCAAGACAGCTCCCACAAACGCTCGGTCACAGGTCGAACGCTTGGAAATCAGTTCTGCATTTGCCATAAAATAATCTTGCCAAGAAAGTCTATCTGTCATTTTCTTTCCTTTCTAGCCTTAGCAGCTCTGCTATTGTCAACGGACTAAAGCACAATCAGTTCTTTAGGAGCCAATGTCAGCACCTCACAACCATCTTCAGTCACAAGAAGGTCGTCTTCAATGCGGACGCCATATTTACCATTCAGATAAATACCAGGCTCATCTGTCAGAACCATACCAGATTTAATTTCACCTTCAACATTGCCAAAATAAGGTATTTCATGAATATCCAGACCAATACCATGACCGATACCATGAGTGAAGGCATCCCCATAGCCCGCAGCTGCAATCACATCACGCGGAATCTTATCAAAACTCCTGTAGCTTAGACCCGCCTTAGCCTCAGCAATCAAAGCTTTATTAGCCTTCAAAACAAGATTATAGATTTCACGCTCTTCGTCAGTTATCTGACCAATATGAATAGTCCGTGTCATATCGCTGACATAATGATTATAGTAACAGCCAAAGTCCATGGTCAGAGTTTCACCCTTTTGGATGATTTTCTCACTGGCTACGCCGTGAGGCATAGCAGAGCGGTAACCCGATGCAACAATTGTTTCAAAGGATACACCACTGGCACCGTATTTTCGCATGCGAAAATCTAAGAAATTAGCCACATCCAACTCAGTTGTTTGCCCTGGTTTAATGAAATCAAGTACATCTAGGAAGGCTTTATCCGAAATAGCACAAGCCTGACGTATGGTTTCAACTTCATCAGCATCCTTGATTATACGTAATTCTTCTACAAAATTTGTCAGAGCAAGCAAACGGTACTCTGTAAAAGTTGTCGTTAATTTCTGATAATAAGCATATGAAACTTCACTGTCAAAACCAATTACTGAAAGCTTATCATCTTTGATGATTTTAGCAATTTCTGCCAGTGCTGAACGTGTTTCGATAATATCAAATCCCTGAATTGATTGCTTAGCAATAAGGGTGTAGCGGGCATCCGTTAAAAAGAGACGGCGGCTGCCTGAAATAAAGACTGTTCCTGCCGTCCCCCAAAAACCTGTTAAATAATAAATATTATGCTGACCAGATACCACAATAGCATCCACATCAGAAGTCGCTAATTTAGCTTCAAACTTTTGAATACGCTTCTCAATAAACGACATCATAATCTCCTTTATCACGATAGTTTAGTATTAGTCTATCATCTTTCCAAGTCTTTTGAAAGTTTTATTTCAAAAAAGGATGGGATTCCATTATGATTCGTAGAAATCAATTTTGCCTCCCATCCCATTTTAAATTTAATGCAGCTTATCTTTGAGATATTGTCCCGTAAAGCTACCTGGGACTTGAGCCACTTCTTCTGGTGTCCCCGTTGCAATCACCTGACCGCCGCCAACTCCGCCTTCTGGTCCAAGATCAATGATATGATCTGCTGTTTTAATGACATCTAGATTATGCTCAATGACAAGCACCGTATTGCCATCATCCACGAAACGCTCTAAAACGTTAAGGAGTCTGGCAATATCATCTGTGTGTAGTCCTGTCGTTGGCTCATCAAGAATATAAAAACTCTTACCAGTTGAACGTTTATGCAGTTCAGAAGCCAATTTCATGCGCTGTGCTTCCCCACCTGATAAGGTAGTGGCAGGCTGTCCAAGGGTTACATAGCCTAAGCCGACATCTTTGATGGTCTGTACTTTGCGAGCAATCTTGGGAATCGCTGCAAAGAAGTCAACTGCATCATCCACTGTCATATCAAGAATTTCAGCAATATTTTTGTCTTTATAGTGAACTTCCAAAGTTTCCGAATTGTAACGGGTACCATGACAAACCTCACAAGGCACATAAATATCTGGCAAGAAGTGCATTTCAATTTTGATAATGCCATCACCTGAACAAGCTTCACAGCGTCCGCCTTTGACATTGAAAGAGAAACGCCCTTTCTTATAACCGCGAATTTTAGCTTCATTAGTCTTTGCAAAAAGATCACGAATGTCATCAAAGACACCTGTATAGGTGGCAGGATTTGAGCGCGGTGTCCGTCCAATTGGACTTTGATCAATATCAATCAAACGTTCAATGTGTTCAATTCCAAGAACCTTTTTATGTTTGCCAGGTTTTTCAGAATTACGATTGAGTTTTTGAGCAATGGCTTTCTTTAAAACACCATTGACCAATGTTGATTTTCCAGAACCAGAAACACCTGTCACAGCAATAAATTTCCCAAGTGGAAATTTGACAGTAATATTTTGCAGATTATTTTCAGCAGCACCCTTGATTTCAATGAAGCGGCCATTCCCCTTACGGCGTTCCAAGGGCAGAGAGATTTCTTTTTTGCCTGACAGGTATTGGCCGGTAATGGATTTCTTATTTTTAGCGACTTGTTTAGGAGTACCAGAGGCGACAATTTCGCCGCCAAAAGCTCCCGCTCCAGGTCCAACATCAATCAGCCAATCAGCTTGCCGCATGGTATCTTCATCATGCTCTACCACAATTAGCGTGTTTCCCAAGTCTCGCATCTTTTTCAGACTTGAGATAAGGCGGTCATTGTCTCTTTGATGAAGGCCAATGGAGGGCTCATCCAGTACATAAAGAACACCGCTTAAATTCGATCCGATTTGAGTCGCCAGACGAATCCGCTGACTCTCACCACCAGATAGGGTACCTGCCGTCCGAGATAAGGTCAGATAATTGAGCCCTACATTATTTAAAAAGGTTAGACGATCCGTGATTTCTTTCAGAATTGGGCGGGCTATAATGCCATCATTTTGTCCTAAATTAAGATTAGACACCAATTTCAAATGATCCTCAATGGAAAGATCCGAAATCTGACCAATATTGAGACCATTTTCCCCACCCACGCGCACAGACAATGCAGCATCATTGAGGCGATAACCGTGACAAGTCACACAGGTGAGTTCATTCATATAGCCACGCATAACATTACGGGTGAAATCACTGTTCGTTTCGTGGTAGCGGCGGTCAACATTAGTCACTACTCCTTCAAAAGGAATATCAATATCCCGCACGCCGCCAAAATCATTTTCATAATGAAAATGGAATTCACGCTCACCAGAGCCATAAAGAACCAGATTTTTATCTTTGTCCGGTAAATCTGACCACGGAGTATCCATATCTACGCCAAACTCTGTCATAGCCTGTTCCAACATCTGAGGATAATAGTTGGATGAGATAGGATTCCATGGAGCCAGAGCGCCTTCTCGCAGTGTCTTACTGGTGTCTGGCAAAATCAAATCCAAATCAACTTCCAGTTTGCTCCCCAAACCATCACAAGTAGGACAGGAACCAAAGGGAGCGTTAAACGAAAAGAGGCGTGGCTCAAGCTCAGGTACCGTAAATCCACAGACAGGACAGGAATAATGTTCCGAATAGAGCAATTCATTGCCATCCATGGTGTCAATAATGAGATAGCCGTCCGCCAAGCGCAGTGCAGCCTCCACAGAATCAAAGAGACGGCTGCGAATACCTTCCTTATTAACCAGACGGTCAATAACCACTTCAATGTTGTGCATCTTGCTCTTGGATAATTCAGGAACCTCAGTTACATCATAGATCTCTCCGTCTACACGCACACGTACATAACCATCTTTTTGCACGCGCTCAACTATTCCTTTATGCCGCCCTTTTTTACGGCGGACAATAGGCGCCAGAATTTGCATACGAGTCCGTTCTGGAAGGTCTAGCACCTCATCAACAATCTGCTCCACCGATGAAGCTGAAATAGCACCATGTCCATTGATGCAGTAAGGCACACCAACACGAGCATAGAGCAAACGCAGATAATCATTGATCTCTGTTGCCGTTCCAACCGTTGAACGAGGATTTTTACTAGTAGTCTTTTGGTCAATGGAAATAGCAGGACTGAGACCGTCAATGGAATCCACATCAGGCTTTTCCATATTTCCCAGAAACTGACGAGCATAAGCCGACAGACTTTCCACATAACGGCGCTGACCTTCCGCATAAATGGTATCAAAAGCCAGACTGGACTTCCCTGAACCTGACAAACCTGTCACCACAACCAGCTTATCCCGCGGAATTTCTACATCAATATTTTTCAAATTATGGGCACGCGCCCCATGAATAACTAATTTATCTTGCATAATTATGATACAAAGGGCGTAAAACACAAAGTGAAAATAGGCGGTAAGTCCAAAATCTTTGATTTTGTAGACGCACCCCCGTCAAGACGACTAGGACTTTCAAAAATGACACTAAAGAAAGTCCAGACGTCTACGACGATAGGTGGAAGAGATAAACTGGTTTGACAATTACTCTCTCATCTATCTTTTTCACACAGTGTTTAGCCCGTGTTCTAATCCTTTCTACGGCACAGGAATTATTGGCTTAATCTATGTTTTCCAACTCATATGCATTTCTATTTTAAAGTCTTTTGATTTAGCTTTTCCATTATACCAAAATTTTCTAACAAACTCTTGAGCCAAGAACTATGTTTTATAGTATAATAGTAGAGTATGTCTATTTTGATAATACAGCTTTGCTTTATTATCGGTAGAAAAACCGTCCTAAAGACAGTTTCTGCAGGGACGAGACTAACAACTAAGGAGGATTTTCCATTGAAACAGATGTTTTTATCAACTGGAACAGAGTTCAAAGAAATCGAAACATTCGAGCCAGGCGCTTGGATTCATTTGGTCAATCCTTCCCAGGAAGAAGCCATGAAAGTCGCGGAGCGTTTCAACATTGATATCCAAGATCTCCGCGCTCCTCTTGACGTCGAAGAAACCTCACGTATTGATGTCGAAGATGACTACACTTTGATTTTGGTTGACGTTCCAACTCAGGAAGAACGCAATAACAAATCCTATTATGTGACCATTCCGCTTGGTATCATCGTAACTGATGATGTCGTTATCACGACCTGTTTGGAAGAGATTGCTCTTTTTGATAATTTTCTCAATCACCGTGTTCGTAATTTTTACACTTTCATGAAAACACGTTTTGTCTTTCAGATTCTCTATCGTAATGCACAGCTTTTTCTGACAGCCCTGCGTTCCATTGACCGACAAAGTGATAAACTGGAAGCACAACTGGAAAATGCTACCCGTAATGCACAGCTTATTGACATGATGGAGCTGGAAAAATCTATTGTCTACCTGAAAGCTTCCTTAAAAATGAATGAACGAATTGTCAAAAAACTGACGGGTAATGCTTCCAGCCTTAAAAAATATATTGAAGATGAAGACTTGCTGGATGATACTTTAGTCGAAACTCAGCAGGCCATTGAGATGGCTGGCATCTACGAAAACGTCCTCAATGCTATGGCTGAAACGTCCGCTTCTATCATCGGCAACAATCAGAACACCATCATGAAAACATTGGCATTGATGACCATGGCATTAGATATCCCGACAGTTATTTTTTCGGCCTACGGCATGAACTTTAAAAACAACACCATGCCTTTAAACGGTCTGGATAATGCTTTCTGGCTTATCGTTATGATTGCTGCTATGGGATCCGCCGGAGTTGTAGCTTACTTTATCCGTAAGAAATGGTTTTAACTGAGTAAGTTTGTCGGATGCTTAAAATCGCGTCGTAACTACCAAATGTCGGATGCTAAAGCATCTCGGCAAACTACGGCCATTGCTATTGGCAATGACCTAACTCACTTACTAGCTCTTTTAAGTAAATTATCGTTTGCTTAAAATCGTGTCATAGTTATTAAATGTCAACTGTCAAAGAAGCCAGACACATAGGACAATTTTCATACTGAACCGACTCATTATTTGACTAATGACTAGGTAGCTGCTTTTGCAGACAAACTCTTTCACACCATAAAATATTATTCATAAAACAAAAGGAAAAAACATGAATATCCAAGATTTAACCAAGAAAAACCAAGAATTCATCAATATCGCAACACATCAATTAATGCAGGATGGTAAATCAGATGCTGAAATCAAGACTATCCTTGAGGACATTATTCCAACTCTGATTGAAAATCAAAAGAAGGGAATCACTGGCCGCGGACTTTTAGGTGCTCCAACAACTTGGGCAGCCCAATTTTCACCAGAAAAACATTCAAATCTTGAAAACACCTCAGCCACTGCTAAAAAAACAGCTGAAACAGATAAAACACCCTGGAAAATGTGGTTAGACACATCACTCTTTCTTTTAGCAGTAGTTGCTTTACTCAATGGTTTTCTAGCTTTAACAGGAAATCAAACCACTTACGGTCTGATTTCTTTGCTGATTCTTTCTTTCGTGGGTGGACTTGCTATGTATACTCCCTACCACTTTGTTTATCGTCATGCCAACAAACCTAAAGAAGAGCGTCCAAAATGGTGGAGAAGTACCCTTATTATCGTAGCTTCGATTACTTCTTGGTTTGTTCTTTTCTCACTGACAGCATTTTTACCAACTATTTTAAACCCTCAGCTTCCTGCTATTGCTCTTATTATTATTGGAGTAGCTGCTGCTCTTGTTAAATACTATCTTAAACGTAAGTATAATACCCAAAGTACTTTTGCACCAGCAGTTTAACAACTGATACACAAAACCTTCTCCCTAGGCTAACGCTAGAGAGAAGTTTTTTTATTGTTCAATAAAAGAAATAGGTTTTTGAACATGCGGTTTGCTGGACAGATTTAAGCCTAAAAAATAAAACGCAAGAATTCCAATCAGCAGTAGTTGATTTCTCAAATAATTGATAATGAATTGAGAAGGGAAATAGAGTTTGTTAAGTAAGTATCAAAAATCACTTAATAACTATAAAGAGGGAGGGGTAGGAGTGATACAGCCAGTTGTCTTACTCTCAACCTCTGCGATTCAAACAAAAAGCTCAAGTAAAAAAAGAGCCTGGAACAAATGTCGTTCCAAGCTCTTTCAATTATTAATCTTCATTAACGTAAGGCATAAGTGCCATAACGCGAGCACGTTTGATAGCCGTTGTTACTTTACGTTGGTTCTTAGCTGACGTTCCTGTTACACGGCGTGGAAGAATTTTCCCACGTTCTGACACGAAACGACTAAGTAATTCAGTATCTTTGTAATCAACATATTCAATCTTGTTAGCTGCGATATAGTCAACTTTTTTACGGCGTTTGAATCCGCCACGACGTTGTTGAGCCATGTGTTTTCTCCTTTATAAATATGATGTTAAGGGCGACCAGAAAGTAACTGAATTTGGGAAAACTGACAAGAAATCCTGATTTCTTAGACAGTCTGCACTATAAGCAGTCACATTTGTAATTCAACTAAAATTGAAACAATTGTGCCTCTAAACTCCAGACTTTCTACCCGAACTTAAATTGTCCAACCCTTCCTTAAAATGGAAGATCGTCATCCGAGATATCCATTGGATTTGAATTGCCAAATGGACTCTCATCACGACCAAAGTTAGGTGTTTGCTGTGAAGACTGCGTTTGGTAGGTGCTGCTGTTTGAAGATTCACCAAATGAATTTCCAGTTGCATTGTAGGCACCACCGCTATATCCTTCACGTGTAGCACGGCTTTCCAAGAGCTGGAAATTGTCTGCAACAACTTCTGTTACATAAACACGCTGACCCTGCTGATTCTCGTAATTACGGGTTTGAATGCGTCCTGTAATTCCGATGAGTGCTCCTTTTTTGGCCCAGTTTGACAGATTTTCAGCCTGCTGGCGCCAAATCACACAGTTAATAAAGTCAGCTTCACGTTCACCATTTTGGTTTTTAAAGTTGCGGTTTACTGCAAGAGAAAATGTCGCAACTGCTTGATTTGACGGTGTGTAACGAAGCTCTGCATCACGGGTCATACGACCAACTAGTACTACATTATTAATCATAAACTACCTTCTTATGCGTCAAGTTTGACAATCATGTGACGAAGAATATCTGTGTTGATTTTTGACAGACGGTCAAACTCATTAAGAGCAACCGCATCTGCTGTTTCAACATTAACAATATGGTAAAGTCCTTCATGAAAATCTTGGATTTCATAAGCAAGACGGCGTTTTTCCCAATCTTTTGATTCAACAACAGTTGCACCGTTATCTGTCAAGATTGCATCAAAACGTTCTACCAAAGCGTTTTTAGCTTCTTCTTCAATGTTTGGACGAATAATATAAAGAATTTCGTATTTAGCCATTGATTTTTCCTCCTTTTGGTCTAATGACTCATGGACTCTGCCATGAGTAAGTGAGGTATGCTCACAAAAATTAATTATAACCGATTCCTATAGTAAATGCAAGTAAAATCTTTTAATAGAATTCTTAAAAATCACATAATAGAACAACAGAAATCCGACTTCAAAACTGAAATCGGGGCTCTATAATATCTGTAGTGGGTAAATCTCATTCAGATATTATAGGGCTTTTTGAGTGTATACACAAAAAGTCCCATATGACTTATAATGAAAAGCGACAAAACCATCATTAGAAAGATTCCTA
>NZ_JBRUHR010000010.1:0-59966 GCF_053206925.1 Streptococcus dentiloxodontae | reverse complement strand
TGGCTTTCGAAACTTCAAAAACTTTAAAACTAAAATTCTTATCGCTTTGAACATGCAAAGAGAGAGAACCAATCTGATTCTCTCTCGTGCTTAGTTATAAGTCACCCACTACAGTTGACAAAGAGCCCAAAAATAGCCTAGCTTTTCTCAAAATGAGAGAGCCTAGACTATTTTTACAACATTAGTACAGCTAATTAACTATTAAAATTAATTTGCTTTGCGACGCACACCATAGAAGCCAGCTGCAATCATACCAAGTCCTGCAATAGTAAACCAGAATGTTGATGAATCGCCAGTTGAAGGTAATTCACTCTTAGATGATTTCTTAACAGTTGCGTTAGTTGAACTTGTTGAGGAACCAACTTGAGGTCCAGATGTTGTCGAAGTTGTTGAACTTGAGGTTGAACTGCTTGTAGTGCTTTCCTCATTCTTTTTATTTACCACAGTTACCGTTTGCGCCAATGTCTGACTATCAAAATCAGCTCCATTAACCGTTACAGGATCAGCAGCTGTATAACCATCCGGTGCTTTTGTTTCAGTGATAATGTAATCATCACGCAAGAGACCTGAAACCGACACTTTTCCATCAGAACCTGTTGTTACAGTATTTACGACTTCACCTGTTGATTTACGGGTAATAGTAAACTCTGCTCCTTCAAGAGGATTACCAGCTTCATCAGTCTTAACTAAATTCAAAGTGAAATTATGCCCTGAAGCTGTTCCATTAATTCCCATAAATACAAAGCTATTAGATGTCGAGGTTGATGGCACACCGTCAGCTTGGAAGCTTGCACTATTATCAAAAGTTTCACCATCAGCAGGGCTATAATTAACTGCAACAGTGTAACTGATAGTATAGGCCGAATTGATAGACCCTAAATCAAGGGTGAACCCTGAGCCATCATTAGCATAAGTTATATTTGTATTTGCTGTAACATCTGTGCCGTTTGTTGTTACTGTTAAATCTTTATTATAACTCAGATTTCCATTATTAGTTGTCAATGCATCTGTGACTGTTGCATTTGTAAGGTTTTGACTATCTGGATTAACGGTAACAGTATAATGAAGTGTTTTACCATCATCGCTCAGCCATGAAGATTTCGCAACAATATTTGAAGATGTTCCAGGTGATACTGCAGGTGATTCTTGATTATTCGCAGAAACACGAATTGAAGTAATAGTAGAATTGTTAACACTTGCAGATAAAGTACGGAAACCAGGTTCTGTACCAATATTAGTGTTAAGTACTAAACTAGCATTTAATTCACCAGCAATATCAGAATGCTGTTCAACATAGTCTGTGTAAGTTAAGGTAATAACATTGCTTGACTTATCTGCGTATGCAGTTGCGACCTTAAGTCCCGTATTAGGATCATAGACATCAAAACTAGTTGTATTAGCAACTTGGAAACCTTCACCAAAACTAAATACAGTCGTATCCCCTTCATGAGCAACATTATTTGGTATATCAAAAGTTGCATTAAACAGAAGAACCTCACCAGTTTGAACATTTGTCCCCTCAGTAATAACAGTTCCATCTGTCTTAGTAACACTAACAGTTGGTGTTATATCAACTGTTGCTGCTTCAGCTGTATTAGAGATGGCAAAGACCCCTAATATAGCGAAAAGGCTTAGAAATAATAAAAGTACTTTAGATTTCATTTTAATTTCCCCCCCTATGTAATATTTTAACATATCACCATCGTTTTTGTCACCTTTCAGTAAAAAAACAATTACATTTATAACATCTTTAATAACTTAAGTCAAAAAAATATAATAATCAAAATGACTATACTTCCTAAATGCAATTCTTAAGTGCTTTATCCAAAAACAAGGTTGATTTTCAGCTTTTGTAACACTCACTTTTGCCTTCCTATTACCCTAATGTGTTGGGAACACAAAACTCCAAACTTTTTTTCAATCCTCAAAAAATCCAGAAATCATTAATGAGTTTACAAAGTGTTTACTTTTTCCTTATTTTTCTCCTCCTTCTCTTTTTGATATTATAACAAGAAAATAAAAAAATTAAAAGAATATTCCTTAAAATACTTATAAAAGCCTAGAAATTCTTTTAATTTTTTCTTTTTCAGATAATTTTCCGAAAATAATTTTCGTATTTTTAAATGCCTTTTAAATTAGAAATTACGCTCAGATTTATTGTATCCATAACGTTCCAAAAAGTCTTTCTGAAACTCTAAAAGATTGTCGTCCATAATTGCTTGGCGAATTATTTTCATAAGATTGACCAGAAAATAGAGATTATGATAACTGGTCAGACGAATACCGAAAGTTTCATCAGCCTTAAGCAAATGGCGGAGATAAGCACGGGTATAATGAGTACAAGTATAACAATCACAATTATGATCAAGTGGAGTGAAATCTTTAGCAAACTGAGCATTTTTGACAACCAGACGACCTTGACTGGTCATACAGGTTCCATTTCTGGCAATACGGGTTGGCAGCACACAGTCAAACATGTCAATACCACGAATAACCCCATCAATAAGGCTGTCCGGTGCTCCAACCCCCATAAGGTAGCGAGGTTTATTTTCTGGTAAAAGCGGCGCAGTAAAATCTAAAACGGCATTCATCTCCTCATGAGATTCGCCAACAGCTAATCCGCCGATGGAATAACCTGAAAAATCCATACCGACTAAATCCTGAGCCGATTGACGGCGTAAGTCCTCAAAGCCTGCTCCCTGTATGATCCCAAAGAGTCCTTGTTCCTGTGGGCGTCGGTGCGCTTTAAGTCCGCGCTCTGCCCAACGGCTGGTACGTTCAATAGATTTCTTTACATAATCATAAGGTTGGTAGAACTGAGGACATTCATCAAAAGACATCATGATATCAGAACCTAAATTATTTTGAATTGAGATGGCTTTTTCCGGAGATAAAAACATTTTAGAGCCATTCAGGTGGTTTTTGAAAGTAACCCCTTCTTCTGTAATATTGCGCGAGTCAGCTAAAGAATAAACCTGAAAACCGCCACTGTCTGTTAAAATAGGCTGATCCCAGTTCATAAATTTATGAAGACCCCCAGCCTCTGCAATAAGATCATCTCCTGGTCTTAGCCAAAGGTGGTAAGTATTAGCTAAAATAATACCTGACCCCATCTGCTTTAATTCTTCTGGAGACTGTGTTTTAACCGTCGCTTGCGTTCCAACTGGCATAAACATAGGCGTTGGATAAGTACCATGGGGAGTTATAATCTCACCTAAACGAGCCCCTGTATGCTTTTCCTTTTTAATTAATCGATAAGTTATGGGATAATCTGTCATTCATTTCTCCTTGCTATCAGGATAAACAGTCCTGAGCTTTTTCAACCTATCTAGTTTATCAGAAATTCTACTAACTGTCAGCTCTGCTATTTTCAAAAAAACAAAAGCAGCCAAAGTTTCTATGATATTAGGAATTTATTATGACCATTGCACAAATTAAAACTCAGGCTAGAGAACTTCTTGGAAAGATTTCGGGTAAAATCGTATTTTTGACCTTGCCTTTTATAGTATCAAGTTTTCTCCTAGCCATATCTACTTTACTAAGAACTATAACTTTATACGATAACAAATTAATGACAGCCTTTAGACTCAGAGAAGAGTTCAATCTCAGTCCAGTAGAACTTAACCCAACTAGTCACTTGTTACTCATTTTCACTGCTTTTTTTCTACCTTATTATTTACTTTTTGGCATCAATCCAATTTGTTTTTCTGGAAATTGCACGCGGTGAAAGAAAAAATATCAGTTTTAAGGATATTTGGTGCAGCTTTGCAGATGAAGTATTTAGCAAGATTTTTCTAGTGATTTTGTTAGAAACCGTGTATCTTTTTCTTTGGTCTTTAGTTTTTGCAATAGGAGCCTTCTTTTTTCTTGAAGGTTTTGGCTATTACGTCTTAGCTTCTGCTTTCGGTGCAAATACAGGTTCAAGTATGGTATTTATGATTAGCGGTATAGGAATTATGATATGGGGATGTTTCTTAGTTATCAAAAAATCTCTATCCTATAGTATGAGTTATTATCTTCTCTATAATTACGTTTATTATGAGGATAATTATCCTAGAGCTAAAGCTATCATTTCTTCTCTGCGTCAATACGGCTGGTCTAAATATCTTGTCCCTGCACTGTACAGCCTTTTCTATTTTTTATGATTAAATTGTCCTTAAACAAGAAAATGACGAAACTTTCTGAATCAATTCAAATACAAGATAGCAAGAGTGACAATTTAACAGATGATAAAAATGACAGGTAGCAAGGATTACGGGAATGAAGCGCCCATCAAAAATAAAGAAAACTAAAAAATCTGGAAAACCAGATTTTTTCAATTGACCAGCTCTTGATAATCAAGTTTGATACAGCGATTCATGACAATTTTATCACGTCCTGCTTGACGTAGAATTTTTTCAGCCTCTTCATTTTCCAGACCAAGCTGTGCCCAATAAATGTCTGCATCTGTTTCTAAAAAGTCACGCGCTACATCTGGCAGGAATTCACTGCGTCTGAAAATATCAACGATATCTACATGAATCGGAATATCCTGCAAAGTAGCATAGGCTTTTTCTCCTAAAATTTCTGTTCCTGCCAACTTTGGATTGATAGGTATGATGACATAGCCAGCATCCTTAAGAACCTGCGCTACCTTGTATGCTGCAGTCTCTTGACGATTGGATAAACCAACAATGGCAATGGTTTTTGCAGCCTGAAGATAGCTTTTTATTACTTCTGCACTAGGATTTTGAAATGTATAAGCCATATTCATGCTTCCTTTCTTTTTTACTAGTAAGTATATCACATTTTGAAAGAGCTTACATGTAAATAATACAAAATAAAAAGGCTGTCTAGCCTTTTTATTTTGCTTCATACCAAGTTTCCCCATCATTTTCATCAGCCAATAGAGGAACCGCTAACTCTACAGCTGCTTCCATAATGTCTTTAACGAGTTGCTTGACAGCGTCTAATTCGCTCTTTGGAACTTCAAGAACGATTTCATCGTGAACTTGAAGAAGCATTTTTGCTTGGTAATTAGCTTTGGTCAAAGCCTTATCCAAATTAATCATGGCAATTTTGAGAATATCAGCTGCACTGCCCTGAATTGGGGAATTAATAGCTGTGCGTTCTGCAAAGTTGCGAATATTAAAGTTACGGGAATTAATATCCGGCAATTCACGGCGACGGTGGAATAAGGTCTCTACATAGCCTTTATCTTTGGCTTCGCGTACTATATTTTCCATATAGCTCTTTATACCGGGATAACGTTCAAAGTAGGTATCAATATAATTTTTAGCCAATTTACGAGGAATACCAAGATTATTGGCCAGACCAAAGTCTGAAATACCATAAACTATGCCGAAATTAACAGCTTTGGCGTTGCGGCGGTCATTTGGTGTGACGTCTTCTGGTTTTTCAATACCAAAAACTCGCATGGCCGTGGACGTATGAATATCCGCGCCTTCTCTAAATGCAGCAATTAAATGTTCATCTCTTGAAATATGTGCCAAAACCCGCAATTCAATCTGTGAATAATCCGAGCTAAGCAGCACTGCATTGCTGTCAGATGCCACAAAGGCCTTACGAATAAGCCGACCTTGCTCTAAACGAATAGGTATATTTTGCAGGTTAGGATCTACACTGGACAGACGTCCTGTCTGAGTCAAATCCTGCACATAACGTGTATGAATCTTACCGTCTTCTAAAATAAAATCCTGCAGGCCAATAACATAGGTCGACTGAAGTTTTGTGATCTGACGGTAATTTAAAATTTTAGTAACAACCGGCGAAATTGGTGCTAAGCGTTCCAGCACATCAACAGCTGTTGAATAGCCAGTCTTGGTCTTTTTGGTATATTCCAGAGGCAGCTGCATTTTATCAAAAAGAACTTCTCCCAGCTGTTTTGGAGAGTTGATATTAAATTCTGTACCTGCCAAATCATAAATTTCATGAGTCAAACGATCAATAGCTTTTTGATTTTCTATTGCCATCTCATTGAGCGTTTGTCCCTTAACCCTGATGCCTGCAATCTCCATTTTGGCAAGAACATTGGCCAGCGGCAGCTCCATATTGAAAAGAAGCTCTGATTGATTATGCTCTGCCAATTTTTCTAAAATAACTGGCTTTGATTCGATTAGGACTTGGATTTTTTTAGCCAAATGGCTGAGCAGAACATCTTTTTCAGGAACAGTACGCTTTGCACCTTTGCCATAGACAGCTTCATCGGTTTCTAAAGGCAAATCTGTATAAAGACGGGCAATAGTCGAGAGATTGTTGTCCTCTATCGTTGAGAGTAAATACTTGCCCAAACGTGCATCAAAAGCAGCTGTCGGCAAATCAATTCCCAGATGGCTGAGCAAGACCTTGCTGCGCTTGAAATCATAAGTATTAATAGGTTTTGACAGAGCAGCCTTAAAGGCCGGACTCTCTAGGAGAGACAAATCCGTACTGGCATAAATGGCTTTGCTATTCCCCCAAGCAAACCCAATCATAGGTTCAATATGGTAATTATCTCTGAGCACTTCAAAATAGAAGAAGTCATCTGGACTAAAGTGCTCATTTGTTACCGTTTCAGGTTCGCTGTAGCTGACTTCAAATGTTTTAGGAGCAGCTTCTCCTAACAGAGCTTTCTTTAATTGGACAAAGCCCATATCATCATAGAAAGCTGCCAAGTCATCAGTTTTTGGACCATTATAGACTGTGTCTTCCAAGCTTATTTCAATAGGTGAAGCCGTATTAATTGTCGCAAGGGTCTTAGATAAAAAAGCCTGTTCTTTATCATTAATCAGATTTTCCTTCATTTTTGAGGCTTTGAAACTGTCAATGTTATCATAAATTCCCTCTAAACTGCCGTATTCGTGAAGGAGCTTCAGGCCCGTCTTTTCACCAATTTTTGTCACACCGGGAATATTATCTGACTTGTCTCCCATAAGTGCTTTGAGGTCAATAAACTGAGTTGGAGTGATGCCCATTTTTTCCATAAGATAAGCTGGGGTAAATTCTTCAAACTCAGCTACCCCTTTTTTAGAAATTTCAACGATTGTATTATCGTCAGTCAGCTGAATTAAATCTTTATCACCACTGACAATTGTGACATCAAAAGGAATGGCTGTCTGCTCTGCCATTTTATCCAGAGTACCAATGATATCATCTGCTTCGTAGTTTTGCAGTTCGTAAAATCTAATCCCCAAATTTGTCAGCATTTCACGAATATAAGGCAGCTGCTCACGAAACTCATCCGGAGTCTTAGCGCGCCCAGCTTTATATTCTGTAAACATCTCTGTGCGAAAAGTAGTTTTACCTGCATCAAACGCTACTAAGACATGGGTTGGCTGTACACGCTCCATGAGATGGTTTAACATCAGATGAAATCCATAAATGGCATTAGTATGAAGCCCTGTATTGTTTTTGAAACGCTCAATTTGATTATAGAGTGCAAAGAAAGCACGAAAAGCAACGGACGAGCCGTCAATGAGAAGTAATTTATTCTTGTTAGTCATAGTTTCATTATAACATACCTAGGCTATCTTGATGTTGTCTGAGCTTAAAGAGTTCTCACAAACGCGGCGCTAAACTTGTTAATAGCAATATTCGCTTTGACAAAATAAAAACGTTTTCTTTTTAATATAAGGGCAAAACCTTTTCAAATGCAGAATCTTCAAATAATGAACAGCCATTTTTTGTCAACAACGGATGAAAAAGAAGGTGAAAATATGATAACTATTCTAAAATGGCTGAATTTCAGTTTTGCTTTCTTCTTATTTATTGAACAAAGAAAAAGAGAATTGGCCGCTAAGACCACAAATCAGCTGAACAATTAAAATTCTTTTGCATCAGCGATAGAACCGATTTTCATTAGTTTTTGATATAATAGTTATCATGAATAACAAGATTTTAGAGCAATTAGAATTTGATAAAGTCAAGGAACAATTTGAACCCTATTTACAAACTGAGCAAGGTCTAGCCGAGTTGGAGCAATTAGCTCCTATGACTGACAAAAATAAAATTCAGACTCAATTTGCTGAAATAGCTGAGATGGCTGAGATTTTTGTAGAAAAACATGGCTTTGCTGCAGGAAGCTTAAAGGATATAAAAGAACCGCTGCGCCGTCTGGAGTTTGATGCCGACCTCAATATCCCAGAATTATTGGCTGTCAAAAAAGTTCTAACCGTAACAGCTGAGCTGACACGTTTTTATGACAGTTTGGAAAATGTAAAACTACAAAGTTTGAAACGTCTCTTTGAGGGGTTAGAAAATTTTCCAAAACTGCAAGGCAGCTTACAAGCTGTTAATGATGGTGGGTTTATTGAAAATTTTGCCAGCCCAGAGCTCGAAAATATCCGTCGTCAAATTAAAGCCAGCGACAGCCAAATGCGTCAGGTGCTGCAGGATATTCTCAAAAAAAATGCCGATTACTTGTCAGAGAGTCTTATTGCCAGCCGTAACGGTCGATCCGTTTTGCCTGTAAAAAATACCCATCGCCATCGTATTAACGGGGTCGTCCATGATATCTCAGCATCTGGCAGTACCGTCTATATTGAACCGCGTGCAGCCGTTCAGCTTAATGAGGACATTACCCAGCTGTATGCAGATGAACGTCACGAAATAACTCATATCCTTCATGAATTGAGTCAATTGCTGCGCCCGCATAGTCAGACTATTCGCAATAATGCTTGGATTATTGGTCATCTGGATCTTATTAGAGCTAAGTTCCTCTACCTTCATGATAAAAAGGCTGTTATTCCTGAACTTTCAACTGATAAAGAAATAGAGTTACTCAACCTTCGTCATCCTCTTTTAACTAACCCCATTGCCAATGATTTGCATTTTGCAGACAAATTAACAGCTATTGTCATCACAGGCCCCAACACTGGTGGTAAGACAGTCATGTTAAAAACATTGGGGCTAGCTCAGCTTATGGCTCAGTCAGGTCTGCCTATTTTAGCCGACAAAGGCAGCAAGGTTAGTATTTTTACGGAAGTATTTGCAGATATCGGTGATGAACAGTCTATTGAGCAAAACCTGTCAACCTTTTCAAGTCATATGACACACATTGTTGAGATATTAGAGGCAGCTGACAGCGACAGCTTGGTGCTTATTGATGAACTCGGAGCAGGTACGGATCCTCAAGAAGGTGCCAGCTTAGCGATGGCTATTCTAGAACACCTGCGGCTGACTCAGGTTAAGACCATGGCTACCACCCATTATCCTGAGCTGAAAGCCTATGGCATTGAGACCGAATTTGTAGAAAATGCCAGTATGGAATTCAATGCAGCAACTCTAAGTCCAACCTATCGTTTCATGCAAGGAGTCCCAGGACGCTCCAATGCCTTTGAAATTGCACGTAGACTTGGCCTTTCTGAATTTATTGTTAATGAAGCAGAGCAGATGACCAACCATGACACTGATGTCAACCGTATCATTGAAGAACTGGAAAATCAAACTTTGGAAACCCGTCGCAGATTGGATCACATTCGAGAGGTTGAACAGGAAAATCTTAAGTTTAATCGTGCTGTCAAAAAGCTTTACAATGAATTTTCCCACGCTAAGGACAAAGAAATTGAAAAAGCAACAGCCAAAGCTCATGAAATTGTTGAGGAGGCTATCAATAAAAGTGACGCTATTCTGCAAAATTTACAGGACAAAGCCCAGCTCAAACCGCATCAAATTATAGAGGCCAAAACTGAACTGAAAAAATTGGCACCCGAAACTCAGCTCTCTCACAATAAAGTCCTAAAAAAGGCTAAAAAATTAAGAACTCCGCGGATTGGCGATGATATTATTGTCACTGCCTACGGTCAGCGAGGTACGCTGACCGCTCAGATTAAAGATCACAAGTGGGAGGCTCAGGTGGGGCTCATCAAGATGACGCTGAACGAAGATGAATTTAGCCTTGTCAAAAGCCAAAGGGAGACCAAAAAACCTAAGAAAAAACAGATTAATGTTGTAAAAAAAGCCAAACCCAAACAAGGAACAAGCTCTCCGCATGCCAGACTGGATCTACGCGGCAAACGCTACGAAGAGGCTATGCAGGAGTTAGACGCCTTCATTGATCAAGCCCTGCTTAATAATATGAATCAAGTGGATATCATTCACGGTATCGGAACCGGCGCTATCCGCGACGGTGTCACCAAATATCTCCACCGCAACCGCCACGTCAAACATTTTGAATACGCTCCGCAAAATGCTGGAGGTTCAGGCTGCACTATTGTAACATTGGGATAGTTTTACTTATTCAAAAAGCCCTATAACTTCTGGTGGGAATTCTACCCGCTGCAGAAATTATAGAGCTTTTAAAAATCACTCGGACTAGTCTGAGTGATTTTATTATTTTTAGTATCAATAGTTTAAACAGCACTTGTCCATAACATGTGAAGTAAACTGCTAAAAGGAATAAAATAGTCTATTAAAAAGTGAGCTGTCCAGCTACTTGATAAGATTGACTGAATTGGAGAAAGAGGCAAAGTCGCCAATATATTGAAAGCCATAGAGAACGGCAGCAAACTAACCAGCACTGCTATTGCCCCTGAAATCAAACGCAGACGTGTCTGATCCCATTTTTCCAAATCAACTAAGTGCATCAAAATCCCAATCAGCCGCAGAGCATAATAACTTCCGACATAAATAGCAAAAAAGGCAACTCCAGCATAATAGACCTTATCCAAACTGAATAAATCAACATCTAAAAAAAAGCTAATGCTAGCATCTTTCCCTGGACTGGAATAAGGAACCCAAAGATAAATTGCCTTGCCCAAGTCCTTATAAAAGACACTGGCAAGACAAAGACTGATTAGAGCTGCAGCCGCATAATAGCCTTGCAAAAAAAGACCACGGCGATATCCGATATAAAAATTCCAAGCCGCAAAAAGCAAAACGACAAGACCAATCATTCCTGTTCCTCGTCATCAGGAATCACAATCGAAGCCTTTTCTCTCAACTCTTCTAAATGTTTGGCCCGAAGATTGTCCAATTCTTTTTCAAGGTCTTCAATCTCAATTTCACGGCTAAGCTGAGTCGAAAGGGCATTGATAGCCATAAGAATTGCCACTGTCTCATTGTCAGCATTTGGCAGTTTTTCTTTAATGCCTTCATACTTTTCATGAGCTACACGCTCAACTTCTTCCATAAAGAGGTTGTCCTTATCGGTAGTCAGTGTCAGTGATTTTTCTCCAAAGTTAAATTTATAGCGATTCGTACTTGTCATAAGAGTTATCAACTGCCTAAACTATAACTAAATAGCAGAGCTTTATAGTCAAAACCAGCAGCTTCTCCTTTCTTAACTTACCTTTCATTATAACCTAAAAGCTACTATTCGTAAATGGCAAAAGTTTAAGTTTAGTCACATTTTAATGGCTTATCTTTACAAAAACGAGACAGAACAGCCTTTGACCTTTCTCTCCTCTTTTTTTATTATTTTTCCTTTCTCTTTCAGAGACACCTGTCCCAACTTATGCTAAAATAGATAGCATGGGTACAATCGTATTAAAGATGACATCAGCTGAGTTAACTGAGCTCAAAAAACAATTAGCGACTTATGCTGTCCCAAAGAAAAATCCCTATGCTTTTTTTTCAGCTAAAGTCGCAGGAACAAGTGTTATTGCCTACACATCTGGCAAAGTGACCTTTCAAGGAACGCATCCGGAAAAAATTGCTAGCCAGTTCGGCTACAAAGTTGAGGCCGATTCCAGCTCTGCAAGACAGGATATGGCTCTGATTGGCTCTGACGAGGTAGGAAACGGTTCTTATTTTGGCGGGCTAGCTGTAGTGGCAAGCTATGTCACACCAGCTGAGCATGATTTTCTTAAATCGCTGGGAGTTGATGATTCTAAACGGTTAACTGATTCTAAAATCAGGACAATAGCTCCGCTTCTGGAGGAAAAAATTCCTCATAAGGCTCTGCTATTATCCCCTAAAAAATACAACCAAATAGTCGGAAAAGATAAAGACCACAATGCTGTCTCAGTTAAAGTGGCTCTTCATAACCAAGCTATCTACCTGCTTTTGCAAACAGGCGTTTGCCCCGACAAAATCGTGGTAGATGCCTTTACTTCCGAAAAAAATTATCAAAAATACCTAAAAAACGAAAGCAATCATTTTTCCAATCCTTTAACCTTGGAAGAAAAAGCTGAAGCCAAATACCTTGCTGTCGCTGTTAGCTCTATCATAGCCAGAAACCTCTTTCTGGAAAACCTAGAGCAGCTCAGCCGTGAGGTTGGCTATACTCTGCCTTCAGGTGCTGGAAACAAATCCGATCAAGTAGCTGCAAAGCTCCTTGCCGCCTATGGCGACAGTGCTTTACTCTCCACAGCCAAATATCATTTTGCTAACACCCAGAAAGCCTATAAACTTTTAAATCAATTCTGAAAGGTCTATCATGAAATCTGCTATCATTAATTTCCTCAAAGAATGGGGAATTTTTATCCTATTTATCTCTCTTTTTCTTTTGTCGCGTTTCTTCATTTGGACACCTGTCAAGGTAGATGGGCATTCTATGGATCCAACACTGCAAAATGGCGAGCGCTTATTCGTTTTGAAACACACTAAAATTGAACGCTTTGATATTGTGGTTGCAACTGAAACAGAAAATGGCGAGACCAAACAAATTGTCAAGCGTGTTATCGGCCTGCCAGGAGATACTATTACGTATAAAAATGACAGTCTTTATGTCAATGGTAAAAAAGTTAAAGAAAACTATTTGTCAAAATACAAAAAAGCTTTTGCCGATGATAAATTGCAGAGCGAATACAGCTACAAGAAGTTCTTCCAGCAGTTAGCCACATCATCTTCGGCGTTTACAACTGACACCGCTGGCAATACTGAATTTACAGTCACCGTTGGAGATAATGATTATTTCCTTCTTGGAGATAATCGTATCGTCTCTAAAGACAGCCGCGAAGTGGGAAACTTTTCTAAAAATAGGATTGTTGGCGAGGCCAAATTCATCTTTTGGCCATTCAGCAGCTTCGGTGCTGTCGGCAATGATAACTAATCTTAAGGTTGGGGCAGCCCAGCCTATTTCTATAAGGAAAAACAGCCATGAATGACATTTATTTCTCTGGACGAATTGAGCGCATTATTTTTGAAAACGAGGCCAACCTTTTTCGCATTTTACTCCTAGAAATTGACGAAACTAATTCTGATTTTGACGATTACGAAATTATTGTCACAGGTACTATGGGACAAATTACAGAAGGTGAAGATTTTACTTTTTGGGGACAGCTGACCAATCACCCCCGCTATGGCCAGCAGCTCCAAGCGATCCGCTATGAGCGGACCAAACCTTCTGCTTCAGGATTAATCAAATATTTTTCCAGCAACCACTTTAAAGGTATTGGAAAGAAAATAGCAGAGCGTATTGTGGAAACTTATGGCGAAGAGCCTATTGACAAAATTTTAGCTGACCCTTCCAAGTTGGAAAATATCAGCGGCCTGTCTAAAGTCAATCGTGAAGCTTTCGTTGCCAAGCTCAAACTCAACTATGGCACTGAACAAATCCTTTCTAAATTAGCAGAATATGGCCTAACTCCTAAAGCAGCCTCACAGATTTTCAGCACCTATAAAGAAGAAGCAATCGAAATAATTGAACAGCATCCCTACCTTCTGGTTCAGGAAGTTCAAGGGGTAGGCTTTAAAATGGCTGACCAGCTGGCACAGCGGCTAGGAATTGCTGGGGACGCTCCTGAACGGCTGCAGGCGGCTCTCTTGCATTGCCTTTTAGAAGCTTCCTTAGAAGAAGGTGACACCTATATTGAGGCGCGGCAGCTCTTGGAACGCTCCATTTTTCTTTTGGAAGAGGCCCGCCAGATAGAATTATCGCCAGAACTTGTCGCACAGCAATTAACTCAGCTTATCCAAGAAGATAAAGTTCAAAACATTGATACTAAAATCTTTGACAACAGCCTTTTTTTTGCCGAAGAAGGTATCAAGAAAAATTTAACACGGATTCTTGCAGAAGATGCAGAAAAGCTTGATAATACTGAGCTTTTGAACACAATCAGCCGCCTTCAAAAAGAGCAAGATATCAGTTATGATGACAGCCAGCAAAAAGCGATTAGTCAGGCTTTGAGCAGTAAAGTTTTCATTCTGACAGGTGGTCCCGGAACAGGTAAAACAACTGTTATCAACGGAATTATCAATGCTTATGCCGACTTGCATGACATAGATCTTAACAAGGGAGAAATTCCTATCGTTCTAGCCGCTCCGACCGGACGGGCCGCTAGACGCATGACTGAATTAACGGGGCTGCCTGCTGCTACCATCCATCGGCATCTGGGACTTAACAGCGATGGTGATTACCAGACGCTTGATGATTACTTAGACTGTGAACTGATTATCATTGATGAGTTCTCTATGGTGGATACTTGGCTGGCTAATCAGCTGTTTGACGCCATTGCCAGTCACACTCAGGTCATCATAGTCGGCGACAGCGACCAACTTCCGTCTGTGGGACCTGGTCAGGTTTTAGCCGACCTCTTAAAAATAGCAGAGCTGCCAAAGCTGACCCTGACTAAAATTTTTCGCCAGTCTAAGGACTCAACTATTGTCACATTAGCAGCGCAAATCCGTGAGGGGCTGCTGCCTGCTGATTTCTCAGCTAAAAAAGCCGATCGTTCTTACTTTGAAGCTCAGGCAGAACATATTCCACAGATGGTTCAAAAAATTATCACATCGGCTCTTAAAAGCGGAATCCCTGCTCAAGATTTACAAATTTTAGCACCCATGTACCGCGGACAGGCCGGCATTAACAACCTCAACAATCTCACACAGGAACTCCTCAATCCTAAAGATAAGCAAAATGAATTCGCTTATAATGACCTTGTTTTCCGAAAAAATGACAAGATTCTCCATCTGATTAACGATGCTGAGCTCAATGTCTTCAATGGTGATATCGGACACATCACCGATTTGATACCAGCTAAATACACCGAATCCAAACAAGATGAAATTTACATGGATTTTGATGGTAATGAAGTCATCTACCCTCGCAGCGAATGGCAAAAAATCACATTAGCTTATGCCATGTCTATCCATAAATCCCAAGGCAGTGAATTTCCAGTAGTTATTTTACCAATCACACGCCAAAGCAACCGTATGCTGCAGCGCAACCTGCTTTACACAGCTATTACACGCTCTAAAAGTAAGCTGGTCATGCTGGGAGAAATAACAGCCTTTGATTATGCTATCAAAAATGAAGGAGCCAAACGCCGTACCTATCTCGTCCAGCGCTTTGAAGCCAACCAACAGTTTTCCAAGTCTCCTTTACAAAATCAAACCTATGAAAAAAAAGCCCTTATTACTACTGAGCCATCGTCTGAAGAACAGACTAAAGATCAAGTACCAAGCGCAGAAAAAAAGGGGCAGCTGACACTTTTTGAACAAGAAGCGAACATCCAGAACCATTCACAGTCTATAGACAAACCTTCGATCCATCAGACAGAGGAAGAACAACTATCTTATCGTTTGACTGAATCAAATTGGATTGCTATTGATCCTATGATTGGCCTTAGTCAGGATGATATAGAATTCTTTTTTAAATGATAAAAAAAGAAAGCAGAATAAAAGCAGATTCTCATCAGAAAATCGCTTTGTTATTCCGCTTTTTTTAATGCTATAAGCTAAAATATAAACCGCAGAACTGCCATGCAAGCAATGCCTGTCACAACAGCATAAAGTAGATTTTTAGTACGAAAGGCCACCCAAAAAGTTGGCAAAGCTGCTAAAACTTCCAAGCCCTTAAGCATTGGGAAATTCCCAATCCTTTCCTCCATGAGACTGGACAAGGTTAGGGCAAAAAGGATAGAGACTGGCAGATATTTAAGGAAACGAACCACAAGATTCGGCAAGCCCTTGTATTTAACAAGGACAACGGGAGCTACACGCGGAATCCAGCTGACTGCAAAGCCCAGCAAGATAGCAGCCAAGGTGAAACTACTGATAGTCATCATAAACCACCCCCACACCGCAACCAATAAGTGTCGCTGCTAAAACAGCTAAAGACTCTGACAAAAGCATAGACAGCCCAATATAAACAACAGCGACAGCCAGCAAAATCAGGAGCAGCTTTTTCATTCCCTCGCTCAGCATAACCTCTAACTGGCTGGTCAAAAGTCCAATAAACATGGCAATTAGGGCAAAATCCAGCCCAAATTGTTCAGGATTAGGAATAAGAGAGCCAATCAAAGTTCCAACTATAGAAGATACAATCCAGACAAGGTAACTGAGAATATTATTGCCGTGCATCCAGCTGGCAGAAATCGTTTTATGATGAACATATTCCCCCAACAATACTCCATAGCTCTCATCTGTAATCAGACTGGCAATCCCTAGATTATCCAAAAATTTAGTTGTCGTAAAAATAGTCGTAGTATGCAGACTCATAAGCATATTGCGTAAATTGACCAAAAAAACGGTCAGCGTAATCATCCCCAAACCAGCACCAGCAACCATGAGAGCACACATAGCAAACTGAGCTGACCCGCCATAAACTAAAGCACTCATCAGGCCGACTTCTAAAGGCGATAACTGAGAAGCTGATGCGACCACACCAAAGGCTAAACCGATAGAAACGTAGCCCATAGCAGTTGGTAAAGCTGCCTTCATGCCCTTATAAAATTCTGACATAATGCCCTTTCTATTATTTTAAAAAATTGATAAAACACAAATTTTTCCTATTTTAGCCCAGTAAAAGCCAAACTTGGTTTAGCATTCAAATCAAATTCTGCAAAGCTCCCCTTTTCGTATTCGATGGCTGCTGCCAAAGCAATCATACCAGCATTATCCCCGCAAAGACGTAAAGGCGGGATAAGGAGATCAACATTTATGATTTCGTCAGCTAGACGCTGGCGCAGACCTTGATTGGCTGCAACACCGCCAGCAACTATCAGCTGCTTAACAGGGTATTGTTTTAGTGCTTTTTTCGTTTTCGTTAGAAGAATATCTAAAACAGCCGCCTGAAAAGAAGCACACAAGTCTTCCAAAACTAATGCTTCACCTTTTTGTTCTGCATTGTGATGGAGGTTAATGAAAGCAGACTTGAGACCTGAAAATGAAAATTCCAGATTATCTTCCTTAATCATAGCACGGGGAAAATCATAGACATCTTGCCCTCTATGAGCCAGTTCATCAATTTCTCTTCCCGCCGGATAAGTAAGTCCCATGACACGCCCGACCTTATCATAAGCTTCGCCAACGGCATCATCACGCGTTTCACCGACGATATGATAGTGCCCTGCTTCTGTCACATAAACCAACTCAGTATGACCGCCTGACACTAAAAGTGCTAAAAGCGGATACTGCAGCTCTTTAACTTCACGCGCAGCCATGAGATGCCCTGCCATATGATTAACTGGAATAAGCGGTAAGCCATGTGCCCAAGCAAATGCTTTTGCAGCAGCCATTCCTACTAAAAGCGCTCCGACAAGTCCTGGCCCGTAGGTAACAGCCACCGCATTCAAATCAGTAGCTGAAACGCCTGCTTCTGTTAAAGCATCTTCAATACAAGTCGTGATGACTTCAACATGGTGACGGCTAGCCACCTCAGGCACGACACCTCCAAACCGCTTATGGCTCTCTACCTGACTGGCGATAATATTTGACAGCAACTCTGTCTCATTTTTCAGAACAGCCACTGATGTCTCATCACAAGAACTTTCAATAGCCAAAATATATCTGTCTTTCATTTCACTCCTCATTATTTTGTTTCACGTCTCATAATCACCGCATCCTCTGTCGGATTATGATAATAATGTTTACGCTGGCCCATTTTTTCAAAACCATACTTTTGGTACAGGTTCTGCGCTGCTTGGTTAGAAGATCTAACTTCTAAAAAAATAGATTCACTTCTATTTTCTAAATAATTCATTAGCTGTGAGGCATAGCCTTTCCCTTGATAATCAGATAAAACAGCGATATTTGTAATCTCTAATTCCCCCACTAAGTTTTGTATCGCTAAAAAACCCACAGCCTTTTTCTCTTCGTAAACAAAAAAATAATCTGTATTTTCCTGTGCCATATCTGACTCAATTTGTGTCAATGTCCATGGGGAGGTATCATAGACGTCCGATAAGATAGTAAAAACAGCTGCTGCAAATGATTCTGCTTTCATTTTAAACTCGCTTAATATAAGAACTCGTATCGCCTTCGTTGTGGGTTTTAAGCCAATTTTCCTCAGCTTCAACACGTTTAAGATAATTAGGAACAAAGGCATGCACATCTACTGCTGGCAAAGTTCTTCCTGTTCGGCCAATCAGAGCTGCAGACGGCAGAGTTTCTACGATAACTGCACTAGGTAGAGCAGCCTTAATTTGTTCCTGAAATTGGCTAACTTCACCAACAAAGGTCACTTGTTTTTGACCCTGCAGATGAGATAAAACCTCTTCAAAAGAGGCATACTGTTCTGGTTCGACGGCTTTGCCATTGTCATAAAAGCCAACATAAACATGCTGACGTCTGGCATCCATGATAGGAATCAACAGTCCCATTGCACCTATATCTGTCAAAGCGTAAAGGCTGGAAACAGCTACCAGATCAATACTAAGGCTATAAGCCAAGGTCTTAGCCGTCGCAACAGCCACACGCAAGCCTGTATAAGAGCCTGGCCCTTGTGCTACTGCAATCCGCTCTAAATCGCTGGGCTGCCAATCTACCTGATCCATCAAAAAATCAATGGTTGGCATGAGACTAATGCTATGATTTTTTTTTACATTGAGTCTTGTTTCAGCCATTAACTGATCATCTTCAAGTAAGGCGACCGACAATGCCTTACTGGAGCTATCAAACGCTAAAATTTTCATCTGTTTTATTCTCCGATTCTTTCTCGCGGTTCCAAAGAGCACGGCGTTTTAATTTTTCCTCGTAAAGACTGTCTTGAACATATTCTGACAGCAAATCATTGAGTGTTTTTAATGCTTCCGAATAGCAGTTTTCCATGGATTGATCAAAAAGCTGTTCTTGTTGCTTGATTTTAGGAATCAACTGTTTGCCAGCTTCTGTCAGAAATAACAGAGAACTGCGTCTGTCTTCGGTTGATATTTCCTTGGCTACCAATCCTTTTTGAATTAAACTCTTTACCAGTCTGCTAGGACTTTTTTCTTCGCAAATCAGCAGCTCTCCCAAAGCTTTTAAAGACAGTGGTTCATAATTTTTCAAAACCAAAAGAACTTCACTTTGATTGGGGGTAATCCCTAAAGGTGCCATTAGACGACTGTATTCTTTTATAGCAATATTGTCAGCACTTCTAAATAAATATCTAAATTGTTTACCTAAGGAACCCATGGCTCTCCTTTTTTATTTTAATGTCTTTTACTATTTTACACTAGATTAAGCAAATTGTTGACAATAAATTCTCAAAAAGATAAAATAAAGTCAATTAGATGACATGTCATCTAATTTGAACTTCTAAAAGGAGACATCTATGATTGCACAAAAAACACCTAGAGACATCAAACATGCCTTTGTGACTGGTGCTACTGGTCTTTTGGGCAACAATCTTGTTCGTGCTTTACTTAACCAAGGTATAAAAGTCACCGCTCTGGTTCGCTCCGAAGAAAAGGCTAAAATCCAGTTTGGTAATCTGCCCATCCGTATCGTGAAGGGGGACATACTTAAACCAGAAGAATTCCGCGACAACCTGACTGACTGCGATACTCTTTTTCACACAGCCGCCTTTTTCCGCGACAGTCATAAGGGCGGCAAGCATTGGCAGGAACTTTATGATACCAATGTTACAGGCACTCTCAATCTCCTGCAGACCGCCTATGATGCTGGTATCCGCCAAATTGTTCATACTTCATCCATTGCTGTCCTCAAAGGCGAGCCCAATCAGCTCATCGACGAAACCATGTCACGGGATCCAAATACCAAAATCGAATACTATCGCAGCAAGATTTTGAGCGAAGATGCTGTTCGTGGTTTTCTTGCTAAGCATCCTGATATCTTCATTACCTTTGTCCTTCCGGGTTCCATGTACGGTCCAGGAGACATGGGACCAACCTCTACTGGCCAGTTGGTTTTAGATTATATGCAACAAAAATTGGCAGGAATCATCAAGGCCAGTTACAGCGTTGTGGATGCTAGAGACGTGGCTGATATTCATATCCGAGCTATGAAATACGGGCGCAGCGGCGAGCGGTATCTAGCTGCCGGTCGATACATGACCATGGCTGAAGTGATGAAGACCTTAGAGACTGCTACAGGAATTCCTACACCAAAAAGGAAAATTTCCAGACCTTTACTTCGGCTATTTGCCATTTGGAATGAAATCTACCACCAAATTACTGGTAAGCCCGTCTTAGTCAGCAAAGATTTAGTAGAGCTCTTTACTGAGGAATACCAGTGCACCCATTTTGATTCTGCTAAGATGGAAAAAGAGCTGGGCGGTCAATTTAGACCTTTTGAAGAGACCTTATTAGACACTGTTCGCTGGTATCGTAATCATGGGTATCTAGATTAGTCAATATAAAATAGCATCAGCATAGCTGGTGCTATTTATATTTCAGCTGAAACTGACTAAAACAAATCAACCAGTTCAGTATGTAAAACGCCATCTACTGTGTAACCTGCCATCAGGGGAGCATTGGCTAAGAAAAACGGGTGATTGATGTGGGCATTAAAATCATCATGATTGCCCCATTTTTCAACAAAGGCATAATCATTCTCACTGTCCACTACTTTTCCGAAGTCATAGTGCAAACATCCCTGATGCGTGTGAGATTCTGTCACAAATTTCCTGGCCACAGCCTCAAACTCTGAAGTTTTACTAGGATCTACGTGACACAATGTATAGCAACCAACTGTCATTTTACCGCCCTCCTTTCAATTTTGATTATATGACATATCATCTATTTTGTCAATTAATAAGCGAATGTCTCCTTTCATCCATCTTAAACAGCCTCCTTATTGACAATTATTCTCTTATTCTCTAAAATAGTTTAGCAGCTATACTATTTTGAAAGGAAGATTACAAATGAACAACGCTGCTACTTTTAATAACCTATTTAACCGTGTTGCCAATAAATATGTTCAATGGATGAACCAACCCAGATCCTATGGAACAGCAGAACAGCTAACAAGATCAGAAATACAGATTATAGCAGAAATCGGCAATCAGCCAGCTATCAATAGCGTCACATTAGCCGACAAATTAGGAATTACAAAAGGTGCTGTGACTCAAATGGTTCAAAAGCTCATTCTAAAAAAGCTTATCACCAAACAAAAATCTACTACTAACGGCCGTGAAATCGTCCTAAAATTGACTTCCGATGGATATAGCAATTACCAAGGATGGCAAAAATTTCACAAAGAAACAGATAAGGAAAATTTTAAACTGCTAGAAGATATGCCGACTGAATATCTAAATGATATGATTCACTACTTTCAATTATTTGAAGACTTTTTAGAGACAAAGATTAGGGAGGAATCGTAATGGTTTATATCATTTCATATATTTTAAGTTGGGTTATAGGTTTCATAATCTATTTCTATCATCCTGAGAAAGGACTACTGACTTCTTTGCTTCAGGCACACTTGATTTTTGGAGTTGGCTTTTTTGGTGCATTTAACTTTATTGGACATTATCTCTTTAGTGAAAGGGTTGCTAAAAGTATTGGCTGGGTATCAAATGGCTTCCAAAAAGAGATTGGTCTTATTTCGCTTGGTATTAGTGTCAGTGGCATGTATAGTGGTTTTGTTCATAACGGTCTAGAGTCAATGTCACTCATTATTATCCTTGCCTTCTTTCTAATTGGTGCAGGTATCCACCACATTACAGAAATTATCAATGATAAAAATTTTCAGTTAGGTAATACTATCATTATCATTCCAGATTTCTTAATTCCTGTCACCTTGTTTCTTTTATTCTTATCTCAGTGATACAGAAATCATCTTATTTCTTCTTTCTTTTACGAATCCCTGCTTTTATGGTATAATTTAACTAATTGTTAACGAATCAAGGCTTTGAGCTATTACTCATAAAATTAAATAACCTTTCGCCAAAAAAGTTGCACTGCTGTTTTCTTGGCAGATTTTTTGTATAATGGCAGAGCCTTTACCATAGAAAGGAATCCCATGATTTATAAAGTTTTCTATCAAGAAGTTAAAGAGCGTAACCCACGCCGTGAACAAACACAAACTATTTATCTTGATATTAATGCAGACAACGAACTTGAAGGCCGCATTGTAGCTCGTAAATTAATTGAAGAAAATACAGCTTACAACATTGAATATATTGAACTTCTTTCTGAAAAAGCCCTTGAGTATGAGAAAGAAACTGGCGTTTTTGAAGTAACGGAGTTCTGAGATGGCAAATATTAATTTAAAATCCGAAGAAGTTGGTGTTTATGCCATCGGCGGTTTAGGGGAAATCGGTAAAAATACCTATGGTATTGAATATCAGGATGAGATTATTATCGTTGATGCTGGGATCAAGTTCCCCGAAGATGACCTACTTGGTATTGACTATGTCATCCCCGACTATTCCTATATTGTTGAAAATATTAATCGTATCAAGGCCTTGGTCATTACCCACGGACATGAAGATCATATCGGCGGTATCCCTTTTCTGCTCAAACAAGCTAATATCCCTATTTATGCTGGACCGCTTGCTCTTGCCCTTATTAAAGGAAAACTAGAAGAGCATGGATTGCTCCGTGATGCAACCCTCTATGAAATTAATCACAACAGTGAGCTGACCTTTAAAAATCTCAGCGTGACTTTTTTTCGGACAACTCACTCTATCCCAGAACCTCTTGGAATTGTCATTCACACACCGCAAGGTAAAATTGTTTGTACCGGTGACTTCAAATTTGACTTTACCCCAGTCGGCGAACCAGCAGATTTACATAGAATGGCAGCGCTGGGTGAAGATGGGGTGCTTTGCCTGCTTTCTGATTCAACCAATGCTGAAGTGCCTACTTTTACCAATTCAGAAAAAGTCGTTGGCCAGTCTATTATGAAGATTATTGAAGGTATTCATGGACGTATTATCTTCGCTTCTTTTGCTTCAAATATCTTCCGTCTGCAACAAGCTGCTGAAGCTGCCGTTAAAACCGGCCGTAAGATTGTTGTATTTGGCCGTTCCATGGAAAAAGCCATCGTAAACGGAGTTGAGCTCGGTTATATCAAAGTGCCTAAAGGAACTATTATTGAACCGAGTGAGATGAAAAATTATCATGCTAGTGAAATTCTCATCATGTGTACAGGTTCCCAAGGAGAATCAATGGCGGCACTGGCACGCATTGCCAATGGTATGCACCGTCAAGTAACCTTACAGCCAGGTGACACAGTCATTTTCTCATCAAGTCCTATTCCTGGCAACACAACCAGTGTTAATCGTCTTATCAATACAATTCAGGAAGCCGGAGTTGATGTCATTCACGGCAAAGTCAATAATATTCACACATCTGGGCACGGTGGCCAACAAGAACAAAAACTCATGCTTCGCTTGATTCAACCCAAGTTCTTTATGCCAGTTCACGGAGAATACCGTATGCAGAAAGTTCATGCAGGATTGGCTATAGACTGTGGTATTCCAAAAGATAATATCTTTATTATGGAAAATGGTGACGTCTTAGCTTTAACCAAAGATTCTGCCCGTCGTGCAGGACATTTCAATGCTCAGGATATTTATGTTGATGGTAATGGCATCGGGGATATTGGGGCTGCCGTTCTGCGGGATCGCCACGATTTATCTGAAGATGGAGTCGTGCTAGCTGTTGCAACTGTTGATTTTAAATCTAAAATGATTCTAGCAGGGCCAGATATCCTTAGTCGCGGTTTCATCTATATGCGTGAGTCCGGCGATCTTATTCGTGACAGTCAACGCATACTATTCAATGCTATCCGTATTGCCCTCAAAAACAAAGATGCCAGCATACAGTCTGTTAACGGTGCTATTGTCAATGCTCTGCGTCCATTTTTATATGAAAAAACGGAACGGGAACCCATTATTATCCCAATGGTATTAACACCTGATAATGATTCATAAACATCAAAAAAATCGGTTGATCTTCTCAACCGATTTTTTAATTAATAAGGGTAAATATAAGTCACTGTACCAGGTGTAACTGAATTTTGTGGATCAAACCAGCCACGATAATTATTGATAGCCTGCTGATCTTTGTAGTTGGCTTCCATAACTTGGATTTTACCATCTTCTGCTACTGCTGTTACATAAGCAACATGTCCATAGCCGCCATCTGTCCAACAAACAATAGAACCTGCAACTGGAGTTGTTCCAACCGTATAGCCTTGGCTAGATGCACTAGAAGCCCAGTCACCTCCATTACCCCACCAGTTACTTGCCCAAGTTGCCATTTCTTTAACACCCCAAGTGCATTGTCCAATTGGGTAAAGATTTTCAGAAGAGTCCGCCGTATCCTCTGTTGCTGAGGCAGCTTCTGTTACTTCTGCACTTGCTTCTGTCTGCTGTTCTACTGTTGTTTGTGCGCCAGAAACAGTAATTGTTTGTCCCGGTAAGATCGTAGACCAAATTGTCATTCCATTATCAGCTGCCAATTGATAAGGATCTACTCCGTAACTGTCAGCAATACTGAAAAATGAATCACCATTTTGGATAGTATAAGAATCTGCTGAAGCTGACTGAGCCAAACCAAAACCAAGTAAGATACTGCCTGAAGCTGCAAGGATAAGTTTTTTTGATGTTTTCATAAATCCGATTATTCTCCCTAAATTATAGTTTGTTATTTAGTTTATCATGCTATTATCCTAATGTGAATTAAGATAAAATGAAATAATATTACAAATCAAAGACAATGTGTTTTTTGTAACAGAGAAAAACTTTCAAAACAAAATAATTTCCAAGAATAAAAAGAGTGGGACGAAAATTTGACACTTGCTTCGCAAGTTTCATTTCCCGATTTAAAAGGTCTGGGAGACCTTTTAAACCCACCTCTGCACAGTTGGTTAGAATTGATATGAACCAACGTTCATGGGATTAGATAAGCTCCAACAGTTCCCCAAACTGTTGGAGCTATCATTTGCGTAATTGAACACGAGCTACGAGCTGTGTCAAAAAGATAGTTTCTCCTAGAGTCTTGTGACTCTTCGTCAAAACTCCTATTTTGCCTTTACTCGTAAACGCTCTTTGTATCTTAATAATTGAACACGAGCTACGAACTGTGTCAAAAAGATAGTTTCGCCTAGAGCTGCTTAACGACTCATTGGTGAAATCCCTATTTTGACTTTATCCGCGAACGTTCTTTGTACTTGTCTAGTAAGGGAGAAGGATATCCAACCAGCAAGGGTTTATTGCCCAAACAATTGAGAGTTGTTTGAGACGGGTAATAGGACTTGCGAAGCAAGTATCAAAAAATACCTAATGAACTGTGCAGGAGAAACTCTGCGTCTTATAATGATGACTATATAAACAAACGAAGCTGAGCACTTTTGTCTCAGCTTCATTTTTGAATTGCTTAATAAAGATCCAAGTAGTTATCAATTTCCCATTGCGAAACGAAAGTTGCGTAACTTGCCCATTCCATACGTTTTGCATCTAAGAAATTCAAGTAGATATGTTCTCCTAATGCCTTGCGTACCACATCATCAGCCTGAAGGGCTTTAAGAGCATTGTGAAGTGTTGATGGCAGGTCAATGATACCAGCTTCTTGGCGCTCTTCTGCAGTCATAGAATAAATATTAGTTTCCACTGGCTCTGGAGCTTCAATTTTATTTTCAATCCCATCCAGACCAGCTTCTAAAAGAACTGACAAAGCTAGATATGGATTAGCCATTGGGTCAACCGAACGCAGTTCCAGACGAGTTCCCATACCACGTGATGCAGGAACACGAATCAACGGTGAGCGGTTGCTACCAGCCCAAGCAATGTAAACAGGAGCTTCATAACCTGGTACCAAGCGTTTATAAGAGTTAACGGTTGGATTCATAATAGCGGTGTAGCTGTAGGCATGTTTCATCAAACCACCTAGGAAGTAGTAAGCATCCTGAGACAGCTGCATACCATGCGGATCTTCAGGATCAAAGAAAGCATTTCCTTCTTCCTTGAACAGAGACATGTTACAATGCATCCCGCTTCCAGCAATACCGTATTTAGGTTTAGCCATAAAGGTTGCGTAAAGACCATGCTTACGAGCAATCGTTTTGACAACCAACTTAAACAATTGGATGTTATCACATGCTTTCAAAGCATCTGCATATTTAAAGTCAATCTCATGCTGACCAACCGCAACTTCATGGTGAGAAGCTTCAACCTCAAAGCCCATTTCTGTCAAAACATTAACAATTTCGCGACGCGTGTTATCCGCAAGGTCAGTTGGTGCAAGGTCAAAATAACCGCCATGGTCATTCACTTCCAGTGTTGGCTGGCCTTGTTCATCCATTTTAAAGAGGAAAAATTCTGGTTCTGGACCAAGGTTAAATGACTTATAACCGATTTCTTCCATATGACGCAAAGCCTTTTTCAAATTCCCACGAGGATCTCCTGCAAACGGTTCTCCTTCAGAGGTATAAATATCACAAATCAAGCCAGCGACAGCTCCATTCTCATCCCCCCAAGGGAAAACTGTCCAAGTATCAAGGTCTGGATAGAGGTACATATCCGATTCGTTGATGCGTACAAAACCTTCAATAGAGGATCCATCAAACATAGCCTTGTTTGACAGTACCTTATCCAATTGCTCCTCGGTTGCTGGAATTTCAACGTTTTTCATCGCTCCAAGAATATCTGAAAACATTAGACGAAGGAAAGTAACATTTTTTTCCTTAACTTCGCGACGAATATCAGCGGCTGTGATTGTCATAATGTGAGGTCTCCTTTTATTAAACCTAAAATTATAGAAAGCGTATTAAATACGCATGTTACCAATTTGTTGAGTGGGGGTCGAAAACCTCCCCTGATGAAGAAGTTCATCATGTAAAATACGTCGAACATCTGCATCTGTCAGCGATTTCTGCTTTTGTTGAGAACGTACTTTGCGATTTTCATATTCTCGCTTAATAGCCGCAATGTTATAGCCATCATCTAAAAAATCTTTGATTTCCAGCAGACGATCCATATCATTGAGCGAGTACATCCTACGATTTCCAGCAGTTCTCTCTGGGGTAATTAACTCTTGATCCTCATAATAGCGTATCTGTCTTGCTGTTAAATCAGTCAATTTCATAACCGTCCCAATAGGAAAAACAGCTAGCGAACGCCTTAGTTCTTTTTCTCTTGCCATGATTCTCCTTTCTTATCCATTATATTCTGAAAATTCCGACCTGTCAACCTGCAATGTCACTTTTTCTAACATTTCTTTGATGTTACAAAAAAAGAGGTCAATCTCTTTTCCTCTTATTTTGCAGATATGTTCTAATCACATCAATATCTGTGTTAACCAGTATGGCAACGAAAACACCACAGAACGTTTCAAAAACACGGGCAATTGCATAGCTAAAGCTATCTCCTACTGGAATAGAAAGTGTAATAATCAACATAGCAGCGACCCCACCAATAATCCCTGCTTTATTATCCACAGCAACATTAGTCATGATAGTCAGCATTGTAAATATGGGTACAAAAATCAGAGTAACCCATATGGCACTATGAAAAATACTATAAATAGCAATAAAAATCAAAGAGTAGAAACCACCAATGGTATTCCCAAGAATACGAGAGGCTCCAAAATGCACACTCTTATCGAAATCCTCCCGAAGGCTAAAAACAGCTGTCAGAGCCCCAATCTGCAAACCTTCCCAACCCAAGCAAGTAAATAACAATAGAACTAAGAAAACCGCAAGACCCGTCTTGGCTGTCCTCATACCGAGCTTAAATTTCTTGAAATCAAATTTATGATTCATCATTTTATCCTTTAGAAAAAACACCGTTTAAGTGTAACATATTTTCAGCGGAATTGTAAGTTCTAAAAGAATAAGTCAATTTATTCTCTTTCGTATCACACTCAGCCACGATATAAACAAACTTATAAAACTTGACACTCTGTACAACACTCTTTTGGATGTTTTCTTCATGAGCTTAAAAACAAAAAAGCGAATCGGGATTTCGTTGAAATCAATTTTGTAGTCCCAACCCCGCACAGTTGGTTAGAGAGACCAATATCACTTGCGTAATTGAACACGAGCTGCGAGCTGTGTCAAAAAGATAGTTTCTCCTAGAGTCTTGTGACTCTTCGTCAAAACTCCTATTTTGCCTTTGCTCGTAAACGCTCTTTGTATCTTGTCAATTGAACACGAGCTGCGAGCTGTGTCAAAAAGATAGTTTCTCCTAGAGTCTTGTGACTCTTCGTCAAAACGCCTATTTTGACTTTATCCGCGAACGCTCTTTGTGTCTTGTTTAGCAAGAGATAAGGCTATCCAACCAGCAGTGGTTTATTGCTCAGACAATTGAGAATTGTTTGAGGTGGGAAATAGGACTTGCGAAGCAAATATCAAAAGCACCTAATAAACTGTGCAGGGGTAAGACTAAGTTGGCTGAGCCAATAAGTCTTACTCTCAACTACTGCATCGAACTGGTATGACTATTATAGTTTTCCGTTTGCTTTTAGGACTAAGCAACGATCTGCAGGTAGTACTAGCCTAGCGCATGGCAAAGTGAGTTAACGAAGTCATAAAAGGAAAACTGAATGACTCTATATGACAAGTCTAGAGACTTTTGTCCCTGCCTCATTCTGTAACCATCATTCTGAGGTTTTGATCAATTTTTTCTGCTGTTTTGCGTCCTTCGCGAATGCCCCAGATAACAAGACTAGGTCCGCGACGTGCATCACCTGCAACAAAAACTTTTTCGTTACGGGTTGAATAATCATCATAGACACATTCTACTTGGAATTGATCAAAAAGCGATTTTTCAGCACCTGTGAAGCCCATTGCAAGAAGTACAAGATCTGCTTTGATCATTTCTTCAGTGTCTTCAATGACTTTGAAACCAAGTCCAACTTTGACTGTTTTAGCGGCAGTTACCTGACCATTTTCTCCTAAAAATTCTACAGTAGATGTTGTATAGTCCGTTAATTCACTATCCTGTACAAAATTAGCTTCTTCTTGTCCATAGCCTGTACGATTAATCATGGGATATTGGGGCCATGGATTTGTTGGAAGACGCTTTTCAGGCAATTGTGGAGTAATTTCTAATTGTTTAACACTAGCCGCTCCCAAACGAACAGCCGTACCAATACAGTCATTTCCTGTATCCCCACCGCCAATGACCAGAACATGCTTACCTTCAAGTGAACGCGGTAATTGTTGTTCTTCACTATCCAAAAGATTTTTAGTTGTTTCTGTCAAGAAATCAACAGCGAAGCGAATGCCTTTTAAGTCACGGCCTGGAACATCCAAGTCACGAGGAACGCTAGCTCCAGTTGCCAAGATTACACGGTCAAATTTTTCTAATAATTCTTCTGCTGTGATATCACGACCAATTTCGGTATTGGCAACAAAATTAATACCAATTGAAGCCATGGTATCAATACGACGTTGGACAATTTTCTTATCCAATTTCATATTGGGAATACCATACATGAGTAAGCCACCAAAACGATCAGAGCGTTCAAAAACTGTCACGCTGTGACCGAGTTGATTGAGACGCCAAGCTGCTGATAAGCCAGCTGGACCTGAACCGACGACAGCTACTTTAAAACCGGTTCGTGCAATAGGACGACCAGAATCGGCTACCCAGCCCTCTTCGAAGGCATTATCAATAATAAAACGTTCATTGTCATGAATGGTAACACCAGAACCGTTCAAACCTTCTGTACAGGCCTTTTCACAAGGAGCTGGGCAAACACGTCCTGTCATTTCTGGTAAAGGATTGGTTCGTGTCAAGCGTTCAAAAGCACGTCTGAAATCGCCCTTGTATACCAAATCATTCCATTCGGGAATTAAATTGTCATTGGGACAACCTGAAACAGCGCGACCACCACCATAGAATGTTCCCTCGTGACAGAAAGGAATGCCACAATTCATACAACGAGCTGCTTGCTTTTGACGCTCTTCAATTGATAAAGTTGTCTGCAATTCTTCAAAATCTTTGATACGCTCACTAACAGGACGATAGGGATTGTCCTTGCGTTCATATTTTAAAAATCCAAATGGATCTGCCATCTCATTTCCCTCCTGTTACACTAGCCAACAAAGCTTGACGCTCTTGCGCTGTGGCATCGCCACCAGTGGCTACTTCAAATGTATGCAATTCAAGCTCATCACCAGTCATGCCCTTTTGACTGAGAGCATGTTCAATATCATTAATTTCATGGAAATCACTTGGGTAAACCTTGATGAACTTTTCAACTTCTTCATCCCAATTATCCAGAAGGCGTTTAGCCTTGGCACTTCCTGTATATTCATGATGCTTTTCAATCATGTCTTTTAAGATGTCATCACCACGTGTTTCACCGATAGTGTACAAGTCAACCATGTCCATGTTTACTTTTTCTTTAAAGTCTCCGTCAACATCGTAGACATAAGCAACCCCACCGCTCATACCAGCAGCAAAATTACGACCTGTCGTTCCAAGAATAACAGCGACACCACCAGTCATGTATTCACAACCATGGGCACCGACACCCTCAACAACGACTTTGGCTCCCGAATTACGAACACAGAAGCGTTCACCAGCACGACCTGCAAAGTAAGCTTCACCCTTGACTGCACCAAAAAGTGAGACATTACCAACAATTGGTGAATTTTCAACATCATAGGCAGCATCGTGCGGAGGTTTGACAATTAAACGTCCACCTGACATGGATTTTGCAATATAGTCATTGGCTTCACCGACCAAAGTATATTCCAAACCTTGTGTAATATAACTAGCAAAACTTTGACCTGCAATTCCAGTATAGTGATATTTTATCAAGCCTTCCTTGACAGAATCATTGCCATAACGTTCTGCCATCCAGCCAGCCATACGACTTCCTACTGAACGATCCACATTATTGATGGTATTTTCAACAGTCACGCTGGTTCCAGTTTCAATTGCTGCAGCAGCAAAACCATCTAGCTCTTTCCATTGGCGTTCTTCTGCAAAAGGATCTTCATTTTTCCGATCAATTGGGAAACTATTGCCAATAACCCTTGAAAAATCAAGAGATTTTGCTTTACCTTGTGCAACAAATCTTGATTTCAAGACTTCTGCATGCCCAACCATCTCATCAACAGAACGGAAGCCTAATTCAGCCATGTATTCGCGTAACTCTTCTGCTAGGAAAGTCATCATGTTAATGACATGTTCTGGCTTACCTGAAAAGTTTTTACGTAATTCAGGATTTTGTGTTGCAACACCCACAGGACAGGTATTGAGTGAGCAAACACGCATCATGACACAGCCAACTGAAATCAAAGCCAAACTAGCAAATGAATATTCCTCTGCACCTAATAATGTAGCAATAGCAATATCGCGACCCGTCATTAATTTCCCATCTGTTTCCAGAGTCATACGTTGACGAAGACGATTCATGGACAAGGTCTGATGTGCTTCAGCTAAGCCCATTTCCCATGGAAGTCCTGCATCACGAACAGAATTACGCGGAGAAGCACCTGTACCACCATCATAACCTGAAATAACAACCTTATCAGCACCTGCTTTGACACAGCCTGTAGCAATGGTACCAACACCTGTACTTGACACTAATTTAACATTGATTTTGGCATAAGGATTGATAGCCTTCAAATCATAAATTAACTGTGCCAAGTCTTCAATGGAATAAATATCATGATGAGGTGGTGGCGAAATCAAGCGTACACCTGGGGTTGCTCCGCGAATTTCAGCAATCCAAGGGAAGACCTTTTGACCAGGAAGCTGTCCACCTTCACCAGGCTTAGCTCCTTGTGCTAATTTGATTTGCAGTTCTTCTGCAGACATGAGGTATTCTGCATTAACACCAAACCGTCCAGAAGCCACTTGTTTAATTTTAGAATTAATATTGCGACCGTCAGCTTGCGGTTTGAAGCGTTTGCGATTTTCCCCGCCTTCACCAGAATTTGATTTGGCTCCGATAGCGTTCATGGCTTGCGCAATTGTTTCGTGTGCTTCCTTAGAAAGAGAACCAAAACTCATGGCACCAACTTTAAAACGTTTAACAATTTCCTTGGCTGGTTCAACTTCTGCTAAATCAACTTTTGGTCGATTAGAATGAAATTTCCAAAGAGAACGCAGAGTTGTCGGCTGCTTTAGAGCCTCGTTATCTAGTTCAGTTGAATATTGTTTAAAGAGACCGTAGTCACCGCGACGAATAGATTGTTGGAAATTGTAGATAGATCGTGGGTTAAAGAGGTGATATTCTCCATCTGTCTTATACTGATAAGAACCACCAGAAGGTAAGAAATCATTAGCTCTTGGTCCAAAAGCAAAATCAACACGTTCTAAATACTCTTTTTCGATTTGATTTAGGCTCAAACCTTCAATACGCGTAGCTGTTCCTCTAAAATATTGGTTAACAACAGCAGCAGAAAGACCAATTGCTTCAAAAAGCTGAGCACCTTTATAACCAAGTACTGTCGAAATCCCCATACGACTCATGACTTTAACAATACCTTTTTCAGCAGCCTTACGATATTTTTCAAAAGAGTCACTGGTCTTATCAAAAGCTTTTAAGGTTGCATAAGCCCCATAAGGATGAATAGCTGTTGCTCCAAAACCAACTAAGGTTGCAAAATGATGAACTTCAAAAGCCTCTGCCGTATCAACAACAATTGAAAATTGACTAGCTTTTCCTTTGACAACCATGTAATTATTCAAACCAGAAACTGCCAATAAAATAGGAATGGCTATGCGGCCTTTTGTGACACCTCTATCTGACAAGATGATAATCTTACTGCCTTGATTAACTGCTTCATCGGCTTTTTTGAAAAGATCTTCCAAAGCATATTGCAGACGATTATTGTCAGAATCTCCTAAGTCATAAACGGTGGATAGAGTTGTTGCCTTGTAACGTTCATCTGTTAAATTGGCTAATTTTGCAAAATCTTGACTAGAAAGGACAGGACTATCAACCCGAACCTTGACACAATTATCAGCACTATCTTGACGGATATCGCCATCCCCACCTAAAAAGACTGTCGTTGACACCACTAATTGTTCACGAATAGCATCAATAGGAGGATTGGTTACTTGAGCAAATTGTTGTTTAAAGTAAGTAAAGAGAGATTGTGGTTTCTTTGATAATACCGCTAATGGACTATCAAAGCCCATTGAAATAACAGGTTCTTCTCCTTTTTCTGACATAGGCAGAATAACTGTCCGAATTGTCTCATCTGTATAACCAAAAATTTTCCACATTTGATTCACATCATAATCATTGACAATTTCTTCTTGAGCAGCAAAGTCATCCAAAAGAGTAACATTTTCTTGCACCCACTGTTGATAAGGGTGTTGTTTAGAATAATGCTCTTTAACTTCTTCGTTCTTTAATACCAAACCTTTTTTGGTATCAATTAACATCATATTACCAGGACCAAGAACCCCTTTTTCAACAACCTGACTAGGTGCTATGTCAACTACACCAGATTCGCTAGAACAAATTAAAAAATTATCTTTGGTGCGAGAATAGCGACTAGGACGAAGACCATTACGATCCAAACGAGCTCCAACCATCTCGCCATCAGTGAAAACAAGAGCAGCTGGGCCATCCCAAGGAGCGACAAAACTGGAAGCATATTCGTAAAAGGCTGTTAATTCCCTAGAAAGTCCTGCATCTTTTCCCCAAGCTTCAGGTACCATCATCAATAGACTTTGCGGAATATCACGACCATGACGGTAAAGATACTCTAGACAGTTTTCTAATTTAGCAGAGTCTGAATTTTCTTCATTATAAACTTCAATTTGATGGCTATGCATCCAATTTTCAGCACCACGAAGCGTATTGATTTCTCCATTATGCGCTAAGAAGCGGAAAGGCTGAGCACGATCCCAAGAAGGAAACGTATTCGTTGAAAAACGTGAATGGGTCAAAGCGATATGTGATTTAAAGTGCTCATCTGATAAATCAGGATAGAAAAGACGCACTTGGAAGGCATGCAGCATTCCCTTATAAACAATCGTCTTACTTGACAAGGAACAAATAAAAAGTTCATCTGCAGCAAACGTTTTTTCCAACTTGCGACGCAGACGGAAAAGTCTATCTTCAAATGCGCGTCCGCTCTGTGTTTCAGTTGGTTTTTCAATAAAAAGCTGCACAAAACTTGGCATGATTTCCTGAGCAGCTGGACCACAGTTGTCATAATTAAAAGGAACATCACGCGACAGCAATACATGAAAGCCTAATCTTTTGATTTCACTAGTCAGACTGTCTTCTAAAATTGTTTTTGCCACCTTATCTTGAGGAAGAAACAATTGAGCAACAGCATAATCTCCCAATGGCGGTAAATCAATCTCTTCTTCTTTAGCTTTCAATCTAAAGAATTCATCTGGCATGGCCAACAACATACCAGCTCCATCTCCTGTATCAGGCTCAGCACCTGTACCACCACGATGGTTCATTCTCTCTAACATTGTTAAGGCATAATCAACTAATTGATGGCTAGCAATGCCGTCAATCTGAGCAACAAATCCCATCCCACAAGCATCTGATTCAAAAGACGGATCCCACAGGGTCGTTTGCTGTGCCTTTTTAATAACCTCTCTCATATGTTTTTACTCCTAACTAAATGTAATGAATTCTCAATTTTTTTGAATAGACGGTTAAATTATATCACATAATTATGCAGAAATACAGAGTATCGCAGAAAAAATCTGAAAATTCAATTATTTAGATAATCTAAAAAAACAGCCGACTATCGACTGTTTTTTCAACCTTAATAAAGATCCAAATAGTTATCAACTTCCCATTGTGATACAAAGGCAGCATAGCTTGACCATTCAATACGTTTAGCTTCAAGGAAGCTTGTATAAATGTGATCACCTAAAGCTGCTTTAACCACTTCATCTTCTTGTAATGCTTTCAGTGCATTGTGAAGAGTTGATGGAAGATCTGCAATGCCAGCTTCTTTACGTTCTTCAACAGTCATGACATAAATATTTGATTCTACAGGTGCTGGTGCTTCAATTTTATTTTCAATACCATCAAGTCCAGATTCTAGAAGGACAGCCAAGGCTAAGTATGGATTAGCTGTAGGGTCAACTGAACGCAATTCCAAACGTGTGCTGACGCCGCGTGATGCAGGAACGCGGATCAATGGTGAACGGTTACGTCCTGCCCAAGCGATATATACTGGAGCTTCATAACCAGGAACCAAACGTTTGTATGAGTTAACTGTTGGATTCATAATAGCAGTGTAGCTGTAAGCATGTTTTACCAAACCGCCTAAGAAGTAGTAAGCTGCTTCAGATAATTGCATTCCTGTAGGATCTTTTGGATCAAAGAAAGCATTTTTACCCTCGTTATCGAACAAGGACATGTTACAATGCATTCCCGAACCATTAATTCCAAATTTAGGTTTAGCCATAAAGGTTGCATACAAGCCATGCTTACGAGCAATGGTTTTAACAACTAATTTGAACAGTTGAATTTTATCACAAGCAGTTAAAACATCAGCATATTTAAAATCAATTTCATGTTGACCAATAGCTACTTCATGGTGACTAGCTTCAACTTCAAATCCCATTTTAGTCAATACATTAACAATTTCACGACGTGTATTGTCTGCAAGGTCAGTAGGTGCTAAATCAAAGTAACCACCCTTATCATTTACTTCGGTTGTAGGATTGCCAAATTCATCCATTTTGAAAAGGAAGAATTCAGGTTCTGGACCAAGGTTAAATGATTTATAACCAAGCTTTTCCATATGACGCAAAGCCTTTTTCAAATTACCACGTGGGTCACCAGCAAATGGTTCCCCTTCTGCTGTATAAATATCACAGATTAGTCCAGCAACGGCTCCATTTTCATCTCCCCAAGGAAAAACAGTCCAAGTATTAAGATCAGGGTAAAGATACATGTCTGATTCATTAATACGTACAAAACCTTCGATTGAAGAGCCATCAAACATCGCTTTGTTTGAAAGTACTTTGTCTAATTGTTCGTCAGTAGCTGGGATTTCTACATTTTTCATGATTCCCAAAATATCCGTAAACATTAAACGAAGGAAAGTAACATTTTTCTCTTTAACTTCGCGACGGATGTCTGCTGCTGTGATTGCCATAACGGCCTCCTTTTAAAAATTAAATGCCACGTTACGTATTTACATACGTAAACCACCAAGATGTTGCGTTGGGGTCGAAAAACGGCCCTGAGTTCGGAGTTCGTCATGTAAGATACGTCGAACATCCGCATCTGTCAAAGTTTTTTGCTTTTTCAGGGCACGATCTCTACGATCAGCATACTCTTTCTTGATAGCTGCAATATTTAATCCTTCATCCAAGAAGTCCTTGATTTCCAGTAAAACATCCATATCATTTAGCGAGTAAAGACGTCGATTTCCAGAACTACGATCCGGTGTCAGTAATCCTTGGTCCTCATAATAACGAATCTGACGAGCTGTTAAATCCGTCAATTTCATTACAGTCCCGATAGGAAAAACCGCCATTGATCGTCGAAGCTCTTTTTCTTTCATGATTTCCTCCTTTCATTGTCTATTATATTCTGAAAATTCATAGCTGTCAATCCTATATGTCATATTTTATAACATTAACTTCAAACTTTTTCTTTCTTAAAGAATTTTCGGACTTTATCAATATCTGAATTAACAGAAATGACAATGAAAACACCCACAAAAGTTTCAAAAATTCGAGCACAAACATAAAGAATGGTTTCATCCTTAGAAATAGACAAAGTGATAATAAGCAAAACTGCAACACCACCGATAATTACCGTTTTGTTATTCATGGCAACATTAGTCATAATAGTTAACATGGTAACTATTGGAATAAAAATGACTGTGACCCAATATTGATAATACAATAGACTATTGATCAGAAAAAAACACGAGTGAATAAACACCACCAATACTGTTGCCAACGATACGAGATGTCCCAAAATGAACACTTTTATCAAAATCTTCACGCAAGCTACACACAGCTGTTAAAGCGCCAATTTAAAAACCTTTCCAATTAAACAATCCAAAAAGTAAGAGCACTAAAAAAACGGCCCAGCTTGATTTGAACGTCCGCATACCTAATGTAAATTTTTGAGGATCAAAATGAAGTTTATTTGAAAACTACCTCTTATCATTTCAGTCTCATCTTATACTCAAAGAAAATCAAAATCAGACTAGGCAACGTCTTAAGCAAATTCGCTGACGCTGAATTTGCTACGCCATGTCCTATAAGGACCTTGGCTAAAGACCTTACTAGCTCGCCTACCGAAGCATTATCGGCTCCTCCGGCTCACGTCGCAAACGTCTTAAGAAAATTCGCTGACGCTGAATTTGCTACGCCATGTCCTATAAGGGCCTTGGCTAAAAAAACTTACTAGCTCGCCTACCGAAGCATTATCGGCTTCTCCGGCTCACGTCGCAAACGTCTTAAAAAAATCCGCTAATGCTGAATTTTCTACGCCAAGCTCTATGGAGCTGGCTAAAGACCTTACTAGCTCGTTGGTGAAATAATAGCGATTTCACCTCCTCGCGTCGCAACGAACCGCAGACAACTTCAATTATCCAGTGGATAGTTAAGGCTGAAATGAGACAAACCTAACTTGTATCACTGGAGTATGGCAAGGCGAAGTTAACGACGTCTGATTTTGATTTTCAAGGAGTATTATTCCATCAAAGCTAACATCATATTACAGGGAATTGGACAGATAGATATGGTCGCCACACAATCACCCTCAGAAGATTTTTCCTTCATCTCTTCTGATTCTCTAGGCTTACCTTGTTCCGCAAAAAATCTACTGTAGGGACTAAAAAAGAGTTGCCTTCACAACTCTTTTTATCGCAAGTTTTTACTTTTCAGTCAAAACAGCCAAGCAACACTTTACCTTTCCCTTTACCTAGGCTGATTTTCTAAACTCACTACGTTTCATAGAAAATCTAGCCTATGCACTAGAAAAGAGTTGTTTTCACAACTCTTTTCGTCGCAAGTGATTATTTCTCTGTTAAGGCTGCGAGACCAGGTAACACTTTACCTTCCAACAACTCCATGCTTGCGCCTCCGCCTGTAGAAATCCATGAGAATTTGTCTGCACGGCCAAGGTTGATAGCAGCTGCAGCTGAGTCTCCACCACCGATGATTGACTTAACGCCTGGTTGTTTAACAATAGCGTCCATTACACCGATTGTACCAGCTTGGAAGTCAGGATTTTCAAAGACACCCATAGGTCCGTTCCAGACAACTGTTTTAGCTCCTGTCAATTCTTTATCGAATTCAGCAATTGATTTAGGACCGATGTCAAGACCAAGGAAACCAGGATCTACTGCTGCACCTTCAGTATCTTTGACCTCAGTGTAGTCAGCAAAGGCATTCGCTTCTTTTGAGTCAACTGGCAAGATCAGTTTACCATTTGCTTTAGCCAAAAGATCTTTGGCAACATCAAGTTTATCTTCTTCAACCAATGAGTTACCGATTTCAATACCTTGTGCTTTAAAGAAAGTATAAGTCATACCACCACCAATAAGGACTTTATCAGCTTTCTTCAACAAGTTCTCGATAACACCAATCTTATCTGAAACTTTTGAACCACCAAGGATAGCGATAAATGGACGAACTGGATTATCAACAGCTTCTTGAATGTAAGCAATTTCATTTTCAAGAAGGAAACCAGCAACTGCTTTTTCAACGTTAGCTGAGATACCAACATTTGAAGCATGCGCACGGTGAGCTGTACCAAATGCATCGTTTACGAAGATGCCATCACCAAGGCTTGCCCAATATTTACCAAGTTCTGAATCATTTTTAGATTCTTTCTTGCCATCAACATCTTCAAAACGAGTGTTTTCAACCAAAAGAACTTGTCCATCTTCAAGAGCATTGATAGCTGCTTCAAGTTTTTCACCACGAGTAACACCTGGGAAAACAACGTCTTGACCAAGTTTTTTAGCTAAATCAGCAGCTACAGGAGCAAGTGATTTACCTTCTTTGTCAGCTTCTTCTTTCACACGTCCAAGGTGAGAGAAAAGAATTGCACGACCACCATGTTCGATGATGTACTTAATAGTTGGAAGAGCCGCAGTGATACGGTTGTCGTTAGTGATAACGCCATCTTTCAAAGGCACATTAAAGTCAACACGAACGAGAACTTTCTTCCCTTTCAAATCAACATCTTTAACAGTTAATTTAGCCATGTTTTAAGACTCCTTAAAAAAATTTTATACTTCTGTATTATAGCATATTTCTGACAAGAATTCTCAATTTCATAATAATAAATTCAGTTTTTCACAAGAATAAAAGCAAAAAGAGAGAGGATAACCTCTCCCTTTACTAAACCAATAAATTATTATTTAGCAATTTTTGCGAAGTACTCAAGAGTACGTACAAGTTGTGAAGTGTAAGACATTTCGTTGTCATACCATGAAACAACTTTAACCAATTGTTTACCATCAACATCAAGAACTTTAGTTTGAGTTGCATCAAACAATGAACCGTAAGAGATACCAACGATATCTGAAGATACGATTGGATCTTCAGTGTAACCGTAAGATTCATTCGAAGCAGCTTTCATAGCAGCGTTAACTTCATCAGCAGTTACATTTTTGTCAAGCACAGCAACTAATTCAGTAACTGATCCTGTTGGAACTGGAACACGTTGTGCAGCACCATCAAGTTTACCATTCAATTCAGGAATAACAAGACCAATAGCTTTAGCAGCACCAGTTGAGTTAGGAACAATGTTTGCAGCAGCAGCACGTGCACGACGAAGGTCACCTTTACGGTGTGGTCCATCAAGAACCATTTGGTCACCAGTGTAAGCATGGATAGTTGTCATCAAACCTTCTTTGATACCAAAGTTATCATGCAAAGCTTTAGCCATTGGTGCAAGACAGTTTGTAGTACATGAAGCACCTGAAATTACTGTTTCAGTACCATCAAGAATATCGTGGTTAGTGTTAAATACGATTGTTTTAATATCATTACCACCTGGTGCAGTGATAACAACTTTTTTAGCACCACCATTAGCATGCAAATGTTTTTCAGCTGCTGCTTTACTTGCAAAGAAACCAGTTGCTTCAAGAACAATTTCTACACCATCAGCAGCCCAATCGATTTGTTCTGGATCGCGTTCAGCAGAAACTTTAACGAATTTACCATTAACTTCAAATCCGCCTTCTTTAACTTCAACGTCACCATCAAAACGACCTTGAGTTGAATCATATTTCAACAAATGCGCAAGCATGTTTGGATCTGTAAGGTCATTGATACGAGCAACTTCAACACCTTCTACGTTTTGGATACGACGGAATGCAAGACGACCGATACGACCGAAACCGTTAATACCAACTTTAACTGTCATTTGTGATTTCCTCCTTATGAAAATCAAGTAAATAATATTTTTGAGGGACAACCCTCCGACAAATTGTGAAAAGGTTAACTTGGTTACAGCCAAGCCACCTCTCAACATGGTTATTATATAATTTTTTGCCCTAAATTGCAAACAGAAAAGGCACTTGTTTTCACAAGTACCTTTTTGATTTCCAATGGTAGATTATTCACCAGAATTTTTCTTAATAATTTCTTCCTGAACTGACTTAGGAACATCTTCGTAATGGTCAAATACCATCATAAATGTACCGCGTCCCTGAGTTGCAGAACGAAGAACTGTTGCATAACCAAACATTTCAGCAAGCGGTACATAAGCACGGACAACTTGCGTATTACCGCGTGCTTCCATACCATCAACACGGCCGCGACGTGCTGTTACATGTCCCATAACATCACCAAGATTATCTTCTGGAGCCGTAATGGTTACCAGCATCATTGGTTCAAGGATAGCTGGCTGTGCTGTTTTAGCAGCTTCTTTAAGAGCCAATGAAGCAGCAATCTTGAAGGCAGTTTCAGATGAATCGACATCGTGGTATGAACCATCGTAAAGTTTAGCCTTAACGTCAACCAATGGGTAACCCGCAAGAACACCGTTTGCCATAGACTCAATCAAACCTTTTTCAACGGCTGGAACAAATTCACGAGGAACCACACCACCAACAATGGCATTCTCAAACTCGAAACCTTTACCTTCTTCGTTTGGAGTAAATTCAATCCAAACATCACCGAATTGACCTTTACCACCGGATTGACGTTTGAAGAATCCGCGAGCCTGTGTAGAAGCACGGAAAGTTTCACGGTAAGATACCTGAGGCGCACCGACATTAGCTTCAACCTTGAATTCACGCTTCATACGGTCGACAAGGACATCCAAGTGAAGCTCACCCATACCAGAGATAACTGTTTCACCTGTTTCAACATTTGTTTCAACGCGGAAGGTTGGATCTTCTTCAGCCAATTTTTGAAGAGCAATTCCCATCTTGTCTTGGTCAGCTTTTGATTTTGGCTCAACCATGAGTTGGATAACTGGTTCTGGAACTTCGATTGACTCAAGAATAATTTTAGCTTTTTCATCAGTCAATGAGTCACCAGTTGTTGTATCTTTCAAACCAACAGCTGCAGCGATATCTCCGGAGTAAACCGTTTCGATTTCGTTACGGCTATTCGCGTGCATTTGAAGGATACGTCCGATACGTTCACGCTTACCTTTAGATGTGTTCAATACGTATGAACCTGAATTAAGAACACCTGAGTAAACACGGAAGAAAGTCAAGCGACCAACGAATGGGTCTGTCATGATCTTGAAGGCGAGTGCTGAAAATGGTTCGTCATCAGAAGCAGGACGTGTTTCTTCTTCGTCTGTATCTGGATTAATACCTTTAATAGCAGGGATATCAAGCGGACTTGGAAGATAATCAATAACCGCATCAAGCATCATTTGAACCCCCTTATTCTTGAAGGCAGAGCCACAAAGAACTGGATAGAATTCAACATTGATAGTAGCTTTACGGATAGCTGCTTTCAACTCTTCATTAGTGATTTCCTCACCTTCAAGATATTTCATCATGAGGTCTTCATCAGTTTCAGCAACTGCTTCCACCAGTTTTTCACGATATTCATTTGCTTGATCAATATATTCAGCTGGGATATCTTCTTCAAGAATATCTGTTCCAAGATCATTTGTGTAAATCTCAGCCTTCATGGTAATCAAATCAATGATACCGCGGAAATCATCTTCTGAACCGATTGGCAATTGAATTGGGTGAGCATTTGCTTGAAGACGGTCATGAAGTGTGCTTACAGAATAAAGGAAGTCAGCACCGATTTTATCCATTTTATTAGCAAAAACAATACGCGGAACACCATATTCAGTCGCTTGGCGCCAAACAGTTTCTGTTTGAGGTTCTACACCTGATTGAGCGTCAAGTACAGTTACTGCACCATCAAGAACACGAAGAGAACGTTGAACTTCGATAGTGAAGTCCACGTGCCCTGGTGTGTCAATGATGTTAACGCGGTGACCGTCCCATTGTGCTGTCGTTGCAGCAGATGTAATTGTAATCCCACGTTCTTGCTCTTGCTCCATCCAGTCCATTTGTGAAGCTCCCTCATGAGTTTCACCAATTTTATGGATTTTACCAGTGTAATAAAGGATACGTTCGGTTGTTGTTGTTTTACCGGCATCAACGTGAGCCATGATACCGATGTTACGAGTTTTTTCGAGTGAAAATTCACGTGCCATTAGGTTATTCTCCTATAAAATTTTGTTTACAGCTTATTATAGCATGATTTAGCAAAAACGGATAGGCAGGACCTACCCGTTTTTTGGTTTTGTACAAATTATGTTCAACAAAATGCGTTAAATTGAGCTCAAGCTAAACGCTGTGTAAAAAGATAAATCTTATTAGAGACTAAGGTCTCTTTATCAGATTGCCTATTTTTACGTTGCGTTTTTAACGCCTTTTGCATCTTATTTTTACCAGCGGAAGTGTGCAAAGGCACGGTTAGCTTCAGCCATTTTATGTGTATCTTCGCGTTTCTTAACTGAAGCACCGGTGTTATTAGATGCATCTAAGATTTCTTTTGCGAGACGATCTTTCATAGTATGTTCACCACGAGAACGTGAAGCATTGACTAACCAACGAAGGCCAAGCGTCGTACGACGTTCTGGACGAACTTCAACTGGAACTTGGTAGTTAGAGCCACCTACACGGCGAGCACGAACTTCAAGAACAGGCATGATATTATCCATAGCTGTCTCAAATACTTCAAGAGCATCATTGCCTGTAGCTTCTTTAATTTGTTCAAATGCACCATAAACAATTGATGCAGCGGTTCCACGTTTCCCATCAAGCATAACACGGTTGATAAGACGTGTTACCAATTTTGAATTGTACAATGGATCTGGTAAAACTTCACGTTTTGGAGCACGATTTTTACGACTCATATTAACTTATCTCCCTTCTATTAGCCCTTAGGACGTTTAGCACCGTATTTTGAACGGCCTTGTTTACGATCAGCAACACCTGCAGTATCAAGTGCTCCGCGAACAATATGATAACGTACCCCTGGAAGGTCTTTTACACGTCCACCACGGATAAGCACAACGCTGTGTTCTTGGAGGTTATGTCCAATACCTGGAATATAGGCAGTAACTTCAATAAGATTGCTCAAACGTACACGAGCAAATTTACGAAGAGCTGAGTTTGGTTTTTTGGGAGTCATTGTCCCGACACGAGTCGCAACGCCGCGTTTTTGCGGTGATGATACATTTGTTGGAACTTGTCTGTGACTGTTGTAACCAACATTTAAAGCTGGTGATTTAGATTTTTCTACTTTTGATTTGCGTGGTTTGCGAACCAATTGATTAATTGTAGGCATCTACATTTCTCCTGTTATTTTTTTATTTTTGGTTGACAAGGCATTTGGTGACAACCCTTGTCTGTGTGTACTTTTGCAACATTTGTCAGCACGTCTCTGTACACTTTTGAGAGACCAAAAGTAAAAAGTACCGTTCAGTATAATATCACAAATAACCTAGATGTGTCAATTATTTTTACTAATGGCACTCAAAAATTATTAGGAATGCCAACAAAATCACATGAATGCCTAAATCGTTCAATAGTAGCAAGGGTATGTTACTGAAGAAAAAACACTATCGGAGTTTCCCCTGCTCTGTTTCGATTAGCAAAAAAGTTGAAGGATTTCAAACTTTTAGAATTCAAAAAAGGAAGGACTACGTCCCGCCTTTTATGGTTCAGAAGTGACAACTGATAGATTTAATCAAAAATATTTCCTAAATCAACTGTGACACGATTTGTTTTGACATCAATATCTGATACACTAAGAAGTGATTTATAATCATGAAGATCACGCTCCTCTTTGGTGTTTTCAGCAAAGACAGCAACTCCTACCAATTCACTGTCAAATTCTTTGAGCAGGCTTATCATGCCGGAAATAGTGCCGCCGCCCTTGAGAAAGTCATCCACAATTAAAACACGGCTGTTTGGCTGCAAGCTGCGCTTTGAAAGGAACATTTTTTCAATTCGATCGCTTGAGCCGCTGACATAGTTGACTGATACTGTTGAACCTTCCGTAATTTTTAAGTCTCTGCGAACAATAACAAAAGGAACATTAAGTACATTTGCAACAGCATTTGCCAAAGGAACACCTTTGGTTGCTACAGTCATAACCGCATCAATCTTTTGATCTCTAAAACTGCTGGCAATGATACGACCAACATTTTTTAAAATAGCAGGCGTGCTCAAAAGATCTGACAAATAAAGGTAGCCTCCTGGCAAAATACGGTCACTCTCAGATAAACGCTTACAAAGTTCCTGTATTAATTCTTTGGCCTCTTTCTCAGAAATGGTTGGTGTAAAAACAACTCCGCCTGAAGCACCAGTTACTGTTTCGATTTCCCCAATTTGACTCTCTTCAAAAGCTTTTTTAATAATACCAATGTCTTCAGAAATAGACGATTTTGCCGCTTCATATTTTTCAGCAAATGTGTTTAAACTCGTCAATTGATACGGATGATTAATGAGGTAGTTAGAAATAACTACCATACGTTCACTGCGCTTGAGTTTCATAAGCTATCCTTTTTCTGTATTTTTAAGTATTATAACATATATTAAGTAAAAAACGAACATTTTACTCAAAAATGCTCATTTCTTTCTGATATTCTTAGTCTAAACGGGGTTTGTAGAAGGAACGATTGTCCATAGCAAAAAGACGGCTCGTCATTTCTCCTTGGTCTACTCGGTTAAGCGCAGTTGTCATCATCATCATACTGGCATCCAGATTATCAATCATATGGATAATTTCGGCTTCCATAATACGGGGACGAACGGGACTGCCATATTCCAGAAGGCCGTGATGGCTGAGGATAACATGACGTAAAATCGTTACATCTTCTCTTGTATCATCAATATTTAGCTCAATTAATGCCTTAGTGATCTCTTCATCAATTAAAGCAATATGACCAATCAAGTTTCCTCTGATTGTATACTCTGTATTTTCTGGTCCAGATAGCTCAATAACTTTTGCTAGATCGTGTAGCATTATTCCTGCAAACAGGAGACTTTTATTGAGCTCAGGATAAATATCTCCAATACTATCGGCCAGTCTAACCATGGTTGCTGTATGATAAGCTAAACCCGATTCAAAGGCATGATGATTTGTCTTAGCAGCTGGATAAGTAAAAAATTCATGATTGTATTTACGATAGAGAGCACGAACCAGACGTTGCCAAGTTGCTTCTTCAATCTTGAAAATCATTTGTTCCAAATAATCTCTTACTTCTGCTGGATTTACTGGCGGCTTTTCTTTAAAATCGGCTGGATTATTAGGTTCACCGGCTTCTGGAAGGCGTAGAATAATTTGATTGACCTGTGGCGTTCCGTTATAAACTTCACGCCGGCCTTTCATATGAACAACCTTGCCTGCCGTAAAGTCTTCTACATTATGAGGCTGGGCATCCCACAAATTCCCTGAAATCTCACCGCTGTCATCTTGAAAGGTTAAGGCAATGTAATCCTTTCCTGCACGCGTCTTTCTCACTTCTGCCTTTTTGATTAGGTAAAAACCTTCAAAAAGTTCATCTTTTTTCATTTGACTAATCTTCATAGTCATCCTCCCTCTCTAAAGGTAAATCTAATAGACTTCGAGTCGCCTTATCCTGATAAGTTTCTACTGTATTAAGAGCTCTTACAATAGCATTGCTGCGCGTATTCAACAGGCTGTCAACTGTCTTGGAAGCCGTATTCAGCTGCTTCTGGGCTTTGACTAACATATCACTGAACTTGCCAAATTCTAATTTAACATTACCCAAAACCTTACTAATATCATCTGCATTCTTCTGAATATTCAACGTTCTAAATCCAACTGACAAGGAATTTAGAAGTGCCGATAAAGTTGATGGACCAGCCACAACAATATTTTCCTCTCGACGCAGACTGTCAAAGAATGCAGCCTGTCTAACCACCTCCGCATAGAGACCTTCAGTTGGTAAAAAAAGAATTCCAAAATTAGTGGTTTCTGGCGGATTAAGGTATTTTTGATTGATGGATTTGGCAAAACGTTTGATACTAGACAGCAACGACTTACGGTAATCGTCAACTAATTCTTTATTCCCAGCTTCATAGGCTTCCTCCAGTCGATAATAATCTTCCAATGGAAATTTAGAATCAATCGGCAGATAAACATACTCATCACGGCCGACTCCAGGCATCTTGATAGCATACTCAACGCGTTCGGATGAGCCAGACACCGTTGGAATTTCTCTCTCGTATTGCTGCTCAGTTAGAATGTCCTCAATAATTTGTCCTAACTGTAATTCCCCTAGAATACCACGCGTTTTGGTATTAGATAAGACTTTATTAAGATTGCCGACATCTTGAGCAACGGTTTTCATCTCACCCAATCCTTGATTGACCGACTCCAATTGCTTTGAAACGGTCTCAAAAGAAGCCCGAAGGCGATTCTGCAACGTTTGTTCCAATTTTTCTTCAACCGTTAAACGCATTTGTTCCAATCGTTTTTCATTGGAAAGCTGCATTTCCTTGACTGATTCTGTCAGATTCTGGTTGATTAACTCTAAACGCTTATCGGAGCGATCGCGATTTTCTGATAAATTTTGATGGAGAACTTCTCGAATATCCAAAAGCTGCTGATACAATTCCTGCTGCAGGCGGTTAAGCTCTTTAGTCAGATGAAGCTGTTCCTGCTGACTGGCAGTGTTAAGCTGATAAGTGATTTGCTCTGATAAATTATCTGCAAAATCTTCCTGCTGAGTTTTTAATTCCTTTTGCAGCTCTGCTATTTCCCTAAAAGAAAGGTAGGAAATTCCTAAGCCTAACAAAGCAAACAAGGCAACAACATAAATCACTATTTTCTCCTATCTCGAGTCTGAATGACAATTAAATAACCCGCTGTAAGTGTAACATCAATAGGCTGATCCTTAAACTCATTACTTGAGTACATTTTTTTAGTAAAAAAATTAGCGGGTGTTAGTTCATACTTTGCCCCATGAATACTTAGCCGACCTTGGCCTTCTGTCATAAAAGAGATATAGGTCATCTTTTCATCAGGGAAAATGCTGTGCCTGCCTGCTGGCAAATAACTAACCGCATTTTGATTATCCAAAAGCCTTATCTGAGTCATGAAAGGAGTCAGCGCAGGATCACTTGGCAAGAAAATGTTGGACATCAGATGATCTAATCGTCCGCCAAAAGCACCGTAAAGCGTTACCTGCGCTTGAGGAAATCGGTCAAAAATTAGCTTCAGAGCAAGTTCAGTATCTGTATCATTTTTCTCTGCCTGCGCTCTAACAAGCTCTGCGGATCGACTCTGGATTATCTCCCATTCATGGGAAGTCACCGAATCAAAATCCCCAACTGCCATATCTAAAGGAAAATGATTTTCCAAAAGAATTAAGCTGCCGCGATCAACGCCAACATAATAATCATAGACCGCATTAGGCAGAGTTACATCTCCGCCTGCCAGCACGGCAACCTTAATCCTAGTCATTTAAAGCATCTCTCAAAGTCTGAACTTGAGCAGTCAAATCATTAGCTTTAAAAAGGTAGGATCCTGCCACAAAAACATTGGCACCTGCATCTGCACAAGCTTTAATGGTTTGGTCGTCCACGCCACCATCAACTTCAATATCATAACAGTAGCCTTTTTCATCACGAATTTTTGCAACAGCAGCAACCTTTTCTAACATTTCTGGCAAAAAGGCTTGTCCGCCAAAACCTGGATTTACTGTCATAATCAAGACATGATCTACTAAAGCTAAAACAGGACTCAGCGCCTCAATAGGTGTTCCAGGATTGATAACAACGCCAGCCTTCATACCAGCTGCCTTGATTTTTTGCAGAGCACCATGAACATGATTGGTTGCTTCTACATGAATGGTCATGATATCTGCTCCAGCCTGAGCAAAAGCCTCCACATAGCGTTCAGGATTAACTACCATCAGGTGACAGTCAAAAACAAGCTTGCTGTGTTTGCGCATGCTTGCTACTACATCAGCACCAAAACTAATATTGGGGACAAATTGGCCATCCATAATATCAATATGAACGTATTCTGCACCTGTAGCGTCAATACGTTGCAGTTCAGCAGCGAAATTAGCATAGTCAGCAGCTAAAATAGAAGGAGCGATTTTATATGACATTATTTAAACCTACTTTCTTTTAATTGTTTTTTTATAGACTTCACGGCGATTTTCAATCTCAGAGAGAAACTGCAAATAATTATCATAACGAACCTGCCAGATTTCCCCTGCAGCAAGGGCTGATTTCACAGCACAGTCAGGTTCATGCGTATGAGTACAGGAACGGAACTTGCAGTTATGGCTAGCCTTTCTAATCTCAGGAAAAGTCTCATTGAGATCTTCAGCATTATCCACTTCATAATCCAAAGATGAAAATCCTGGTGTATCCGCAATTTTACCGCCATAAACATCATAGAAACTGACTGCACGCGTTGTGTGTTTCCCGCGTCCTAGACTGTCTGAAATTTGAGCAGTCTCTAGTTCCAGCTCTGGGGCAATTTTATTGAGCAAAGTGGACTTTCCAACGCCCGTCTGCCCCATAAACACTGTTACTTTTTTTCTAAGCAGCGGCCGCAATTCATCAAGGGAAGTTACAAAATCATAACCAATTTTCGTGTAGCAGCTGCGAATTTCGTTCAGCTCTTTTCTGCTGCTTAGCAGATCCAGTTTAGAAATATAAATCAGTGGCTGAATGGCTTTATGCTCTAAAAGAACTAAGAAGCGATCCAAAAGATTACTGTTGAAATCAGGTTCTTTCGCAGACATGATGACAACGGCCTGATCAATATTGACAATAGGCGGACGCACCAAGCTGTTTTTTCGTTCATGAATCTTAAGAATGTAACCTTCAGAATTTTCTTTTGCTGAAAAATCCACAAAATCACCAACGTAAGGGGTCTGACCCTTTTTTCTAAAATTTCCACGCGCTCTGGTCTGATAAACCGTATTGCCGCTTTCAACATAGTAAAAGCCTGCCAACGCTTTAATAATTCTTCCTTGCAAATGAACTCCTTTATTGCAGATTCCTTCTTTTATTATAACAGAAAACGCTTAAAACTTATAGAAATTCTGGATTTCCCTCTTGAATTTTTTCAGGAAAAAGGTAGAATAGAAGATACGCGGAGATGGTGGAACGGCAGACACGCATGCTTCAGGCGCATGTGCCCTTTCGGGCGTGAGGGTTCAAATCCCTTTCTCCGCATCTTTGGACTTTTTGACTACTTTGTCGTTTTTTTCCAAATGTTTCTTCAAATCCTTTCATTTTGTCCATCTATTATTTTCGCAAAATGAATCCTGAATTATTTATGCGTTGGCAATTTTTGCTGACTTTTATTTTTACCATGGAAAGGTGGCCCAGCTTGGTACGGCACCGGACTCGAAATCCGGCAAGTGGACATTGTTCACACGCGGGTTCAAATCCCGTCCTTTCCTTATAATACTTGAAACCCCCACCTATTATAGGTGAGGGGTTTTTGATAAGATTATCATCCAGACACTGCAAAAGAATGTCAACGTTGTCAAACTGCCTGTCCCGTATTTTCAAGAGGGCTGTTGCTGACAAATAAATTGAAAAGGGTTACCAGAAAAGATAAAACTGTCATGATCCAGCCTTGCTTTTGTCCAGCGGCTTGGCAGAACTTGACCATAAGCTAAATAAAAATAAGCGAAAAATGACTAGGCTAGAACAAAAAAGAAATTAACCGGTCTCAACCAGAGAGGAAAGACAGTGTAAATGCCTCCGAAAAAGAAGCCGCCTAAGGGTAAACCCAGCAAAATCAGCAAATGCAGGATGGCTTGCAGCAAATAAAGCAGTGCACAAAAACTGCTTAAATATTTTCTCAGTTTCATGATTAACTCCATTTTGCAAGATCGCTTAATATTTTATCCTAACACTAAAGCATCATCACTAAGTGCCTGACCGCTATTTTTGTGGAAGAGATCCATAAGCTGAGCAACAGTAAGATTTTTCTTCTCATCACCGCGGACATCAACAACAATTTTACCATGATAAAGCATCACAAGACGATTGCCATATTCAATAGCGTGTTCCATATTATGCGTAATCATGAGAGTGGTCAGCTCTTGCTCCTCAACGATTTTTTTAGTCAGATGCATAACCATATCACTAGTTTTAGGATCAAGAGCCGCGGTATGCTCATCTAGTAGCAAAATTTTAGGACGAACTAAGGTTGCCATTGCTAGAGTCAAAGCCTGACGCTGACCTCCTGAGAGAAAGTTAGCATCCGTTTTCATGCGTTCTTCCAGACCAAGACCAAGTTCCAACAGAGATTCCTTGAAAATCTTACGCTCATCTTCTGTGATAGATTTTTTGAAGAAGCTGCGTTTTTTTCCGCGACGATAAGCAATCGCCATATTTTCCTCAATAGAGAGGTTGGTCGCTGTCCCCATGCGGGGATCTTGGAAAACGCGGCTAATATCTTTAGAACGAACATCAACCGACAAATTTTTGATAGATTGCCCTTCTAAAAGAATATCTCCTTCATCAACACTGAGAACGCCTGCAATAGAATTCATGAGAGTGGATTTTCCAGCGCCGTTACCACCGATAACAGAGATGAAATCCCCCTGTTCAATATCCAGATTCAGGCCCTGCAAAACGTGGTTTTCATTTACAGTCCCTTTTTCAAATGTTTTATGAATATTTTTTAGAGTTAAAAGAGTCATTAGTCTTTACCTCCTGGTGTCAATGTTTTGTTTGGTTTAATATGCAGTCTCTTACGAATTTCTGGGACATAGAGGATAATAGCAAGGAGAATAGCTGACGCTAATTTCAGCATTTGAGCATCTACATTCATAGCAAGAATAATAACCAATACCAAACGGTAGAGCACTGCTCCCAACACAATAGACCAGAGACGTTTTCCTAACGGCAGGTATTTGACAATAACTTCTGCCAGAATAATAGCAGCCAGACCATTAACAATGGTACCTGTCCCCATATTCATATCCGCGTAGCCATTATTTTGTGCCAAAAGAGCACCCGAAAGAGCAATCAAACCATTTGAAATCATGTAACCCAGAATCTTCATACGAACAACTTTAATGCCGTTTGCTTCTCCCATGGCAAGATTATCTCCTGTCGCACGCAGAGCCAGACCAATCTGAGTATTCAAAAGTATAACAAGCAATCCGATAACCAGACTGACAAAAATGACACCCAAAACAATGACTCCGTAAAGCTTAGGCAGGCCAAATCCTGTCATCATGGTTACTAAAGTTTTTTGATCTGATAAAGAAACATTGGAACTTCCCAAGACCAAAAGGTTAACAGAGTAAAGAGCAGTCAGCGTAATAATCCCTGTCAAAAGCGCAGGAATCTTCATCTTGGTGTGTAAGAAACCAGAAACTGCTCCTGCAAACATACCTGCCACAAAACCTCCCAAAGTAGCAATAAGAGGATTAATACCATTTACAATCATAATTGTTGTTGCAGCAGCACCCAGAGGAAAAGCGCCTTCAGCGGTCAAATCGGCAATATCTAAGATACGGAAGGTAATGAAAACACCAATCGCCATGATTGCCCACAAGAGACCTTGAGAAATAGCTGATAAAATAACATCAAGAAAACCGTTCGAAGATGATGCGTTTGAATTATCCGAGGCTTCCTTAGTGCTATTGCCAGTGGTTGAAGCACCTTCTTTGATGGCAGACACATCTATACCAAGAAGCTTAGCCATATCTTCATTGACAACAACATCAAGGGTATCAGGGTATTCGGCTGCAATATCACTAACTTTTTCACCCTCAATCAGACGCACAGCCATCTTTGCTGTTTGACGTCCAAGAGCTTTATAATTCGCTCCATAAGTAAAAAGAACACCGCTTTCCACAATATCTGCCGAACCGCCGACAACTGGAACCTTCATTTCCTTAGACAAATCTGTTACCAAATTGATGGCAGACACAATTGTATTATCCGTTGGAATGAAGAGCACCTCAGTCTGACTCATCAAACTTTTAGCCGTATCTTGAACGTCATTGGTTGATGAGATGCCTTTTGTAATTGTTTTGATACCAGCATCAGAGAAGGCTTTTTCTGCTTCTTCAACCTGTACTTCAGCATTACGCTCATTAGTTGTGTACATAATCCCAACGGTCTTGACATCCGGCATCACTTTTTGGAGCAGCTCTACCTGTTTTGCAATCGGAGACATGTCACTGGTTCCTGTTGCATTACCACCAACATTATCCATGCTCTTAACCAATTTAGCTGAAACAGGATCCGTTACCGCTGTAAATAGAATGGGTTTGTCTTCCGACAAATTTGCCAAAGACTGAGCCGCTGGTGTAGCAATCCCAAGCACTAGGTCATTATCATCAAGCAGAGACTGCGAAATCGTTTGCAAATTGGATTGATCTCCTTGAGCATTTTCATAATCAATGACGATATTGTCACCATCAACATAGCCTTCGTCTGCCAATTCTTCAACAAAACCTTTGCGTGCTGCCGTTAATGACTCGTGTTCCACGTACTGGAGAATCCCAATATGAACTGTCTTATTTTGACTGTCAGATGACTTGCTACATGCGGTCAAAAGAAGGGCTACTGACAAGATAGCCGCTAAGCTAACTAAGATTTTCTTCATTTTCCTTACCTCTATATTTTTTATCATGCAGGAAAAAACCAGTCAGACGATATCTAACTGGTTCGATACAAGTTAGCCAGTGAAAACTAGCCTTTATCTGCCGGTTAGACCTATCATCTAATCGGCTAATCCATCACAAAATGCCTTAGCTTCATAGATACAAACACTAGTGACATTTGCATCTATAAAAATACAAATGCCTTATCTAAAGAAACTAAAGTAATAATAAACTTTATGATTTCCCAAGCAGGGCAAGTGATGGCACATACGATATCTCCTTTTATGATTTCTTTAAGTTTACACTATTTGTAAATTTCTGTCAATAATGCTTCCTTTACCTATTAATAGCTCATTGAAAAACCGTGACTTTTTGAAATCACGGTTTCATTTTTTATTCAAACGGCTGTTTGTCCCCTTTAAGCATTTTGTGTCAAAATGGTAAGGGTCTCAATCAGATTTTCCGCATTAACTTCAATTGTATCGCCAGTTGCTTTCATTTTTACTTCAACAACACCATCTGCTGCTTTTTTACCAACCGTCACACGAATTGGCAAACCAATCAAATCGCTGTCTGAGAATTTTGATCCGACACGTTCATTACGATCATCAGTTAGTACCTCATAGCCATTGGTTTGCAGAATGTCTTCAATACGTTTCGTCAGAGTATTGGCTGCTTCGTCTTTGACATTAACCGTGATGACATGCACATCAAATGGCGCTAATTCTTTAGGGAAATTAATCCCCCAAGAAAAACGGTAAAGGCCTTTTGGTGTCTTGGTCACAAAGAGACGCGCATGCTGTTCAATAACAGCCGATAAGATACGGCTGACACCGATTCCGTAGCTTCCCATAATAATAGGAACAGCTCGGCCATTTTCATCCAGAACATTAGCCCCCATGCTTTCAGAATAGCGTGTGCCCAATTTGAAAATGTGGCCAATTTCGATGCCGCGAGCAAACTTGAGAACTCCCTGACCGTCCGGAGAGACTTCTCCTTCTTTAACTTCGCGAATATCGGTATATTCCGCTTGGAAATCACGTCCCGGATTAACGCCTGTGAAATGGAAGCCATCCTCATTAGCACCGACAATAGCATTAGCAGTATCTTGAACCTTTCGGTCAGCTATAATACGAATGCCTTCTTTAACATTAACTGGACCAAGAGAGCCAAAATTAGCACCAAAAACGTTTTGTGCCTCTTCCTCAGTTGCTGGCTCAAGAAATGAGGCGCCAAGGTAATTTTTCAATTTGACATCATTAACTTGATCATTGCCAACTAGTAAAGCAATAACAGGTTCTTCATCAGCAATGAAAAGAAGAGTCTTGATTGTTTGAGATTCATCAACCTTCAAGAAAGCAGCAACATCATCAATAGATTTACAGTCAGGTGTTTCAACTTTTGCAAGCTCTTCTTGGGTAACGACTCTGGTTGAAGGTTTATATTCGTTAGCAGCCATTTCCAGATTCGCTGCATAGCTAGATTCGCTAGAATAAGCAACCGTGTCTTCACCTGAAACCAACCACGAATCTAATTCTTTTCTGATATCTGCTAAAACATCTTCAGGGATATCATCAATAGACGCAATTGTCTTATCCAAAACCAGCCAGTGTTCAAGGTCAGTTCGGTCTGGGGTAATAGCCATAAATTCCTGAGAGTCTTTACCTCCCATAGCTCCGCCATCACCAATAATTCCCTTAAAATCAAGTCCTGCCCGTGTGAATATTGCTTCATAGGCTCTACGGTAGTCTTCGTAAGTCACATCAAGGTCTTCATAATTAGCATGAAAACTATAGCCATCTTTCATAATGAATTCACGAGTTCTGAGAAGCCCATTGCGCGGACGTTTTTCGTCACGGTATTTAGACTGAATTTGATAAAGATTAAGCGGAAGCTGTTTGTAAGATTTGACCGCATCACGAATGAGAGTCGTAAAGGTTTCCTCATGGGTTGGCCCCAAAATAAAATCAGACTTGTCACGGTTTTGAAGTTTATACAGATCTTCACCATAAGTTTCATACCGTCCCGATTCACGCCAAAGATCTGCTGTCAAGAGAGCTGGCGCCTGCATTTCTACTGCACCGATTTTTTCAAATTCCTGACGCATGATGGTCTTGAATTTTTCAATGGTACGATTGGCCAGCGGCAAATAAGCATAAATTCCAGCAGAAACCTGACGGACATAACCTGCACGCAACATGAGGGCATGGCTAATAACTTGAGCATCACTAGGCATTTCGCGAAGTGTCGGAATAAGCATTTTTGATTGTTTCATAAAATAAGATACCAAAAGCATTTAAAACTAAGCAAAGTCACGTCTGCCATGTGGCAGTATAAGAAAAACAAGCCATTGCTAAAGTTTTAACTTACGATCAATTCCTTTCATTCTTAACTTAAAGAGATAACCTGTGCAAATACAGCAGGTTTATGATTATTTAAAGAGACCTAAGATCAGAAGAATGCGCGCATGATGTCATTCCATGTGACTGCAATCATCAGGACAAACATGACAGCAACTCCTGCTAGGGTAATATAAGTCTCCGTTTCTTGTTTCAAAGGTTTACGCCGGACAGCTTCAATAATATTAATGACAATTTTCCCGCCATCTAAAGCTGGTATAGGAATCAGGTTAAAGATACCAAGGTTAATGGAAATCATTCCCATCAGATAAAGAACTGATGCTAACCCTGCTTCAGAGGCTTGAGCTGACATTTGATACATGGCCACCGGCCCACCTAGTTTGTTGAGACTAAAATTAGTAATCAAATTTCCCAAGGCAGAAAAAATGGCTGTTGCACCTATCCAGGTTTGCTGTATCCCACCAACGATTTTATCCCAAAATCCTGTTTTGAGTGCTGGACTGACACCGATAAAGTAAGAACCATCATGTTCTTCAGGCTTTACCTCAACCGTCTTTTTCACACCATCACTGCTTTTAACAGCAACCGACAAACTGTCTTCTTCTGAAAAATCAGCTGTATTCTCAGCAACAGCTTCTTTCAGACTGGCCCAATCCGTAATACTGTCACCATCAATCGAAAGGATCTCATCGCCTGTTTTGATGCCAGCTGCCTGCATGGCTCCGCCACTAGTAACAGTTACCGCATTTGTTGAGGTGTCTTGAGCACCGCCTTGAACAAAAGCCAAGGCAATGAAAACCACAAGACTTAAAATAAAATTATTCATCGGCCCAGCAAAATTAGTAATAAGACGTCCCCAGACGCTGGCATTTTGATACTGGACATCCAGCGGCGCAATTCTAAGTTCGGTCCCATCTTCTTCAACAATTGTTGCATCATGATCCACCGAATAAGTCTTACTTTCGTCAAGAACAAGACCCGTAATTGTCAGCTCATCTTCCAAGTCATAGCCCGTTACATTCATGGGCAGAGCTGTCTGATCAATTTGATGACTAGACAAGTTAATCCGAGTCACCTTGCCATCTTGGCCGATGGTCAGACTAGCTGGACTTCCTGTTTTAATCTCTGTCTTATCTTCGCCCCAGCCAGCCATACGAACGTAGCCTCCTAGAGGCAGAATACGAACAGTGTAAGCTGTCCCATCTTTTCCTGTATGCGCAAAGATCTTAGGTCCCATTCCAATAGCAAATTCGCGAACCAGAATCCCAGAACGTTTGGCAAAGAAGAAATGACCAAATTCATGGACAACAACAATGACACAAAAAATAATGATAAATGTAATAATAGCTTTCATCTAACTTAGCTCCGCTATTCTAAAAGAGGCCTAAAAAGTGCATGATAGGAAAGACGAAAATCCAACTATCACAACGATCTAAAATACCGCCATGTCCTGGAATAAGTTTGCCAGAATCTTTGACACCAAAATGACGTTTAAGAGCTGACTCAACCAGATCACCAAATTGACCAAAAATGCTAAATAGGATCACAAAGATAATCATCACCAAAAAATTATGCGGCTGATAAACGGATTTGTCAATAAGCATAAAAAGAGCTGCTACAAGAACGGCTATACCAATACCGCCTAAACTTCCCTCGACTGTTTTGTTAGGTGAAACGCTGGCTAAAAGCTTACGCTGGCCAAATTGGCGGCCCACTAAATAAGCACCTATATCCGTCGCCCAGATGATGAAAAGAGCAAAAAGCACCTTATCCCAGCTATCTAAACGAGCATTAACCAGATGTTGAAAACCAAAACCAACATAAAAGGCTGCTGCTATTGGATAAGCCGCATCTTCAAAAGAGTAACGGCTGTTGTTAAGTACTGTTCCCGCCAAAATCAAAAACGATACGAGAGCAAAGCCAGTCACGCTGGCATCCATAGGAAGACCTGCTATATAATGATCAACAGGGATAACCAAGATAAAGCTAGCAAACATAGCCAGCACACCTTCCAAAGAAAAAATTTCCAACCCCTTCATTCTCAGCATTTCAGAAACAGCAATCATAGCCATTGCTCCGACTAAAAGCTGAAAAGGCAGGCCTCCAATAAACATCAAGGGAAGAAAAATAGCCGCTGCAATTCCTCCTCCAATAACACGTTCACGCATGGGTATTCCTTTCTATACGCCACCAAAACGACGATGACGGTTATTATATTCTGAAATGGCAGAGCGTAAGCCTGATTTATTAAAATCGGGCCAAAGCACATCTGTGAAATAAAGTTCACTGTATGCTGTCTGCCAAGGTAGGAAATTACTCAGACGTAACTCCCCACTCGTTCGAATCACCAAATCAGGATCTCGGTAAAGATAAGGAAGCTGATTGGTTAATAGATAATCTGACACAAGATCCTCTGTAATATCATCAGGATTAATCTTAGCATCCAAAACATCTTGAGAAATTAAACTAATAGCTCGAACAAGCTCAGCACGCCCTCCGTAATTCAAGGCGAAATTCAAAATTAAACCAGAATTATGTTTAGTCTTCTCCACTGCTTTTTTGAGCGCTTCCAAAGTTGCTTCAGGCAGACGTGAATTATCACCCATTGTCAAAATACGAACATTATTTTCATGAAGTTTGGGCACATATTTATCAAAAAATTCAACAGGAAGATTCATGATAAAAGCCACTTCATCCTCTGGACGCGACCAATTTTCCGTTGAGAAAGCATAGACAGTCAAAACCTTAACACCGAGTTCTGAGGCTTGAATGGTCACATCTTGCAAAGCATCCATTCCTGCCTTATGCCCCATAACACGCGGCTGAAAACGTTTTTTAGCCCAACGGCCGTTCCCATCCATGATAATACCAATATGTTTAGGAATCTTGTCTAAATTTTCAGCCTTCATTTTTCTTTTAAAGTTAAACATACGTCATCCTCAAAATGTACTTTACCTTTTATTTTACCACATAACTAACTATTTTGAGTAACATTTGGTGTGAAATCAAAAAGCCCGAGACAATAATCTCAGACTTGAGAAGTAAAAATCTATTCTTGAATGGCTGTTTCATCAGCCTCACTGACTGTTTCACTTGTTTCAGAAATACCATTATCAGCCGTTTCATTGTTTTCTTTATCGTCAGACTCAACTGCTGTATCCTCTTGATTCGTATCATCAGCTGACGCAGGCGTCAAAACTTTCAAAATGGAACGATTCAAGTCAAAAGGCAGATAGACTCCTTCAACATCTAAAACAATACGATTGTTGTCTTTATCAATCTCGTCAACAATTCCAATCAAACCACCGATAGTTTCTACCTCTGCACCTTTTTTCAAACTAGCAAAGCGATCTTCCTGTGCTTTCGTTTGCTTGCGACGCGAATAAGAAAACCAAATCACCATAATTACTGCATAAATTAACAGCAATGTCCACATATTCATCTCGAATTCCTCCAACTAATATAGCTTGGCTACTACTATATCAAAATAAAGCAGAGCAGGCAAGACAGAATATCAGCTGTTTACACAACTCTTTTTTGCTAATAGCTAAAAATCTGCTTAGCTATTCAACATACTATGCCAAGATACAGCTTTTACTATCAAGTCATCTAAAAGTCTGCTACATTGTGATAGACTTTTTGAACGTCATCATCAGCTTCAAGTGCATCAACCAATTTTTCAAAAATTGCTAAATCTTCACCCTCAAGAGTGACTTCCGATTGCGGAATCATCTCCAGTTCGGTAACCTGAAACTCCTCAACACCATTAGCACGCAGGGTTTCAATCCCTTTATGAAGGTCAGTTGGAGCTGTGTAGACAGTAATTGAACCCTCTTCTGCTTCAACATCATCAACATCAACATCATTTTCTAAAAGCAGTTCAAAGATACTATCAGCATCATCACCCTTAAACACGATAACACCCTTTTTATCAAACATATACGATACAGACCCTGACGCTCCCATGTTACCACCATTTTTCCCGTAAGCAGTACGCACATTGGCCGCCGTACGATTGACGTTTGATGTCAGAGTATCTACAATAATCATAGAACCATTAGGACCAAAACCTTCGTAACGTCCTTCAACAAAGGTTTCATCTGTATTTCCCTTAGCCTTGTCAATAGCTTTATCAATAACATGTTTTGGTACTTGTGCTTGTTTTGCACGTTCCAAAACAAATTTGAGAGCTGAATTTGACTCTGGATCTGGATCACCTTGTTTAGCAGCTACATAGATTTCAACCCCAAATTTAGCATAAACTTTGGAAGTAGCCCCATCTTTGGCAGTTTTTTTAGCTACAATATTAGCCCATTTGCGTCCCATTATAAACACCTCTTACTATCGTTTTTCTTATTTGGAAAATTGCAGAGCCTCTCTGCAATATCCTTAGTATTATAGCACTTTGGCAAGCGTTAGTAAAATCAAATTCTCAAAAAGCCCCCTGTCAAAAGGGGCTCTATAATATCTGTAGTGGGTAAATCTCATTCAGATATTATAGGGCTTTTTGAGTGTATACACAAAAAGTCCCATATGACTTATAATGAAAAGCGACAAAACCATCATTAGAAAGATTCCTATG
>NZ_JBRUHR010000009.1:0-73430 GCF_053206925.1 Streptococcus dentiloxodontae | reverse complement strand
TAATGCGGTCGCGCATGGTCTCGTCCTGTTCTTTCAGATCCTCAGGAGGGGTAACTCCCTTACCATACTCAGTCTCACTAAGATCTAGGATTTCAACCGTCTTCTCCGGAGAATCAGCCGTTGGAAACGGACGTTCCCCTCGGTACAGTTTGCCTTCTGCCTGAATTTTCAGAGAAGCATCATGGACAGCATCAAAGGCTTGAGCATCTGTCATTTGCCTGAGATCGTCTATAGGAATGCCATTGATAGCCGTCACTTCGGGATGGTCACGAATCAAGAGCGGCAGCTCTGTCTGAGCCAGAACATTATCTCGGGTCACATCTGTTCCCATCAGAACCAAGACATCGCCTCTGGCATTAGCGCGCATATAGTTTTCTGACACGAAATCATTCAGAGATAGATTATTCCCAAAGCTAGTACGCTCTCGAACATCACCTGAGTAGTCACCACTCATCAACTGTTCTACAGTATTTCTATTTCCCAGCTTAAATTCCAATTCATCTCTAAAATTACTATTGTTGAGGATATTCTCCGCCCCATCATTGATGAAACTGTACTGTCCCTGACTGTTTTCAGAGAGTTCCTTGGCGGTCAGGAAGAGCTGAGACATGACCTCATTGTCATTACCCAGCCAGCCGGAGTAAGCAACAGCTGCTCCGCCATTAGCTGCCCGAAAGTCCATCTGGCTAATCTGTTCGTTTAGCTCAGATGCGAACCTCGCTTTATTGGCATCGCTATCTAGCGGCTGATCATAGTCTCTTATCCAATCAATGATATCTTGTGTACTTTTACTCATAGCCTACTCCCTAACTTCTGGTGTGGCAATATGCCTAAATTGGGTATCCAATTCTTTACCCTCATGATGAAAAACTTCTTTAATAACTTCAACTACCTCCGTTTTTTGATTAGCTAAAGAAGCTGGAATTTTTATATAATTAATATCTTCCAAAATGATTCCACGTTGTAACAGTTGAGTAGTATCTTCGTTCCAAATTGGACGATGAGAAACATTATCAATAGTTCTCGTATTAATATTAATCACCTGATTTTGCCAAATCAGAATATGATCGGACGTTCGATCATCTCTGTCTGCAAAACGACTGGTCCACATATAGATCCCTCTGTCCTTATCCGCAATCCATAATTTTCGACGAAGCCTGTCACTAAACACTCCCAACTCCTTTAGCATACCCCAATACTCTTCTGGAATTGCTTCTCTTACAAAAGCCATACCTAATCCTCCTCTAATCTTATGTTACTCTAATTGTACAGCAATGAGACCAATTTGTAAAATCAGGACAAATAAAAAAACGCTGGAATTCCAACATGCTTGCTGCTATCTGAGCAGCTCGTTCAGCTCCGATGCGAACCTCGCTTTATTGGCATCGCTATCTAGCGGCTGATCATAGTCTCTTATCCAATCAATGATATCTTGTGTACTTTTACCCATAACCTACTCCCTAACTTCTGGTGTGGCAATATCCTTGAACTCTATATCTAGTTCTTTTTCAGCATGATGAAAAACTTCCTTAATAATTTCAACCACCTCAGTTTTTTGATTAGCTAAAGAAGCTGGTATCTTAATGTGATTAATGTCTTTTTCAACAATTCCGCGCTGCAACAATTGAGTAGTATCTTCGTTCCAAATTGGACGATGGGCAACATTATCAATAGTTCTCGCATTAATATTAATCACCTGGTTTTGCCAAATCAGAATATAATCGGTCGTGCGATCTTCTCTATCCGCTCCCCGACTAACCCACAGGTAAATCCCTCTGTCCTTATCTGCTACCCAGATATCCAAATAGGTGTACTCATTATAAAGTCCCAACTCTTTTAGCATATCCCAGTACTCTTCCGGAATCACTTCTCTTACAAAGACCATGCCTAACCCTCCTCTAAATCTTATATTACTCTAATTGTACAGCAATGAGACCGATTTGTAAAATCAGGACAAATAAAAAAACGCTGGAAATCCAACAGGGTTGCTGCTATCTGAGCTGGCTGCCATCACTTATCCTCCCTAACTTCTGGTGTGGCAATATGAGTCAGCTCTATATCGTAGTGAGAGCCAGAATGATGAAAGGCCTCTCGGATGACCTCAATCAGAGCCTTACCCTGACTGGCCAAAGATTGGGGAATGCTTATCTTATTGATCCTCTCTTTCACCAGTCCTCTTTGAAGATGGGGATGACTGTCGTCCACCCAAACCGGCTCTTCAACAAAAGCAACCGTTATCGTATTAATGTATACAACTGCATTTTGCCAGATTAGGATAGAATCGGACGTTCGGTCTTCTCTGTCTGCAAAACGACTGGTCCACATATAAATCCCTCTGTCCTTGTCCGCAATCCATAATTTTCGACGAAGCCTGTCACTAAACACTCCCAATTCTTTTAGCATACCCCAATACTCTTCTGGAATTGCTTCTCTTACAAAGACCATACCTAATCCTCCTCTAAATCTTATATTACTCTAATTGTACAGCAATGAGGACAATTTGTAAAATCAGGACAAATAAAAAAACGCTGGAAATCCAACAGGGTTGCTGCTATCTGAGCAGCTCGTTTAGAGCAGATGCAAATGTCTCTAAATCTTTTGTGGTCTCTATAGGAGCATCATACTGGCTTATCCAATCAATGATATCTTGTTTCGTTTGTACCATTATACTCCCTCCTTAAATATAAATAGGTTGAGCAAGTTTCCTAAACTTAACATAAAAGTGTTCGTCTTCCGCACGGAAAGCTTCTCCTATAACTTGAAAGAGTTCTTTCTCTTGATTAGCTAATACTTTGGGTAAGCGAATTTCATTAATAGCCTCCTCATCAACCCCTTTTTCTAACAATTGACGCGTCTCTTCATTCCATACAGGATCTTTAGTCCTAACAGTCGTTACATTAAGATATATCACCTGATTTTGCCAAATCAGAATAAGATCGGTCGTTCGATCCTCTCTATCCGCAAAACGACTGGTCCACATATAAATCCCTCTGTCCTTGTCCGCAATCCATAATTTTCGACGAAGCCTGTCACTAAACACTCCCAATTCTTTTAGCATACCCCAATACTCTTCCGGAATCACTTCTCTTACAAAAGCCATACCTAATCCTCCTCTAATCTTATGTTACTCTAATTGTACAGCAATGAGACCGATTTGTAAAATCAGGGTAAATAAAAAAACGCTGGAAATCCAACATAGTGGCTGCTATCTGAGCTGGCTGCCATCACTTGTCCTCCCTAACTTCTGGTTTTGGAATTCGTTCTAAAATAATATCATAATGGTAATCAAGATTCTGAAAAACTTCTTTGATAATTTGGATTAATTCTTCTTCTTGACCAACTAAAAAGGTAGGAATTTTTATATAATTAACATAATCCTTAATCAACCCTTTTAACACTTCTGTATGGTTCTCATTCCAAGTGGGTTGTTTAGAATATTCAATTGGCATTGAATTAATATCAATAATCTGTCCTTGCCAAATCAGAATATAATCAGTCGTGCGATCTTCTCTGTCTGCTCCCCGACTAACCCACAGGTAAATCCCTCTGTCCTTATCCGCAATCCATAATTTTCGACGAAGCCTATCACTAAACACTCCCAACTCCTTCAGCATACCCCAGTACTCTTCCGGAATCACTTCTCTCACAAAAGCCATGCCTAATCCTCCTCTAATCTTATGTTACTCTAATTTTACAGCAATGAGACCAATTTGTAAAATCAGGACAAATAAAAAAACGCTGGAAATCCAACAGGGTTGTTGCTATCTGAGCAGCTCGTTCAGAGCAGATGCAAATGTCTCTAAATCTTTTGTGGTCTCTATAGGAGCATCATACTGGCTTATCCAATCAATGATATCTTGTGTACTTTTACTCATAGCCTACTCCCTAACTTCTGGTGTGGCAATATAGGTCAACTCAATGTCATAACGATAATCTGAATTCTGAAAAGCTTCTCGGATAATTTGGATCAGTTCCTTCCCACAACTGGCCAAAGCCTGAGGAATTTTTATATAGTTAATGCCTTCCTTGATTAGACCCTTTTGAAGGTGTTCATGAGTATCATCCCACTCAGGGAATTGAATACTAGCCGTTGACTCTGTATTAATATCTATAACTTGATTCTGCCAAATCAGAATATAATCGGTCGTTCGGTCTTCTCTATCCGCTCCCCGACTAACCCATAGGTAAATCCCTCTGTCCTTATCCGCTACCCACGCTTTTCGACGAAGCCTGTCACTAAACACTCCCAACTCCTTTAGCATATCCCAGTACTCTTCTGGAATCACTTCTCTTACAAAAGCCATACCTAATCCTCCTCTAATCTTATGTTACTCTAATTGTACAGCAACAAGACCAATTTGTAAAATCAGGACAAATAAAAACATCAGGAACGTTGTTCCTAATGTTTTACCCTCTAAATTCCGAATAAAGCGCCTTAATGTCATTGGGACGTGTACGACAGCAGCCTCCTAAAATCTTAGCATTGTTGGCAGCATGCCACTTCTTACTATGCTCTACCAGTGTCAGGGCATCTTTATCCTTGGGTCGCCAAGTTTGTGTTGCCCCATCGTAGACCTCGCCTGAATTAGGATAGGTGACTAATGGTTTTTTTGACTTTTGAAGCAAGGGCAGAGCCTTATCATAAAGCAAAGGAGAACTGCAGTTAATTCCTACTGCCAACACCTGCTCAGAAGAACTGATAAGCTCCGCAATTTCAGACAAAGGTGTGCCATCACTGATAGCCATATCTGTTTGAATGGTGAAACTCATATATGCCTGTGCTTGTGGAAATTCTTCTGCCAGCAAATCCCGTAATACCTTAGCCTCAGCTGCATTGGGAATGGTTTCCATAGCTAATAGGTCAACACCTTCATCTAAGAGAAGCTGAATGCGGGGACGATGAAATTCCTTTAACTCCTGCAAGCTGACTTGACCATAATCCCCAGTATATTCTGAACCATTAGCTAAATAGGCAGCATAAGGTCCTACATCTCCAGAAATCAGCGGATAAGGGCGTTTATTTTTCTCTGCGTCAGCTAAATCTGACCAGACCTTTGCTCGGGCATCTTTAGCTAGTCTGACGGTTAAGCGAATAATCTGCTCTGCTTCTTCCTCTGAAAGACCAGCTTCCAAAAGACCTGGGATAGTTGCCTGATAAGAGGAGGTTGTGATAAGATCTGAGCCTGCCGCTACATAAGTCTCGTGAATTTTTTGAATAACTTCAGGTTGTTTGAGCAGATAGTTAGCCGACCAAAGCTTTCCTGAAATATCGTAACCCAAGGCTTCCATCTCAGTTCCCAATGCACCGTGCAGAATAATCACATCCTGGCTATTTAGTAATTCTTTAAAGCTTTTCATAAAAACCTCCTAGAATTTCTTAAATTTAATATAATGATAGAGATAACACAGCAAAGTAAATGGCAGGCCAAAATAAATTCCAACTCTCATAGCTGAATCAAAAATACCGCCAAAAATGGAAATCAAAAGCAGACACACCGTAATCCAAGGCAAAACTGGGGTAAAAGGTGTTTTGTAATCCAATTCATCATCTGTATGCGTCTTTCTCCACTTTTTACGGAAACTAATCTGCGCCAAAGGAATTGAAAGCCAGACAGCCCCGACAGCAAAACTAGCCACTGATGTCAAAGCCAGAAAAACAAATGAATCTTCATATCGTGAAGCCAATAAACACAGAAGAGCTCCTACCATTGAAATGACCAAAGCTCGCATAGGGACACCGTGTTTATTGACCTTCACAACTTTTTTACTAATCATTCCTTCGTTAGCTAAAGACCACAGCATACGGCTAGAGGCATACAAACCCGAATTTCCAGCTGATAAAATGGCAATCAGGACGACGATATTCATAATATCACCAGCATAAGGAATCCCCATCTGGCTAAAAACAGCTGCAAAAGAGGCATTGACACCTGCTTCATTCATCGGCAGCAAAGCTGCCAAAACAATAATAGTTACAATAAAGAAAAGAACCAAACGTCCAATAGTTGTCTTAATCGCAGCTGGTACTGTTTCCTTTGGATTTTCGGTCTCACCAGCTGCAATACCAATCAACTCGGTGCCCGAAAAGGCATAGTTAACAGCCAGCATGACGGACAGAAAAGTGGGTAAATTTTTTGGCCAAAGGCCATTTTTAGTGTAATTCTCAAATAAAATCAAACGATTTTCACCATTGTAAGTTACCAAGCCAAACATTGCTCCAAGACCTAGGATAATAAAAATGATGATTGCCATAACCTTAATACCTGAGAAAAAAGATTCTGCTTCTGCAAAACTTCTAGTACTAAGAGCATTAATCGCAAAAACGATAAGAGCAAAAACTAGAGCAAAGACCCAAGAAGGAATATTGGGAAACCAATTATCATGCATGATGATGCCTGCTCCCAAAAATTCTGAGCCAAGAGCAAAAGTCCAGCAAAGCCAGTAGAGCCAAGCAACTGCAAAACCGCTGCCTGGGCTGATAAATTTGGTTGCATAAGTATGAAAAGAACCCGTTACCGGCATAGCAACTGCCAGCTCTCCTAGTGAGAGCATCACCAGATAAACAATAATAGAACCAGCCAAATAAGCAAGCACTGAGCCAAAAGGCCCAGCAACCTTGACTGTCTGTCCAGATGTCATAAATAGACCTGTCCCAATAACACCGCCAAGAGAAAGCATAAAAAGATGGCGACTGGTCATCTTGCGCTGCAGTTTTCCTTCGTTTTCAAAATTATGGTTGTCCATATATCCTCCAAAATAATTAATCCTTTTTATCATAACATACTTTATTCCTAAAACAGCTATAGTTTTTTCTTATCAAGCAATAGTCAGACATTATAGAGAACCTAAAAAAACTGAAAAGCTGTCCGCCTTCCAGTTTTAAAGTTCTGCTAAAATCGTATCCCAAGCTTCGTCATAGCCTTCTCGTGTAACCGCTGAAAAGATGATGAAACGATCCTTCTTATCAAAATTGAGTTTTGTCTTGATAGCTGACGCGTGTTTGTTCCATTTTCCACGCGGAATTTTATCTGCCTTAGTCGCCACAATAATGACAGGAATTTCATAATACTTAAGAAATTCATACATCTGAACATCATCTTGTGTGGGATCATGACGAAGGTCAACCAGACTGACCACTGCGCGCAAGTTGTCGCGAGTCACCAAGTATTCTTCAATCATCTTTCCCCACTTCGCACGTTCTTTTTTAGACACACGGGCATATCCATAACCTGGTACATCCACAAAGCGCAACTTATTATCAATATTATAAAAATTAAGCAGCTGAGTCTTTCCAGGCTTACCAGACGTCCTCGCCAAATTTTTACGGCCTAGCAGAGTATTTATAAAACTTGACTTTCCAACATTAGAACGACCTGCTAAGGCAACCTCAGGCAGATCATCTTGCGGGTAATGAGACTTATTAGCTGCGCTGAGCAAAATATCGGCATTATGCGTATTCAGGACTTGTTCTTCTGCCATAATGCCTCCTAAGCGGTTTCTAGAACGGGTTCGTCCGTCCCAGCAACTGCTTCTTTTGTAATACGCACTTTAGTCACATCTTCCTGACTTGGAATTTCAAACATGATGTCCATCATGATTTCTTCGATAATTGAACGAAGACCCCGTGCTCCTGTTTTACGTTTAATCGCTTTATCAGCAATGGCTTCCAGCGCTTCTTGATCAAATTCCAATTCAACACCATCATAAGAAAGAAGTGTCTGATATTGTTTAACTAAGGCATTTTTAGGTTCTGTTAGGATTTTCACCAAATCATCTACCGTCAATTGTTCAAGGGCAGCAAGAACAGGCAGCCGTCCAATAAATTCAGGAATCAGACCAAACTTTTGGATATCCTCGGAAACAATTTCCTGCATGTAAGAAGAATCATCAGCAATCGCCTTGTTATTCTGTCCAAAACCAATAATTTTTTCGCCCAGACGCTGCTTAACAATATCTTCAATACCATCAAAAGCACCGCCGACGATAAAGAGAATATTCTTGGTATCAATCTGAATCATCTCTTGGTTTGGGTGTTTACGGCCGCCTTGAGGCGGTACGCTGGCAACAGTTCCTTCAATAATTTTCAGCAGGGCCTGCTGAACACCTTCTCCGGAAACATCACGGGTAATGGAAACATTTTCACCTTTTTTGGCAATTTTATCAATTTCATCCACGTAAATGATACCGCGTTCAGCACGTTCGATATTAAAATCTGCTGCCTGAATTAGCTTGAGCAGAATGTTTTCTACATCTTCTCCCACATAGCCAGCTTCTGTTAGAGAGGTTGCATCAGCAATAGCAAAAGGGACATTAAGGCTGCGAGCTAAGGTCTGCGCCAAGAATGTCTTCCCTGAACCTGTCGGTCCAATCATGAGAATATTAGATTTTTGCAGATCAACATCATTATCTTCACGGCTTTCTGCAAAGCTGATACGTTTATAGTGATTGTAGACAGCTACTGCCAAAGCGCGTTTGGCACGGTCTTGTCCCACCACATAATTATTCAGAATCGTCAGTAATTCTTTGGGTTTTGGTGTTTCCGCTAAATCCGCAAGGACTTCTTCTGCCATCTCTTCACGAATAATTTCCTGAGAAAGGGCAACACATTCGTTACAGATAAAAACACCATTTCCAGCAATAATTTTACGAACTTCTTCTTGGTTCTTGCCACAAAATGAGCAATAAACCATTTCATCATTATTTCGGTTTCCAGCCATTTATTTCTTCACTCTTTTCTAAAATAGGGTGCCGTAAAAGGCGTGAATAGTATTTACCAGATTGGTAAAAGCATTAAGTAGGAAAAAGACTGCCAAGCCATGACGACGCTTACGTAAAGCGGGGATAGCTGACAAAACACAAAGAACAGCCAGTAAGGCCGTAAATAATCCAAATACACTACGCTGCATGCGTTAGTCTCCTTTTTTATCTAATGTGATAACTGTAAAATCATAAGCATTCTTATCGTCTTTTTGAACCGTTTTTCTAGAGACCTCTTCAAAGCCTGTGAAATCAAGCTGCGGGAAATAAGTATCTCCAGCTAAATCCGCCTCAATAGTGGTTTTAATCATACGATTATAATAGCCGTCAAAAGCCTTATAAACTCCTGCACCACCAGCAATATATAAATCTTTATCTTGCCTGCTGAACCAGTCTAGGGCTTCTTCAACGCTTGAAACCACAGTCACTTCCGGACAGTCAAAATTTTTATCACGAGTCAGAATCAAAGTTTCACGTCCAGGCAAAAGACGGCGTTTCATCCCATCAAAAGTTACACGTCCCATAAGAATGGCAGATCCTATTGTGGTAGCCTTAAAATGAGCCAGTTCAGCTGGCAGATGCCAAGGCATCGTCTGATTTTTTCCAATGACATGATTATGAGCTTCTGCCCAAATAGCAATAAGTTTTTTAGACACAAATTCTTTTTCCTTTTTTTCGCTACATGTTATTCTATCAAAAAATAATAAAAAGAGCTTAGAAAAAAGTTTTCTAATCCCTTTTGAACGGAATTTCTCTCTAAATTATATAGCTAAATCAAATTTTAGTTGAGGCTTGACAGGGTCATAATCTACCAATTCAAAATCTTCTGGCTTAATGTCAAAGAAATCAGTTCCATCTGGCACATTCAATACAAGACGCGGGTGACAATCTGATGGTTCTCTGCTCAGCAATTCCTCTGCATTATCAAATTGATTGTCATAGATATGAAGATTATTGATAAAGTAGAAAAATTTCCCAATCTTCCAGCCAAAATGCTTGGCAATCATCATCTGCAAAGCCACATACTGCATGGCATTGATGTGATGTGCCACCAGCATATCGTTTGAACGTTGTGTCAGCGTGGCGTCAAGGTAAATTTCTCCCTCCACGCGCCGCACATCAAACATGGTTTGAAATGCACATGGCAGAAGCCCTGCTGTTTCTTCAAAAGCCTCATAATCCCAGAGAGAAATCACATTGCGGCGGTTCCAAGGATTATCCGCCAGCTGCTTGAGAATTTTAGCGATAATATCATGCTTTTTAACGACTGCACCATAACGCTGGCCGATGGTGCGTGTGCCATCCACTTCCCAGTAATTCCAGTAGTGAACATTGTACTTATCTTCCAGCACATCAAGGCTGTTGGACTGGTCTTGGTAAATCCAGAGTACTTCCTTGATGGCCGACTTAATGGCAATCGGACGCAAGGTGGTGATGGGAAACTCTCCCTTACTCAAATCATACTCAGCAAAGGCGCCTGTGATGTACTTAGAATTGGCTGTTCTGCCATCCTTGTACTTAGGACGTGCCTGTTCTGACCAGACGCCTTCGTTTAAAATCTTGCGAATATTGTCTTTAAAAATCATATCTGCTTTTGTCATGTGATATTCTCCTTGTTACAACTCGTATTGAGAATAAGCACCAAATGTATGGCCTGTCAAATGTTCAATTAACTTATGAACAGACTTAACCATTTCTATCTTATCATCTGCTTTTGTTGTAAATTCATTGTCTTCGTCCCAGTCAAATGAATAAAGGATAGGAGCCGAATAATCCTGCTGAGGCAACTCGCTGGTAATTTCCCAAGCCAAAAGGCCAAGCTCCTCCAATTCTTTCTTAAAGCCTGCTAAACGAGATCTGCGCAGACGGCCTGTAACCGTATCTGAAATAACTCGGCCCAGAGCATCTACATTTTGGATTGTATATGTTCTGTCACGAAAATCAATGGCTATTTCAAAAAAGTCTTCGTCAGCTCCCTTCGCTTTGAAGGCTAAAAAATCAAGATGAAGATAATTCATCTGTCTATTATCTGCCATAAGACACCTCTTTTTTTGTTTTTATGCTCTGCTATTTTACAAAAAAATAAGAAAAAAAGCTATTGAAAGTTTTTTTGCGGTCAAAAGCCACTTTGTGTGGTAAAATCACTAGTGACTTAATATATTTTAAAGGGACTTTAAAGTCCAAAAATGAATAATAAGAGGAAAGAGATTTATGTCCATTGGAATTGATAAAATTGGTTTTGCAACTAGCCAATACATCCTGAAAATGGCAGACTTAGCCAAAGCGCGTGGGGCAGAGCCTGAAAAGTTCAGTCAAGGATTGATGCTTGATGCTATTAGTATTGCTCCTATTACAGATGACATCATCAGTCTTGCAGCATCAGCTGCTGCGGATATTCTGACAGAGCAGGACAAGATGGAGATTGATATGGTTATTGTAGCGACTGAATCTTCTGTTGATCAGTCTAAAGCTGCCGCTATTTATATCCATAGCCTTTTGGGAATTCAGCCCTTTGCCCGTTCTCTGGAAATGAAAGAGGCCTGCTATGCAGCCACTGCTGGACTCAATTATGCCAAACTGTACGTTGAAAAACATCCTAATAGTAAAGTCCTTGTTATTGCCAGTGATATTGCCAAATATGGTATCGGTGCATCTGGCGAATCAACACAAGGAGCAGGCGCTGTAGCCATGCTGGTGACACAGCAGCCTCGAATTTTGGAACTCCAAGATGACAACCTTGCTCAGACCCGTGATGTTATGGATTTTTGGCGGCCGAATTATTCAACGACACCATTTGTTCAGGGGATCTATTCAACCAAACAGTATTTAGATAGCTTAGTTACCACCTGGAAAGAATATCAGAAGCGTCAGCCAACTGATCTGGCAGACTTTGCAGCTTTTTGTTTCCATCTGCCTTATCCCAAATTAGCTCTTAAAGGCCTTAATAAAATAATTCCAAAGGACTCTGCTGCGAAAGTCAAAGAACTGTTAAGAGCAAATTTTGAAGCTTCTATCACTTACAGCCGCCAAGTAGGAAATATCTATACAGGCTCTCTCTACCTTGGACTGCTTTCTCTACTTGAAAACAGCAAAACACTTAAAGCTGGTGATAAGATTGGATTTTTCTCGTATGGCTCTGGAGCTGTTTCTGAAATTTTCTCTGGTGTTTTAGTTGATGGTTATGAAAAAATGCTGCGCACTGACCGTTTAAGCGATTTGAACAAACGCACAGCTATTACTGTTAAAGATTACGAAAAGCTCTTTTACGAAGAAGCTAAGCTTGATCAATCGGGTTCTGCTAGTTTTGAAACCTACAAAACAGGAGCTTTCTATCTAAGTGAAATCAAAGAACATCAGCGTATCTATAAAGGACCTCATCATGACTAAACTTTCTTGGACTGGATTTTCCAAAAAGACACCCCTGAAACGAAGAGAGCATTTGAAAGATAATGCTCTTTTGTCTCAGGAAAATCAAGTGCTTCTAGATAATGACATTCAACTGTCTCTTGAGACAGCTAATCAAATGGCGGAAAATGTTCTGGGACGATTTTCTTTGCCATTTGCCATTTGCCCTGATGTCATGGTAAATGGTGATACTTATCATATCCCTATGGTAACAGAAGAGCCTTCTGTAGTTGCCGCAGCTAGTTATGCCAGCAAACTGATTAAGCGTTCCGGCGGTTTTTCAGCAGAAGTTCACAATCGTCAGGTGATTGGCGAGGTAGCTCTTTTTGATGTAGCTGATAAAGAAGCCGCACAACTAAAAATCAAAGAGGCCAGCAATCATTTAATAGCCCTTGCTAAGGCTTCTTATCCTTCAATTGTAAAACGTGGCGGCGGCCCGCACCGTCTTTGGACTGAGATAAAAGATGATTTTCTTATCGTTTACTTAGCTGTTGATACTCAAGAAGCCATGGGGGCCAATATGGTCAACACCATGATGGAGGCTTTAGTTCCAGACTTAGAAGAATTAAGTGCCGGCAAAAGTCTCATGGCTATTTTATCGAATCTAGCAGCCGAAAGTCTAGTCACAGCTACCTGCCGCCTCAGCATACGCTGCCTCAGCCGTGATAAAAATGAAGCAGAATATTTAGCTAACAAAATGGCTTTGGCCAGTCAGCTGGCCCAAATTGATCCTTACCGCGCCGCTACTCATAACAAAGGAATTTTCAACGGCATTGATGCAGCTGTGCTGGCAACGGGTAATGACTGGCGTGCCATTGAAGCCGGAGGACATGCTTATGCCAGCCATGATGGTCACTATCGAGGCCTCTCCACTTGGATTTATGATCAAACTGCAAAAGAACTGGTCGGTCAGCTGACCCTGCCTATGCCTGTTGCTTCTTGCGGAGGTTCTATCGGTCTAAATCCCAGTGTTGCAGTGGCTCGTGATTTCCTGAATAATCCAGACGCCAAAACATTAGCTACTATTATTGTGTCACTTGGCTTGGCGCAAAATTTTGCCGCGCTCAAAGCCCTGACATCAACAGGCATACAAGCCGGACACATGAAACTTCAAGCCAAATCGCTGGCGCTTCTAGCTGGTGCAACCCCAGAAGAAACCAAGCAAGTCGTCAAAGAATTAATAACATCTAAGCACATGAATCAAGAAACTGCACAGGCCATTTTAAAACAGATCAGAAAAAATTAAAAATTCGGCAACAGTCGGATTTTTTACTTTTGACTAATAGGCAATCTTCAAATATATTTTTTAACTTTTTTCTTGCATTTATTTTTGATAATGTTATAATCTAGTTATCAAGACTAGATGAAAGAGTGTTTATATTTTGGAATCCAATCATTACCCGACTTGGGAAGAATTGCCCGAGATTGATCTTTATTTGGATCAGGTTTTGCTCTATGTTAATCAGGTTACTAGCTCTGCTATTGTCCCAAAAGATAAGGGACTAACAGCTTCTATGATTAATAACTACGTCAAACACGGACATGTGGCTAAGCCTGTCAAAAAGAAATACCAAAGAACTCAGATAGCACGTCTCATTGTTATCACCAGCCTTAAAAATGTATTTGAAATTTCAGAAATTGCCAAGACCTTGGAAATTCTAACGACTAATGAAGCGAACCAGCAAAAATATTACAATGATTTTGTAGCTTGTATGAATGGCCAAGATCCCAAGGAAGCACCTGAAGTCATTATTGCCGCCTGTCATACCTTGCAGCTTTATCAAAAAACTCACGGGCTGGCAGCAGCCTTAGAAGGAGTATCTCATGACAACTAATACAGCAACATTTCAAAGAAGACCAAGCATGAAACTTAGTAAAAAACTTAGTTTTGGCGAAGAAGTAGCTAATAGTGTAACACACGCTGTCGGCGCTGTTGCCATGCTGATTCTTCTTCCTATAACAGCTATTTACGCTTATGAAAATTATGGACTTGAAGCAGCAGTCGGCATGTCTATTTTTGTCATCAGCCTCTTTCTTATGTTTTTAAGTTCCACTATTTATCACGCTATGGCATACGATTCACCTCATAAATACGTACTGCGTATCATTGACCACAGTATGATTTACATTGCGATTGCGGGTTCCTACACACCAGTTGCCCTCTCTCTTGTTGGCGGATGGCTAGGTTACAGTATTATTGTCCTTCAATGGGGAAGTACGCTTTTTGGCATTCTTTATAAAATATTTGCCAAGAGAATCAATGAAAAATTCTCTCTCTTTCTTTACTTACTTATGGGATGGCTGATTATCTTTGTGATTCCAAGTATTATCAGTCAGACTGGTCCCGCCTTTTGGTTGCTTATGGTAGCTGGCGGTCTGTCCTACACCGTTGGAGCTGCTTTTTATGCTAAAAAGAAACCTTATTTCCATATGATTTGGCATCTTTTTATCATGCTGGCTTCTGCTTTGCAATATATAGGAATTGTTTATTATATGCTATGAAAATAAGCTTGAGATTTTCTTCTCAAGCTTATTTTTTGATGCCTTAAACATGATAATTGCCTATAAAGCTCTCTGATAGAGTTCTGTCAAGTCTGCCAGAAATGCTGTCAAATCTGGAGTGAGGCTAGCCGCAGACAGGCGCCACTTCCAGTTATTGCCAATGGTGGATGGAGTATTCATACGGGTATTGGCCGGCAATTCCAAGATATCCTGCATGGTAATGATAGCAACATCAGAAGTCATGGCAAAAAGAGTACGAATCAAGGCATCCTGAATAGACTCGCCTTCTCTGCGGTTGATATAACGATCAATGAAGTTGCGCTGCTCATTAGTTTTGCTAGCATACCACTCAGATACAACTTGATTATCATGAGTCCCAATGTAAGCAACGCTGTTTTGAATAGCATTATGAGGCAGGTAAGGACTTGGATAGCGCGGATTATCAAAAGCAAACTCCAAGACTTTCATACCAGGATAGCCTGTATCTGCTAAAAGCTGCCTTGCCTTATCATCAATATCACCCAAATCTTCCGCAATAATTGGAAGGGCACCTAGTTTTTCTTTAATAACTTTAAAGATTTCTATACCAGGACCTGGCTGCCAAGACCCTTCAACTGCTGTTTTGGCTCCGCTATTGATCTGCCAAAAATCTGCAAAACCTTTAAAATGGTCTATACGCAGCATGTCGTAAAGTTCTAGGCTTGCCTGAATACGCTGAATCCACCAAGCGTAGCCAGTTCTTTTATGATAATCCCAATTATAAATAGGATTGCCCCAAAGCTGCCCATCTGCTGAAAAATCGTCTGCTGGAACACCAGCCACATAAGCGACTTGACCATCTTTATCTAATTTGAAGAGCTGGGGCTGAGTCCACAGTTCAACACTGTCAGCTGACACATAAATAGGCATATCTCCAATGATAGCAAGGCCCTTCCCATTGGCATAGGTTTTTAGCGCCTGCCATTGTTTGAAAAAGAAATACTGCGTTACTTTATGATAGTTGAGTGTTGCTTCCTTTTGAGAAATCGCTTGCGCTACACTGTCAGCATGATGTCGACGCAGTTTTTCATCTGGCCAGTCTGACAGTCCCTTATTGTCAAAGCCCTCCTTGATTGTCATAAAGTCCGCAAAATCTTCCAGCCAATAGCTTTGTTTATGCTTAAAGGCTGAGAAAGCTTCTGCTTCACGATTCTGATTAAGAAAATTAGCAACCGCCTTTTCTAAAATAGGCCGTCTTCCGTAAAAAATTTTTTCATAATCCACCCAATCAGAATTTGTCATCAACTGACTGTCATCAATATCGCTGCTTTCCAAATAACCATCTGCTACCAGAAAATCCAAATCAATCAGGTGTGTATTGCCTGCAAAAGCTGAAAAAGACTGATAAGGTGAATCACCGTAGCTAGTTGTCGTCAAAGGTAAAATCTGCCAATAGCTTTGCTTGCTGGCTACCAAAAAATCAACAAAATCATAAGCAGCTTGTCCAAAAGAGCCAATGCCATGCTGACTTGGCAAGGAAGTCACGTGGAGAAGAATTCCGCTGCTGCGTTTCATGTAATTGTAAGCTCCTTTCACTTAAAAAGCGGTCGGGCTGTCCCAACCACTCTAAACTGTTTTATTTTAATAAAGAATAGCTATTATTTGTTCAATTCCCAAATCTCTTCGGCATACTCTGTGATGGTGTCGTCTGAAGTAAATTTATGAGATTGGGCAATATTACGCAGGCTAATACGCGACCAAGTCTCTTTATCGCGATATAGAGCCTCAATACGCTCTTGGGCTTCCACATAAGAAGCGAAATCCTCTAACAAGAAATATTCATCGTTGTGAGTGACCAAAGCGTCGTAAATTTCTGTTCCTTCATTTTGACTGTCTGGAATTGTTCCATCAATAAAGGTATCCACAACACGTTTAACGATAGGATTACTATCATAAACATTACGTGAGAAGTAATCATGATTGTCATAATGGCGATAGACATCATCTTTATCCATACCAAAGATAACAATATTATCATCACCGACTTCATCTTTGATTTCAATGTTAGCGCCATCTAAGGTTGCTAGAGTCACTGCACCCGTCATCATGAATTTCATGTTTGAAGTCCCAGAAGCTTCTTTTGAAGCCAAAGAAATCTGCTCTGATACATTTGCCGCTGGAATAATAATTTCAGCTAGGCTGACATTGTAGTTTTCAAGGAAGATAACTTTGAGTTTGCCTTGGAGAGTTTCATCATTATTAATGAGATTGCCAACTTCATTAATCAGCTTAATAACTGATTTAGCAAAGTGGTAACCTGGCGCAGCCTTTGCTCCAAAAATAAAGACACGCGGTACCATATCTTTTTCAGGATTGTCTTTCAAATCCCAATAAAGTTTAATAATATGGAGCAAGTTAAGCAACTGACGTTTGTAAGCATGAAGACGTTTAACCTGAACATCAAAGATAGCATCCGTTGAAACTTCCACCCCTGTCGTCTTTTTAATATACTCAGCCAAACGCACTTTGGCCTCTTTTTTAACCTGATAGAAAGTATCTAAAACCTGCTTATCGTCCAGATAATCATTCAATTTGCTTAGCTGATGGATATCTTTACGCCATTCTTTACCGATAGTATCGTCAATAGCTGCCGACAGTTCTGGTGCAGCAATTTGCGTCCAGCGACGTTGAACAATCCCATTAGTCTTATTATTGAATTTTTCTGGGAAAAGCTGATAAAAATCATTGAGAGTGTCTTCTTTAAGCAACTCCGTGTGGAGCTTAGCCACCCCATTGACCGAATGACCGCCAATGATTGCCAAGTTAGCCATGTGAACCTGACCATTTGTAACGATACGCGTTCTTTCCAGCAACTCTAGATTATAACCCTTTTGAGATAATTCCTGAAGGTAACGGTTGTCGATTTCAAGGATAATCTGATGCACGCGCGGTAAAACCTTACTAAAGAGCTCAGCATCCCATTTTTCTAACGCTTCAGATAAAATGGTGTGGTTAGTGTAGCTCATCGTTTTATAAGTTGCTTTCCATGCCAAATCCCATTCCAAACCGTAATCATCAACCAGCAGACGCATAAATTCGGCAGGTGCTACGGCAGGGTGTGTATCATTGATATGAACAGATACTTTTTCATGAATTTTCTCTAAAGGAAGACCCAGCTTCAGATAATTTTTAATGATGGTTTGCAAACCAGCTGAAGTCATGAAATATTCTTGAATAAGGCGGAGCTGCTTACCTTCGTAGCTGCTGTCATCAGGATAGAGGATAGCTGTAATATCTTGGATGCGGCGGCGATCTTTGAGTGTAGGGTAATTGAGTTCTTCTTCCTCAGGAATTTCGACATCCCAAAGACGAAGATTATTAATCACACCATTTTCAAAACCAATTTGCGGCACATCATAAGGGACAGCACGAAGAACCTGTGCACCTTCATAAACAGGGACAGCACGCCCTTCTTCGTTAACTGTTAAATAAACATTACCAAAGAGCTTAACATCAACAACATCGTGATCCTTGCGGACTTCCCAAACATTGCCAGTTGAACCAAACCAAGAATCAGGCAGTTCAACTTGATAGCCATCAACAATACGCTGTTTAAAAAGACCGTATTTGTAACGAAGACCATTACCAAAACCAGGATAACCGGTTGTCGCCAAAGAATCCATGAAAGCAGCGGCTAAACGGCCTAGTCCGCCATTTCCCAAAGCCATATCATGTTCGGCTTCTACTACTTCTTTAAAGTCTACACCAAGTTCGTCAAAACTTTCTTTGACCACATCTAGGATTCCAAGATTGAGAAGATTGGTCTCAAGCATACGTCCTGGCAAAAACTCAATAGAGAAATAATAAGCAATCTTTTCTTGTTTTTCTGAGAGTTCACGATTGCGAGCCAACCATGTATTAGTATAGTATTTGCGTACTAACATAGCAAGCGTTGTGAAAATTTCAGTAGGAGTCGCACGAGGTACCTTAATTAATTGTTCCTCATGAAGAGTATCCTTGAAATCACGAATAAACTGTTCTTTTGTTAGGGTTCTAAATGGCATGGTGTTCAAGATTCCTTTCTAAACTGATAAAACACCAAGAAAGCAAGGACAAAGAATTGCCCTTGTTTTCTGACAACTAAACGATTAAAAATTAACAAAGCTACTAATGTGACTAAAGTAAGGACTTGTATAAATCAACATAAGCATCACTGGCCGTATCCCAAGAAAAATCTTGAGTCATTGCAGTCTTTTGAAGAACTTTCCAATCCTCTGCTTTATTATAATAAACATCCAAAGCTTTTTCCAGTGTTTTAACTAGCCAATAACCCGAAAAATCATTGAAGGTAAAACCGGTTCCTGACTGGTCAAATTTATTGTAAGGCTGAACGGTGTCTTTAAGACCGCCAACTTCGCTGACAATTGGCAAAGTACCATAACGCATAGCCATCATTTGTGATAAGCCGCAAGGCTCAAAAGCCGATGGCATGAGGAAAAGATCACTTGCTGCATAAATTTGCTGCGCCAGCTCTAAATCGAAAGTGATATTGGCCGATAATTTGTCTGGGTATTGATTGGCAAACCATGAAAAAGCATTTTCATAACCTGCATAACCTGTTCCCAATAGAACAATTTGCAAATCATGCTGGAGAATATTATGAAGTTCATTAACAACTAAATCAAAACCTTTTTGATCTGTCAAGCGTGACACAACACCAATCAAAGGTAAATCATCTCTTACTGGCAAACCGACACGTTCTTGCAATTCAGCCTTATCTAAAGCCTTACCAGACAAATCTTTCACAGAAAAATGATGCGCGATATAAGAATCTGTTTCAGGATTAAGCAAATCAGTATCAATACCATTAACAATTCCTGAAAGTTTACCTGATTCCATCCGCATAATTTGATCCAATCCCTTACCAAATTCCGGTGTTTGAATCTCGCCAGCATAAGTAGGAGATACCGTCGTTACACGATCAGCATAAAGAACAGCAGCTTTCATCCAATTGAGGCAATCATTCCAACGCAGAGTACCATCAGCATAACGTTCAAAACCTACTCCAAAGAGGTCTCCCAGCATAGCTGGATCAAACTGACCCTGAAACTCAATATTGTGAATCGTAAAGACGGTTTTAATATGACGATAAGCTTCAATCCAATGATATTTTTCCTTAAGCAAATAAGGAATCATAGCAGTGTGATAATCGTGAACATGAAGCAAATCTGGGATGAAATCTACTCTTTCCATAAGCTCCAGCGCAGCTAATTGGAAAAATGCAAAGCGTTCGCCATCATCCCACTCACCATAAATTTTACCACGGTGGAAATATTGCTGATTGTCAAGGAAATAGAAGGTCACACCATCACGAACGATACGTTTGACCCCAACATATTGATGACGCCAACCTACATTGGTGAAGTAATAAAGCAAATCTTCAGCTTGATCGCCAAACTTAGCAGCAACTACATCATAGTAAGGTAAAACAACCGCTACTTCGTGACCTTTTTTTACTAAGGATTTAGGCAGAGCACCAATAACATCCCCCAAACCGCCTGTCTTGGCAAATGGGGCACCTTCTGCAGCTACAAACATGACTTTCATTGGATAATATCTCCTGTAATTGTTTGACCTTTACCAATAACCAAAGGCTTATCGGGACTTCCTTGTAAAGTTACACCATCAGGAATGACAATATTTTTGTCAACAATCGCATAAGCAACTTTTGCTCCTTCGCCTACAGTGACTTTTGGGAAGATAATAGCATTTTCCACAACAGCCCCTGAAGCCACATTACAATTTCTGGAAACAATCGAATGTTCTACATGACCTTTGATAACCGATCCAGAAGCAAATTGTGAATTATTAACAACAGATTGAGCATCAAAGTAGGTAGCTTCTTCATTCTTCACCTTAGTATACACTCTTTGGTTAGAATACAAAAGGGAATAAAATTTTTGAGGATCCAACATGTCCATATTGGCATCATAATAGCTCTTAACTGAGCAGATATTTGACAGATAACCTGTATACTCAAAGGCCAGCGCATTTTCTGATACAATCAGTTCGCGAAGAAGATAACGGATTTTACGCGGATTTTCTTTTCGTGATTCTTCTTCCAACTTTTCAATTAACCATGGCGTATTGATAACATAAATGTCAGCAGACATTGGCACTGTTCCTGTAACAGAATCAATATCTCCCTTGCCAACAACCTTATCAGTTTCATCAATTTCCAAAACTTCATTGGCTGGTGAAAAATTAGACTTAGTCATTTTTTTGTAAACGACTGTGATATTTTGATTGTTAGCATTGTGCAGGTGAATAACCTGACGTAAATTAATATTGCAAAGAATATCACAAGACATGTAAATGGTTTGATCTGAACCTGAACGTTTCAGATAGGTCAGCACTTGATCATAATAATCCGCATCAGCTTCTGTTGAACCGTCTTTCGTATTATAGAAACCTAAGAAATAATGGCTGAGCAGCGTATTTAATCCCCACTCACGTCCTGAACGGATATGGTCGAAAATAGAACGAACGTTTTGTCCGCGGAAAATACCATAAACACTGCGAATACCAGCATTGGCCAAACTAGATAGCTGGAAGTCAATCAGACGGTACTTCCCATCAAAAGGCAAACTAGCCAGCGGACGTTGACTTGTTAGACTTTCCATATCGTGATAACCGATCGAATTGCCCAAAATAGCTGAGTATTTATCAATCTTCATTTTTTACCCCCACTCTTTCACCGTATCCGATGACTTGTACTTCTTCTGTTCCATCAATTTCAACATTATCACCAATCACGGCACCTTCGCCAATAATGGCACGCGTAATTTTAACATTTTCACCAATCTTAGCGCCGCTCATGATGAAACTGTCTTTGATTTTAGCACCTTCTTTGACTTGAACATTGGTTGACAAAATGGAATGCTCTACCGTTCCCGATACAAAACAACCATCTACAACCAGAGAATCTTTGACATCAGCAGTCTCGGTAATAAAGTTTGGTGGTGCTATCATGTTCCTAGAATAAATCTTCCACGAACGATCGCGGCTGTCCAACTCATTATCCACCGCAATATATTCCATATTAGCTTCCCAGAGAGATTCAATCGTTCCTACATCTTTCCAGTAACCTGAGAAGTTATAGGTATAAACAGGTTCGCCTTGTTCCAAATAAGCGGGAATAACATGCTGACCGAAGTCTGTCATGTCAATGTTGTTCTTTTCAGCCTCTACCAGCATATTGCGGAGCTTTTGCCAATTAAAAATGTAAATTCCCATAGAAGCCTTGGTAGACTTAGGATGTTCTGGTTTTTCTTCGAACTCCACAATACGGTCGCTGCTGTCTGTATTCATAATACCAAAACGGCTAGCCTCTTTAAGTGGAACATCAATAACTGCAACAGTCAGGCTGGCTTGATTATCCTTGTGAGTTTGCAGCATGTCATCATAATCCATCTTGTAAATGTGGTCTCCCGACAAAATCAAGACATATTCAGGATTGATACTGTCAATGTAGTCGATATTTTGATAAATAGCGTGGCTGGTTCCCATGAACCACTTGTTGCCTTCAGTTGCAGAATAAGGCTGCAGGATAGTTGCTCCGCTATTAATACCATCAAGACCCCAAGATGAACCATTTCCGATATGGCTGTTAAGAGCCAGCGGTTGGTATTGCGTAATAACTCCGACCGAATTAACACCAGAATTAGCACAGTTTGAGAGGGCAAAATCAATGATACGGTAGCGACCTCCAAATTGAACGGCTGGTTTGGCAATGCTTTGTGTCAGCTTGCCCAAACGTGTACCTTGCCCCCCAGCAAGAATGAGGGCCAACATTTCATTACTCATAAAGATATATTCCTTCCTAATCTATATCTATTTAGCTAACTGAATATAATACTCATAAAAACAGTTAGTCGTGGACTACTCATCAGAGCACATTTTCACTTAGAACGGCTGCGGCGCTTAAGTTTCCAAATAGAAGCACCCATAGCAGGAACCGTAAAAGTCAAGGTGTTTTGATAATCTTTCCAAAGCCCGTCTTGGGTCTTGGTTTGAGGATTGCTTTTCTTCCAAACACCTCCCCATTCTTCCAGCTCAGTGTTGAGAACTTCTTCATAAAGACCTGCTAGCGGAACACCGATGGTAAATTCGCGGCGTTCAAGCGGTGTCATATTGAAGACACAAATCAAGAAATTACCTTTGTCATCCTTACGAATGAAGGATAGGATACTTTCGTTTCGATTATCCGCATCAATAATTTCCAATCCCTCATAGGACTCATCAATCTGCCAGAGGCATTTATGTTCCTTGTAAAAAGCATTGAGATTGCTGGTAAAGGTTTGCATTTGCTGATTGAGAGGATCTTCAAGATTACCCCATTCTAACTCATGGTCATATTTCCATTCCAAAAATTGACCAAATTCAGAACCCATAAAGAGCAGCTTTTTACCGGGATGACACATTTGATAAGTGTACAGACAACGAAGCCCTGCAAATTGATTATAACGGTCGCCCCACATTTTATGCATCAGGCTTTTCTTGCCGTGAACAACCTCATCATGGCTAAATGGCAAGATAAAGGCTTCCTCAAAACAATACATAAAACTGAAAGTCACCAGATTAAAGTCGTACTGCCGATAAATAGGATCCTCTTCGTAAAACTTGAGAATATCATTCATCCAGCCCATATTCCATTTATAATCAAAATTCAGACCATCTTCTTCAAAAGGCTTGGTAATTGGTGTTGCTGCGGTTGATTCTTCAGCAATCATCATGACATCTGGGTGGTGGTACTTGATAACACCGTTGAGCTTTTGCAGAAAATTAAAGCCTTCCAAATTACGATTTCCACCAAAAACATTAGGTGACCAAGGACCATCATCATAGTCCCGATAAAGCATGTTGGATACTGCATCTACTCTGATGCCATCAATATGATAGTGTTCAATCCAAAAGAGCGCTGAAGAAATCAAGAAAGACTGTACTTGATTTTTTCCTAGGTCAAAATTGAGTGCCCCCCAGCGGTAATTATGTGCCCGATCATGTTCTTGATATTCATAAGTCGGTGTTCCATCAAAATAAGCCAGAGCATCATCATTTTGCGTGAAATGGCCTGGAACCCAGTCTACAATCACACCAATATTGTGCTGATGACAGCTGTCCACAAATTCTTGAAAATCCTCTGGTTTGCCATAACTATGTTCAAATGCAAAATAACCCATCAGCTGATAACCCCAGCTCATTCCCAAAGGATGAGCCATAAGTGGCATGAATTCCACATGTGTGTAATTCATCTTAATCAGATAAGGAATCAGCTCTGCGGTTAATTCCTTGAACGTGTAAGGCTTTCCAGTTTCGTCGTTTTTCCAAGAACCAGCATGTACTTCATAAATACTAACCGGACGCTTCTTGAAGCCAAAACGCTTTCGGCGCCCCAGCCAGAGGCTATCCTGCCACTTGTATTGACTCTTAGTTCTGACAATAGCTCCTGTTGATGGCCTTGCTTCCAAATAATAGGCCATGGGATCCATCTTTTCAACCTGCTGACCGCCTTTTCGCGTCACCAAATATTTGTAAATCTGACCTTCTTGGGCAGAATCTGCAGAAACTTCCCAGATTCCAACCTCGTTTTTTTCCATGGCTAGAGGATTGTCAAACCAATTTGTAAAGTCACCGATAACAGAAACTGCTTCTGCATTTGGAGCCCAAACACGAAAAACATAGACTTCTTTACCTTCTACAACTTCCCTTTGAACCCCCAGATAATCCTGCAAATGGAAATTTTCTCCGGTGCCAAAGGTATAGTTTTCTAATTCTCTTGTCATTCCTTCCCCCCTTTTGTGCTTATCAATTCAATATAAAGAATTTTCAAAGCAGTGCCTTAAAACGAAAAAGAGACCAAGCTTAAAACTTGGACTCTTTTTGAATGTCAAAGACCACCGCTGTCAAATCTTCAATAGTTAAAAGATTTTCATGAAAGCGCTTTTTATTTGACACTAGTATATCATATTGTTCATGGTTTGTCATGCTGATTTCTAAATTTTTCCCACTTGCGTTAAAAAGAACCTTAATCTTTTGCTTATTCTTTTCTATTGTGTAGGAAATAAATCCAGATCCTTGAATGGCTGTTTCCACATAAACCTGCTGACGAATCTCCTCATAACTTGAGATAGATAAGAGAGGATGGTAGCGTTTCAAAACAATCAGCTGCTGCACAAAGTGGACTGTTTCTTTGTGGATTGTCACATTGTTCCAGTCTACCTGATTGACTCTGTCTGGTGCATTGTAGGAATTCATAGCCCGCTTTTTATCCGCATCTGTCAGAGTACCATTTTCTCCTGTTGGATAACGTTTCGTCCGAAGGAATTCCTGCCCCAGCTGCATGAAAGCTATCCCCTGCATAAGCAAATTCATAGCTGTGGCCAATTCAACCCGCTTAATGTGTGCTTCAAAATCATCATCAGGATGTAGCTCTAAAAGCAGATCGTTAAGGTTATAATTGTCATGAGCTTCAACATAATTAACGACTTGCGCTGGGCTTAGATACGGAACTAATTCGTCAGAACCCAAGATGGCTTTAGCAACTTTGTCTTCTGTAGAGGCACCAGAGACAAATCCTGCTTCAAAAGAGCCGTAAATTTCCGCGCCCTTAACAGCATTGCGTTGATCGTCATTAAAGAATCCTACCCTTGGCAGCTGCGGTGCATTGTCCTTTTTAGCCTTATCCTCTGCTGGAATGCCCTGCCCCATGTCCCAACCTTCGCCATACATCATAATGCGAGGGTCAATTGTATCTAATGCTTCCCGTATAGCTTTGAGGGTTTCAATGTCATGCAGCCCCATGAGATCAAAGCGAAAACCATCTACACCGTACTCAGTAACCCAGTATAGGACTGAATCAACCATGTACTTACGAAACATCTCTTTTTCACTGGCTGTTTCATTGCCGCAGCCCGAACCGTTTTGGAAAGAGCCGTCTCTATTCATACGGTAATAATAATCAGGAACTGCCAGCTGAAAAGCTGAATTATAAGAGGAATAAGTGTGGTTGTAAACCACATCCATAATAACCCCAATACCTGCTTCATGATAAGCCTTAATCAAATTTTTCAATTCATGAATCCGCGTTGCCGGTTCCGTCGGGTTACTGGAAAAGCTAGCCTCTGGAACATTATAGTTTTCAGGGTCATAGCCCCAATTGTAAGCATAGGAACCATCTGCCTCTATAATCTGATGATGATCAAAAACCGGCTGCAGCTGAATATGGCTGATCCCTAAATTCTTAATATAGTCAAAAGCAGAGCTATCGCCATAAGCATTTTTAGTTCCCTGCTCATAGGCACCCTTGAATTTACCGCGGTTATTGGGATGTACTCCCGAAGTTACCGACTTGGAAAAGTCACGTACATGCATTTCGTAAATAACGGCACTACTAGGATTGTCCAAACGCCAAATAGCTTCTGTCCCTTGCTGAACCTGAAAATCTTGAGGCGTCCTGGCTTCAGGACTCAAAATAACCGAACGCCTCCCATTAGCCGTCGTTGCAATACTATAGGGGTCTCTGGTATCCTTAAAAGCACGCCTTCTGTAGTGAACGCGATAACGGTAAGCGTGATAGTTGAGATCCTCTGCTACCTGCGTCTCCCAGAGGCCATGAGTATTTTCCTTATGGTTTTCTGGAGAATAGCTGTCGCCTCGCTCCATAGGAAGAACCCTAGCAACACTGGCCTTGTCATCCGCAGAAGCATAGAGTATTAATTCAACCCGCTGTGCTGTCGGAGCCCAAAGACGAAAATGCGTTTCTTCAGCCGTATAATGAGCTCCCAGCCAGCCATCAAATCCCCACTTTTGATCAAAAGCTCTGCTATTGACCGCCATATCAAAAGCATGAGGCTGTCTGCGGCTAAAATGGTGGGAGGTTAAGGCAGCCTGTCTGGAATAATAGAGAGTATCATCGCCATCTACAATCCAAACCTCAGTCTTAGGAATACCGACATCACGATTGATGTGAAATTCCTGAGACTTAATTGACCAGTCATGATTTTTAATCATGACATAGACCTTAGATAAGAAAAAATAGGCTGGGTAGTTAAGATGAGCCACTGCCCCAAAACTGTCAAAATGCTGGAAAGCTGTGTCACGTCCCATCTCATGATCGCGCCATTGCCACACACTCAACTCAAAATAATTATGATACTTAGAATGAAAATGCACAATAACCTGATTGTCCATATAAGCCCCCTAACGAGAAATACTGACTCTATTATAACAAAATAAAAAAGCTTGGTCTTCTACAAAAAATAAAACCAAGTCTTTTGAGGAAAAAATTCTGCCTTCGTTGATGGATCAGCTGTGATATGTCATTTCTCAACCAGACTATACTTTTAAGAAAAACATAACATACCAGATATTTAACGCTAACACTTCATCATTTTATTGTGAGAGTTTGTAAGTTATCCACCATCATCCAAGTAGCTAAACTCATTTTCAGATTTGCACGGACTTTAAGGAAAAATCTTATCTGACATTTTCATTGCTTTCTTCATTTTTAAAGATGACTTTATCTTCACTGTATAAGCGCATAATCTTCATAAAGCGCACAGGATTGTTTTGATTATAGAGCAAGAAAGTTACAAACCATATCAGTCCCATAATCCACAAATCATAGCTCAGCTTAATTGGCTGACCAAATTGCTGCGCGTAATGGTAAACCAAATAAAGTGAGTAAAAACAACAGCCAACCATAATTCCTCTGACTATGCGATATAGGGCAGTTGACCCCTTGGCTGGATCAAAATGACTATCTCGACTAACCATCAAATTACCACAAGCTGCCTCCCAAAACACTCTTTTGCTCGTTGGCTGTGCCTGACGGACATTTTTATAAAGTCCAATTTCCAAGATTGCTGTCAGCACAATAAATTCTGCCAGCCAAAGCAGTAAAATATAAGAAAGGCTCTGCCAATTATAAACACCAATACTGGGCAAGCTGAAGAAGGCAAACACCCCAGGACCACCGCCGATAAGCAAAACAACAATGAGAGGAATATAATCGTTAGTCTTTTTAGCCCCTTCTGTATTAAGAAGGGTACTTTTTGGTGCAGATAAAGCTGCTCCCGTTTTCTGGTCATAATAGACCGCTTGACCTCTATACTCTCCGATGAATACACGTCGCCTTAAAAACATTATTTTTATAAAACCTTTCTCCGTAATTACCTCTATTATATCAAAAATACTAGGCGGCTGGGGTTGTTTTTCAGTTCTTCCCCTTAAACTTACAAACATCTGAACGTTTTGCTGCATAAATAGCCATACTGACAAAATTCTCATCATCAACCTGAACAATGATACGGTAAAGTCCTACACGAAAGCGAACATGTGTTAAGATAAGTCAGCCTACTACAGTTGACAAAGAGCCAAAATATTAAAAGCCGCCACAAAGTGACGGCCACATACACTAACAGTCTATTGCAGTCAGAACCCTTTTCTGGCCTTAGGTATTAGCTTGTCCATTATTGATATAGGTACTACTGCTTAGCCCAACCTAGTCTTTCATATAAACCCGCATTAGATAACTCATTCTGACCGCCAAGCAGGAGATGTTCAAAGAATGTTGTTGAAAATTCAGACTGTTTCTGGAAGATTTTGACATTGTCCAAAATCAAAGCATCTCGGAAACTTTAGCATATTTTCTAAATGCTATCTAAAAAATCACCAGCGTTTGTATGCGTAACCATCAATCTTACCATCACGGACAACAGTGAAGCGCGTTAACGTGATTTCATCTCCCACCTGATAGTTCTGATAATCGTCCAAGGTACAGGAAACCCTTTGCTTCTTTCCGTCTACCTTGACCACGAACTCATAAGAAAGATATGGATAGTAATGACTATATTCAGAATAGTCCGTTCTTTTCTTTAACTTTTTGAGGACAATGGCAGAAACTTTCTCATCATCCGCCATCCGATAACTTGCTTTTCTGAAAAATGTGGAACTGTAAAAATGTTTTGATTTCAGATAGCCCGTTAGACACAGATCTGCTATCGCATAGACAATAAGCCCTGGTATACAGATTAAGAACACTATCAGAACAAGTAGAAAACACAGCAAGAATCTGGTGCCCCAATCTGACTGTACCAGTTCATCCAGCCAGAGATGCGCCATCTCACTGATCCCCTTGCGAAAAATAAGGAAGACGATCAAATAGCACAAAACGGTTACAACAGCAGCAAGAAAACTCGCTGTGTGTTTTTCAATAAAAGGTGTCTTTTTCATCTTTCTTCCTCACTCGTTAACACATCAGCACTATTTTCCACACCCAGCAACTTAAAAATGCCTTTTCTAAAGTCAGCTAGCTGCGCATTGGTTTGTGGGATAAAGCGAGTCCCATCATCCAGTTCAAAATACATGTTTGCCTCTACATTCAGCTCCTTAGTAGCATTGTCATAGAGAAAAGAAATACGAGGTAAGAGATGGTCGCCTTCAAGGTTATCATCATCAAAGACAGCTTCTCCCCAGTCAACAGTCAAATTTTTTATCTCACCAGGCACATAATGCTCCATTCTCTGCGTCATCACATCAGCTTCCTCAATCCCATCTGAGGTGATGACGGCATAGACCTCCGTGCGAACACTTTCCCCTTGATGAAACAACTTGGTCACAGAATCTGTCAGTTGCCGGACTAGGCTCTCCTTACTAATTTTCACCTTCAGCTGACTAACCTGAGCCCAGTCAATCGTCGGATAATCAAAGGTCATTCCCATCTTTTCATGAACAAAATCAAGAATCGTTTGAGCCAAAGCGTAGCCTTTAACCTTTTGTCCCTTTTCCTCTGCCCAATAAGACTTCGACCAGTCTAAGGTAGGAAGAGTAAAGGTTTCGGATTTCGTCTGATATTTAAAGCGATAATATCGGTTTGGACCATAATAATCTCCCCCGCTACTAACATTGTAATTAAAATGAAAGCTCTCTAAGTCCGAATAGAAAATCTCTTTTTTGAGTTTCTCCGTCTTCCTTGAATAAACCAACAGGCGATCTGGCAACAGCTCCATTACCACTCTCACTTGCGGCTCAGGATTATCCTTTGTCAAGCGATACTTATACCACACATAAGCGGGAAATACCCAAACGATCACACCAAGGAAGATAAAGAAAAAATAGTCAAATGACGAATGATGTTCTCCACCTAATTTCAAAGTGACATCTAGAACCGTTGCAGTCAATATAAAAAGACAAAGACCCGTCACTATTAAAGCAACACCAACCGCCAATTTCACCAATGATTTATTTGCTCCGTATTCATAGTCATAGACTTTCATGCAAACATCTCCCTTGTGGTTTATCGCTATTATTGTATTCCAAAATCTAAAGAAAGACAACTGGAGAGTTGAAAAGTTTCTGATTAAAGCTTGCTCCTGTATTCAAGGGAAAAGGAATTTTAGTCTTCTAACTGGGGTGTTTCAAAGCTACCCTAAAAGGGAAATCACAGTTTGTACACGTATTGAACAAATTTATCTTGATGATTCACTTGCTGACGAGTAAGGAGGATTTCGTCTCCAATATGGTAATGGCCATAATCCTTAAAAGGACAGAGAAGCTTCTGCTGTTTCCCATCAACCTTAACCACTAACCAATAATCCGTTGTAGAGACAGTGTCTCCATACGTATCCGCCTTCTTTTTAAGCACAGTAGCTGAAACTTTTTTGGTGTCCACAATTTCATAGAATCCATTAGAATACAAATGAGGTTGGACAAAAATAGTGAGGATAAAATAGATAAAACCACCCGGCAAACACAACAGCATAGTCAGCGATACAAAAACTAACAGCAAGCTACTCCATGTGAAATAACCAGGAGTATTTATAGAATCTCTCAAAACAGTCAGAATACCAGCAATCTGATGGCGAAAAATGGCTCCACAGATAAGATAAAGCAAAACTGTCATAATAGCCGAAATGAAGCTAGACAAGTGCTTCTCGACAAATGAAGCTTTTTCCATGTTTTCCTCAACTCCCTGCAAAACTCTTTCTCCCTTAAACTTTTGATTATCTATCTCTGTTCATTATATCAAAAACAAGCCCAACCTTGCCGTTAGACTTGCTTAGAGAAGATTGTTTTTCACCCGTTGCCTTTAAACTTATAAACATCTGAACACGTTGCTACATGAACATTTAGAATCACAAAATTCTCATCAACCTTTGCAATGATATAGTAAGACCCTATACGAAAACGAACATGTGCTAATACTCCTTGAAAATCAAAACTATACGTCGTTGACTTCAGCTTAAAAACGACAGTTAACAACGCTTCAATTTCAATCCACGCACCCGTGTAGGGTGCAACATTTTTTCTCCAGGCAGACTATCTGGACTAATGAATTTCAATCCACGCACCCGTGTAGGGTGCGACATATCTATCCAGAATTTAATAGACAAGGTGGTATTTCAATCCACGCACCCGTGTAGGGTGCGACTCACGATAGCTGTAAGGGAGCTTACGTTTTCCAAATTTCAATCCACGCACCCGTGTAGGGTGCGACATTCAGTGAACGGTAAAGCTGTAAATACTACTGTTATTTCAATCCACGCACCCGTGTAGGGTGCGACAAAATGAGTACTACACTAAACACCACAAAAAAAAATTTCAATCCACGCACCCGTGTAGGGTGCGACAAAGAATTGCACTTCTGCGCGCTCTTCGACCCTGTATTTCAATCCACGCACCCGTGTAGGGTGCGACAGTCGTCTGATTGTACTCAACTTTAGGAAGGTAATTTCAATCCACGCACCCGTGTAGGGTGCGACAGTCTATCCATTCTCGTTTTGATCCATCCCAGCATATTTCAATCCACGCACCCGTGTAGGGTGCGACGCCGTCCCGTCGATGCTGACTACTGTATCGTCTGGATTTCAATCCACGCACCCGTGTAGGGTGCGACAAATCCTTTCAACGCAGGCATTTTTGCTTTAGTATTTCAATCCACGCACCCGTGTAGGGTGCGACCGAAAAAAATGCTATACTAAAGTTATCAAAAAAATTTCAATCCACGCACCCGTGTAGGGTGCGACTGCTTAACTTTAGCCAACGCGCGAATGTAGTCGTATTTCAATCCACGCACCCGTGTAGGGTGCGACCTTTCAACAAAGCACGTCCGCTTGATGTTGACTATTTCAATCCACGCACCCGTGTAGGGTGCGACCCATTCATTAATTGATACTTCATTACCCTTTAAAATTTCAATCCACGCACCCGTGTAGGGTGCGACTATAAGTCTTGGGACAAGTTCAAACTTACACTTATTTCAATCCACGCACCCGTGTAGGGTGCGACAGACGGTATTTTGCGGTTTAACAAATCGGATTATATTTCAATCCACGCACCCGTGTAGGGTGCGACGAATGGCAAAATGTGCAATATCTGAAAACTCAAAATTTCAATCCACGCACCCGTGTAGGGTGCGACGTAAGCATTTGGACCGTGTTTACGCAAGTAATGTTTATTTCAATCCACGCACCCGTGTAGGGTGCGACTTCGCTAGGCTTGTGATAGTAAGGTCTAAATGTTTGATTATTTCAATCCACGCACCCGTGTAGGGTGCGACGGTGGTGAGTCTAGCTGTAATCCATACAGGTATATTTCAATCCACGCACCCGTGTAGGGTGCGACTCTTTTGCAAAGTAGAATTACCTAATGGAAAAAAATTTCAATCCACGCACCCGTGTAGGGTGCGACAACATCTTCCAAAAAATTCGATTCACTATAAATCCATTTCAATCCACGCACCCGTGTAGGGTGCGACCTAGCCGTTCTTCTTTTTTTAATTCATTTAATAATTTCAATCCACGCACCCGTGTAGGGTGCGACGAAAATGGATGGGGCTGGTGGAAATATGAACTAATTTCAATCCACGCACCCGTGTAGGGTGCGACCTATGGGTGGAACGCCTAACAAACGTCAAGATGATTTCAATCCACGCACCCGTGTAGGGTGCGACACTTGCCAAGTAAGACATCTACAGACCAGTGCAATATTTCAATCCACGCACCCGTGTAGGGTGCGACCAAAATGCTGATACTACTCAAAGTTCTTCAACTATTTCAATCCACGCACCCGTGTAGGGTGCGACCTAAACAGCCCTCAAACTCTTGTCCTTCGAACTATTTCAATCCACGCACCCGTGTAGGGTGCGACGAAGCAGGGGTTTTAAGCACTCAATACTTAGAAATTTCAATCCACGCACCCGTGTAGGGTGCGACTTTTATTTCGCCTGACAAAATGGTAGAGGTACAAATTTCAATCCACGCACCCGTGTAGGGTGCGACAATGTTGGGAACGATAGCTTTTGTCCTGAATCTTAAATTTCAATCCACGCACCCGTGTAGGGTGCGACTTACAATGAACAGGAAACTGAGCTTTGCATTATTATTTCAATCCACGCACCCGTGTAGGGTGCGACGGTTATATTAAATTTCCTGTATTCTTTAGACATAATATTTCAATCCACGCACCCGTGTAGGGTGCGACTGTTGAGTTAAGCCCAATGAATGTCAAAGCCTGTATTTCAATCCACGCACCCGTGTAGGGTGCGACCGCGGATTTTGTCGTTGAGTAAAATTTCTCTGTATTTCAATCCACGCACCCGTGTAGGGTGCGACCTAAACAGCCCTCAAACTCTTGTCCTTCGAACTATTTCAATCCACGCACCCGTGTAGGGTGCGACGAAGCAGGGGTTTTAAGCACTCAATACTTAGAAATTTCAATCCACGCACCCGTGTAGGGTGCGACTTTTATTTCGCCTGACAAAATGGTAGAGGTACAAATTTCAATCCACGCACCCGTGTAGGGTGCGACAATGTTGGGAACGATAGCTTTTGTCCTGAATCTTAAATTTCAATCCACGCACCCGTGTAGGGTGCGACGGTTATATTAAATTTCCTGTATTCTTTAGACATAATATTTCAATCCACGCACCCGTGTAGGGTGCGACTGTTGAGTTAAGCCCAATGAATGTCAAAGCCTGTATTTCAATCCACGCACCCGTGTAGGGTGCGACCGCGGATTTTGTCGTTGAGTAAAATTTCTCTGTATTTCAATCCACGCACCCGTGTAGGGTGCGACGCTTTCAGCGTTGTCAAAACTTGTTGGCAGTCCCTATTTCAATCCACGCACCCGTGTAGGGTGCGACTTAAAATAGACTCATCAAATATAATATTTTTATTGATATTTCAATCCACGCACCCGTGTAGGGTGCGACCTTTTATTTTTGTGCTTGCTCTAATTCCTTTGTTTATTTCAATCCACGCACCCGTGTAGGGTGCGACCATGGTCGAAAACAGACAGCGTCAAGAGGTACTATTTCAATCCACGCACCCGTGTAGGGTGCGACAGTCATTCCACCATCAGCATAGCAATCAATAGTATTTCAATCCACGCACCCGTGTAGGGTGCGACTGTATAATGATATTTTTTGTAAGAGTCATAATCAAATTTCAATCCACGCACCCGTGTAGGGTGCGACTTTGACAGGTATGCTGAAAGAACTATCATTCCAATTTCAATCCACGCACCCGTGTAGGGTGCGACAGAGTGCTGTACAGCTAAAGCATGGTCGAGAAAAATTTCAATCCACGCACCCGTGTAGGGTGCGACCGTTTGCAAGACCATTGCTGTAGATTGATTTGAATTTCAATCCACGCACCCGTGTAGGGTGCGACATCGTTGGCTGACGCTTGGGTAACACGCTTGTTATTTCAATCCACGCACCCGTGTAGGGTGCGACGCCGCTATAGTTGTCAGGTGTTGATGTTGATAGTATTTCAATCCACGCACCCGTGTAGGGTGCGACGGCGCGTGGTTGCACCGTTTGTGGCTAAAGCCGAGAATTTATTAAATCAATTGACTCAATAGAGACTGAATTTTTGCCACGATATTTCTGTTTTTGTGCGCGAATGTTCTAGGTTTTGATGTGCAACCTAGGTTCGCACGTGTAAATTATAAGAGTAAAACCCCCACATCAGGATCATAACTATCGTCACGGCCAATCGTCTCTATCCTGTTTTGCCAATGCTTTCCTAACATATAAAAGCGGATACTGTCAGACTCCTGATCAATAATTTGCAGCAGCTGTGCTTTAACTTCAACAAATTCAGCCGGCGTTACCGAGCATTCAAAGACTGAATTTTGCACGCGTTGACCGTAGTCAACACAAAGTTTTGCAACATGCCTTAAACGTCTCCTGCCTGCGGCAGTTTCCGTATTGACATCATAAGTTACTAAAACCATCATAAATTGACTCCTAGATTAAAAACGGCGGATAGGATTCCAGTTCTCCACGAATCGCTTTGGCCAATAGCTGAGCTTGGACATAAGGCAGCAACATCAGTTTGACTTTTTCCTTAGTGAAAGGATGTTCAGCTTCTGTATGCTTACGCTTCTGCCAAGCTTCAATGAAGGTACTTCTTCCCTTATCCTTTAAAATCACACTGCCATTTTCCTTAATATCAAAATCCTTCCTAGTCAGCTGTCTCTTGTTAATCAGAGAAAAAACAAAGCGATCGACAATATAGGATCGAAATTCTTCCACTAAGTCCAAGGCCAAACTCGCCCGACCTGGTCTGTCAGTATGATAAAAACCAACATAGCTGTCTAATCCAACCGCCTCCAAAGCAGACTGGCACTCATAGGTCAACAAACTATAGCCAAATGACAGGAGAGCGTTGACACAGTCCAAGGGAGGCCTGCGTGTCCTACCGTTAAACCGAAAGGTTTCTTTATCTGTCAAAACCAAATCATTGAAGGCGCGGAAATAGTGATTTGCGGCCTGTCCTTCGATCCCTAACAGGGTTTCTTTATCGGGTGCAGTTTGAATCATTTCTAATGCCCGAACAAGCTCCGTATTAATTTCCTCAAAAAGTTGAGTATTAATTTTGTCTCTGTGATCTCGTTTGAAACGCAGGAGGTATTTTCTTGCATTCGACACTTTAGCAAGAATGAAACGTTTAGCGTACTCTGCAGACTGGTTGTCATCAGCCAAACGGTAATGCGCTCGCCTCAGCAGGACATTCCCATTAGCGGGGCCAACAAAGCGGCCGCAAAAACGACCTTGGGGAGTATGAAAAGAGAGATTAATCTGATTTTTAGCACAAAGTTCAATCAAAGATGGTGAGGCCCCTAAGTATGAAAAGCAAACGATACCATCAATAATGCGATAGGGAAAACGATGAACAGCTTTTCCTTCCTGCTTAATGACAATATTATCCCGCTCACGTGTCAAATAAAAGTTATCCTGCGTCAAATATAACGTATTCAGCAATTTTTTCATAAACTCTCCTCACTCACCAGAGACTGTTTGATATAATTGGCAACATTTCGTGATTTCTTACTTAGACGTGGTTTACAGATATCCACTAACGAACACAGCGGACAGTTTTTAAAATATTCTGCCTTATCAATGATTTTATTATCATAATAATAATGCATTTGTCCAGCTAAATCAAAAACTTCTTGGCGCAATGCCTCAGTAATTTCAATAACCTTCTTTTGATTCACACTATGGTAATAAAGACACCCAGTCTCAATAGGACATCCCAGTGTTTCCTCAAGACAAATGGTCTGTGCTGCCAACTGCACAATATCACGGTTATCTCTTTTCGGTTTTCCACGCTTATACTCGACAATCGTTGGCAGCCACTTTCCGCGCTTGCCTTTCAAAGCAACCCCGTTTTTATCTTTATGAAATTCCACAACATCAAGAATTCCATAGAGACCAAGCGTTTTTGATGAAACATGCATAGCTCTGGAAATAATGACATCTTTGCGTTTTTCCTTAATATAAGGATTATCCGCCTTCTGATGCAGAATTTGACCATGGGCAGTTGCTTCATTATCCGCCCATTGCTGCTCAATGTGAATCAAGCCCCACTGCCTCCTGCAAAATTGGAAATGCTGAATGCCCGATAACATAAGATAGTCATCTTCTGAATAAACCATATCAGAGTCCTTCTAAGATGTCAACTTTCAATCCTTTTGCTTCATAATCTGCCAATGTTTCTTTATTAAGATGAATGGCATAATCTTCATAACTGTCTTTGTCTTGCTTTTCTTTGTCAAATTCTAACAAGTCAAAGACACGCGCACTGGACACATTGCCTAATTTGCTGGCATGGGTAAACCAGAAGACTTCCCGGACACGCATAGACCCTTCAGGACGAGCGGATGACGCATCGTTTTCAAAAAGACTCAGGAGAGCTTCCTTAATTACTTCGGCATCTTCATCAGAGAAGCCAGTTTTTTCAGCAAAATTCGGGTTAATAGAACCTTTGATGATATAGACACCGTAATCTACAAAATGCTTTGTTCCCATGGTGTCAGATGAACGGCCGCTTTCATTTTTAGCTTCCATACCGTTGGTGCTGCGAGTAATCTGTAAACTAGAAATCACGATTGGCTCTAAAGATTTTGCCATACTAATAGAAACTGGACCACGTACACCTATTGATTTTTTTAAGTAAGTGAAGACTTGACCAAAGGAACGGACATCTAACCATAATTGATTAGCCCTTTCTTCAACTTCACTGTCAGGAGTTTTAGCCGTAAATTGGTTTGAAAAGCGTTTTTCTAAAGATTTGAACTCATCTTCAATACGATCTCCTGCTTGTACAAAAGTAGACTGCCCCATATCCTGCATACGGTTTCTAATTTTGCGCTTAATAGAGACATCGCTCATCAAGCCATGACCTTTCGCATCCGTTCTGGGCATATTTCCTGATAAGGGGTCTCCATTTGCGTTAGCTTCTCTCACTTCAACGGTCACCATAAAATCAATCTTATGTTCTAGCATATCTTATTCCTCATTTTCTTTAGTTTGTTTAGTGTAATAAAATTGTTTTTCAGCGTAGTAGCCAAAAATAAATTTATAGTCTAAGGGCTGTGTAAACTCCTTATTAGCATACAACGGAGTTAAAAGCTGAATAATTTCCGCTCTTTCTTTTTCTAGCTTATGCCAGATACCCGGTTTATTTAGTTTTAAAGTTTCTTCATAAGGTTTAACCTTATTTTCTAAATGATTCATCATCTTTGCTGGTTGACCTGTGTAGGCGGTCCAATAACGTTCTGCATTCGTGATGCGTTCTTGGCTGCCGCCATCTAAGGCATAGCGCTGCGCCTCAATCAATTCATAAATGGCAAGCAATCGTCCGAATAAATAAGAACGATCTGTTTCTTCATGGTCTAACATCGGTGTAAACTCCCTTCCATTTTGTTTATGTAACATTCCAAGACTAACTTGTTGTACTTGATACCAATGTTTTGGATATTTTTGTCTCTGTTTGATATTATTCTCTAATTTTTTAACAATTGAAGACGGCGCTGGTTTTCCATCAATCAAAGCAGTGACTAATTGCTGATACTGATCACTGCGGAAACTATCATTATCCAATTCTAAATAACGCTCTCTGTCAACGCCATAGGCAGCGCTGATTATTTCATTAAAAGTTGGTGTTTTTAATTTATAATTACCTTCTTTTCTTCTTGCTTCCCAAGAGTAATTTTCCTGCCAGGTTTCCAAATTTTTCAATAACTGAGAAGCTTGAAGCTGGCGGAAGTATTTTAACGCAATTCGACCATTGCTTGTTTTGTTCAGTATGGCAACATAGTAGGTTGCATCACTGCTAAACAATTTTCGCCCCTTGATAAATGAAGATCCTAGTTGCCTATTTTCTTCATTCGGTTTGATGGAAAACAGACTGTCTTCCTCGCCTTCATCATCTTCAAATAAATCATCAAACACCGGCTTCACAATATCCAATTGACTTTCATTTGCTAAATCGTCACTAAACCAATTGATGAGATATTGTGACGAACCCAGCCAAGTACTGCTGTTTTTATTTTCCAGCAGATACTTAATCATTAAATGAATTTTTTCAGAGGTTTCATAGCCAACACTAAAAACATCTTCCCGCTCCTTGAAGCGTCCTTTATAGGCTTCTCCTTTATTACTAACCGAAATAATTTTAGCATTCCCCATCAGTCCCCGATGTTTATTGGTAATTTGCTCCGTTCGTCCGCTAATATTACAAATTCCCAAATTATCTCGATTAGCTGTTATAAAAGAAATAAAGGCTTGATGTAATGCTTGATAAGTGGTTACTGATTCATCTTTAAAACCCTGAAATTGTACAATTGAAAATTCTAAAAAATAAGCTGATAAATCAACAGTCTTAGCTTTTCCATCAGAGTCCGAATAGGTGACTTTCAAACTTTCTCTTTGGTAATGCTCACCATATAAAGAGTGAAGAATGCTACTTAGAAAATCTGGTTGGAGAATAAAATGCTGAATCTTTGTTAAAAAATCCTTGACTTCACCTTCCTCACAATAAGTAATCCAATTAGCCAATTGTTTATGAAAATCATTATATTGTGATTGGCTCACCTCTGAAATATAATAAGAAAACTTGTCAACAAGAGGGTGCGGTGCAGGGGTGCTGCCCGATCTCGCAACAGAATCCGCAGTCACAGGAAAAATAATCGTTTGATTATTAGCCATGAATTCTGCCTTATAAAAACTGCCATCCTGATCCAATTTGACTGAAATAATATTTTTCCCATTTGACTTCAAACTGGTATGATAAATCGGCAGCAAAACAGCCTCACTATCGCCTTTTTGTTGATCAACTAAACCCGTTTCCTCTGCTTTTTCATAAGCTTTTAAGAGAGAAGTAAAAAAATCCATTAGCTTTCCCCTTTCTCTATAGCTTCGTATTCTTTATACTCGTCATCAACTGATCTAATCTGTCCAGGTGCTTTAAATGCGTAACTAGACAAAGTATTTTCAATCTCACACTCAGACTGAGACTTAAATTTAATGACACCATTTTCCATTACTGTTTTGGTGAAATAAGATTTCAGCGGCCTTGTTTTATCTGTCGGGTAGGCAAAAGAATGGAACATAATCCCTAAATCAATAGTGACACCATCATAATAAGAAGGGATTGTTTCATACTCTTCTTGACTGATTTCATCAACCAGACCCAAGCATTCTCTCGTGCCAATAAAAACATCCCGACGCCCACCCTTTCGAATAGAGCGTTCCATAATGGCTTCGTGCTTATTAGGCAGTCTATCCTGAATTAAATCTTCGCGATTTTCATTCCAAATAAAATGAAATTTGACAAGGTAGTCGACATCGCTCAAATAGGACACGTAGCTCAAATCAGCACTGTAATCGTGCAACAGCGCACGAACACCATGCAACTCTGTTTGAATTTGATTGACAACCTTTACTTCAGTGACAACATTCGTAAATGTAGGTTTATAATAGATGCTATCAATTATTCCGTTCAAGGCCTGTCTTGTGGGTACCGAGTAAGAACTCCTTTCACTGCCGCCTTTAGTAGCTGGGTTTGTAAATAATCCCAGATCGCCTCGGATTCTAACATAAAAATTTCTCGATCTATACAAGGTCAAACCTCCTTCTATCACGGTAATACATAAATTGAAATTATATTTAGTGATTATTTAAGCTGAATGACAGGTCAACGAAGTTCTCTACTAACTTTCGTTGGCCTGTTTTCATTTGAAGCTACATAAGGAAACCGCCCGTTTCCAAGGTGATACCCTTTTTCTCATCATAATAACCATCAGACAAAATACAAATTTGCCCATGAAGATAAGATTTTGTCGCTTCAAGTATTTGATCATGCTCACGAACATTTACCGTATAAGGCTGCAATTCCTTTAAAAGTCCTTTTATGGCTTGATAGCCTTCAACAGACGGATAATCAGATTCGCATAATTCTTCTAAAATCAATAATTTTTCTGCAGCATCTCCGTAAGGAACGAACACACCAATGGTTTCATTATTTATCAGATTCATCTTCAAACCAGCAGTCTTAAAAGCTTGTTTTAGTTTTCCAAAAAACTTTGGTCTCTTTTGATGCTCATTAACACTTAAATAATCATAAACTGATTCGCCATCATGTTCCAAAGGATAGTCCATTAAACCAGAGTTATTAGCATAATAATACTCAAAGAAATCACGATTTAAAAGAGAAGTGTCTATGGGCGATGAAATCTTATGTATAATATGTTCTGTTGCATCCTTCTTAGCCTTTATCTCTTTAAGTTGAGAGATATTTTCTTCTTCACTTGTCACATTAACTAAGGTGACTTGACCTTTATCACACTTACCCTCACGATTGCAACGCCCACTAGCTTGCACAATTGAGTCAATTCCTGCATAGGAACGAATGACACGATTAAAATCAACATCAACTCCCGCTTCGATTAACTGGGTACTGATACAAATAATGGGAATATCATCTTTTAATTGCTGTTTAATTTCTGAAATAATATCTAGTCTATGCTGTGCACACATATTGGTTGAAAGCTGATAGATTGGTCTGTCTGTCCGATCTTCAAGCAGAGTATAGAATGTATCAACTGTCTTTTTGGTATTGAAAATTGCAAGGGTTGATTCATCATTTTTCAAAACAAAATCTACCAAATCTGAAAGCTTCGAGTTTTGATTATCTTCATCGAATTTTCTCAGCTCTGTTCTTGAAAAGACTTCTTTCTCATCATGCTTTAAATCAACAATGTCAGCAGATTCATCATTTTTACCGCCATAAGAAATTCTATGTTCAATAGCAGCAGAATCATAGACTGGCTGTGTAGCCGTACATAGAATAATGGTTGTATTCATCACTTTATTTAAAAAATTCATGGTTAAATTAAACAAAGTCATCACTTCAATCGGTAAAGACTGAACTTCATCCAGGATCAAGACACTGTCAATAAGACTTGAGAAACGTCTAATATTAGAGGATTTTGTTTTGAATAAAGTTTGAAAAAATTGCACCATTGATGTCAAGACAATCTGACTATCCCAACTGTCAATCAGGTAGTCAGACATCAACGTTTCTTTTTCGTCATTATCATCGGTTTGTCTGATAACATTCGAATGGTGTTCTAATACGCCTGCATCACCCGTTATTTTTCTAATTTCAGCAGCATTCTGTTCTAAAACGGATAAAAATGGTGTAATGTAGAAAAATCTTGATTTATTTTGGTCGACTAATTGATGAAAGGCGTATCGCATACTGAGATTCGTCTTACCAGCACCAGTTGGCAGGTCTAATCGATATATCCCAGTCGAATCATTTTCCCCTCTGTTTTGGACGCGCGCACTAATTTGTGTCCGAATGATGTTGAGTTTAGTCGTTGGATGGGCAAAACTACGATACTTTTTCTCGATAGCTTCAAGATATGACTCGTTTAGTTTTATTCTTTCTTCCTGTTTTAATGGATTAACAATTAGACCATAAGCGTTGATTGTATCCAAAATATCAGCATTCTTTAGCAATGATAGATACAATCGCACAAGGCATGATTGATAATAAGCTTCCTCACTGCTATCCCGATAGTCCAAATTTGCCATAGCCTGTTGATAATTTTTAAAGGCTTTTAAAATCAAATCATCTAAATGCTGATAGCCATAATCTTGCAATTTCGATTCTAAAAAGGCAGCATAATGTTTTACTTCACTATCGAAATGATAATCTGACATCTGCTTAGCAATGCGATTTCTAAGTTTATTATAATTATATTGGTCCGCTTCTTCGTCATAATAATAAATATCAAACATTCCATGATGAGCAGCAATAACATAAGCAACAATATCGTTGAAATGTAAACGCGCTGCTTTATCAACATCCTTTGCCGAAAGGCATATTTTGATTTTCTCAAACAAATACTTAGCACCGGCATAGGAATGATCAACGTGCATAGCAGGATTCTTGGTTAATTTATCTTGAAACTTCTTATCAGCTTTCCCCAAATCATGATAAAGTCCTAATAGAAATAGAATATCTCCTTGTCCGATAGGGGCAGCATCCTCCCTTGCCTTGTTGGCTACATTAAAGGAATGTTCCTCTAATGACTGTTTCTTATCTGTTTCATGTTCATAATGTGCTAAAATCATTCATTCACCTCACAAATCATTTATACGAACAAATAGATATTTCAAATAAACAATATCAAAATTACTAATGTATGTTCAGTTACTTTTATACTTAAAGTATATCAGAAAAAATCATTAAATAAACATTTTTTTGACATTTTAATTTAAATTAGGTGCTATACATACTTATTCTTATTAAAAAAATAACTACAAGTACATAAAACATGTACTTGTAGTTAAATTTTATAAGAGATTTTTTGTATTAATCATAGTTATTTTTTATGTTTTTTATATTCAGAAATACAAAATCTCCGTCAAAACGTTGAATATATTTCTGGAAACCAAGCAAACTCAGTGTTTCAATCTCATAGATTATAGCTTCTTCCAGCTCATTAATAATTTTCAATTTTGGAATATCTGCTTCTAGTATGTCTCTAAATTTGCCAGTATACTTAAACTGAATCTTCACCCACTTTTGATCAGAAAGCATTGAGAATGTCTGGTATCGAACTTGTTCATCCTTAATAAGTTGTTTTTGCTCCTCTTTGGTTAGTGAAAAAGCGGAATTTAGAATAGATTTGTGAATGGTTTTAAATCTATCTACTCGAAAATATCTTAATTCTTGGAGTTTGTATTGACTCTTAAAATTTTCATCTAATTTGTAAGAAATACAGTAAAAATAATGACTATCAAAAATAACAGAAATCGGCAAAACAATATACTCTTCAACCTTGCTAGATGGCTTTGCATAACTAAAAGCTAGCGGACGTTGATCAACAATCGCATCAAAAATAGCGGAAATAGTCGGCAAAATAGACTGATTAGATTCTTGATAAAACTTTAATTCCTGATAACTGTTAAGTTCAAACTGAGTTAATTTCTTAATTCTTGTACGCTCTTTATCATCAACTGCACGTTCAACAAAAATATTAATAATTTCAGAGACTTCATCTTTTCGCAATGCTCTGCTCTCCAATAAAATTTTTGATAGAATAACTGCTTGATTGTATTTTAAATTTCCATATCCTTGTTCATAGTTTGCGTAATAGCAAGCATATTTTCGTGAAAATTTGACTTGCATATTAGGGCGCAATTCTTTTAAATTTGCTTTCAGTTCACTGATGTCTTCTTTCATTGTCCTATCGCTAACATCAAACTTAGACAGATACTCATCCTTGTTTATCCGATTTCCCTTTTCCAGTTCAGACATAAAATAAAGTAATCGTTTCGTCTTTGGTTCAGCCATATCACTTAACCTCGTTATTTCTTTTTACTATGCAACATTACAAATTAATTTAAGTTCATAAGATACCCGTGGTGCTAGTTAAACTCAAAATAGCTCATATTATAAGTCAATAGGATTTGTTCAATCCTCAACTGTAGTGATACCCTCTTCGTTCCAAGCTATCTTTCAGCTCCCAACTGAGGTAGCCCAAGTCTGCTAAAATCACAGATTGTTGGCAGTTTTCCAATAAGTCATCAACCACTTTAATATCATGAACAGAAGCTGACGTGACAACATAGTTCAAAATATAGCCAGATAAGGTGACTAGCATGTGAACTTTGAAACCATAGAACCATAAGTGTTTAGACGCATTGTAACCAATGTCTGCCAGCCCTTCAAAAATACTTGCTCTATAGTTGCGAACAGGCTGACAAAGTCTTAAAGGGAAACTATCCATGATGACGATAGTATCAGGTGATAGTTGCTTGTTCATAGCTTGGCGAATCAGTTGCACTAGCCAAATTAATTGTTTTGACCGACGATTAAAGCGACTTCTTTCAAGGATTCGACCACAAGGAAATAGTTGGCAGATTCTATAAAAGTTTAGAAGGATTTTCAACTATTAAATTATGACTAACTTTTTGTGACAATACACTTCTGATGTTTCTTCCTCATACAAACTATTGATTGTCTCGTTTCTCAAATTAATCATATCAAAACCAATTATTTTAGGTCGTTTCTCAATCCGTTCACCAAAAAATTTCAATACATAAATAAAATCTGAAATCCTCACTATACATCTCCTTAATCAATACTTACTATGCGATTATACCACAAAAAACACGGCATTCCACCGTGTTTTCTGATATCTAGTAGGGCTAAAATCAGCTTGAGGCAAGGCTGCAAAGTTGCATGCTGTACTGATGGTACGGCAAGACGAGCTAACGCTGTATCAAGTGATTTTAGACCACTAGGCCAACTTCTCCATCTCTTCAATCCTTGCTACTGTTGCGTCGTATTTAGCTTGGTAGTCGGCTTGTTTGTTGCGTTCTTTTTGGACGATTTCTGGTTTGGCGTTGGCGACGAATTTTTCGTTGCTGAGCTTCTTGGCAACCATGTCCAGTTCTTTCTGCCATTTGGCGAGTTCTTTGTTGAGGCGGGCTAATTCTTCTTCGACATTGAGCAGGTCAGCCAGCGGCAGGAAGATTTCTGCGCCCGTGATGACGCTTGACATAGCTAGTTCTGGGGCAGCAATAGCTGAGCTGATTTCCAAGTGTTCTGGATTGGTGAAGCGTTTGATGTAGTTGGTATTGGCCTTGAAGAAGCTTTCTAATTCAGCATCTGTTGTCTTCACCAAGATGGTAATAGGCTTGGATGGGGCAACGTTGACTTCTGCACGCGCATTACGAACCGCACGAATCAGGTCTTTGAGGCTTTCCACGCCAGAATGCGCAACGGCATTTTCAAAAGCAGGATTAACGACTGGATAAGCTGCTGTCACGATAGAACCTTCAGAGATTTGCCCGAAGATTTCTTCTGTCACGAAAGGCATGATGGGGTGGAGGAGACGCAGAATTTTGTCCAAAGTGTAGAGAAGGACAGAGCGCGTGATGACTTTTTCGTCTTCGTTGTCGCTGTAGAGAACTTCCTTGGTCAACTCGACATACCAGTCGGCAAATTCATCCCAGATAAAGTTATAGAGGATATGACCAGCCACACCAAACTCGAACTTGTCAAAGTTTTCAGTGACCTTGGCAATGGTTTCATTGAGATTATGAAGAATCCAGCGGTCAGTGACGTTACCAGCTGTGCTATTAACAACCTTGTCCACATTGGCTGTTGCTTGGTCGAGGGTAAGGCCTTCATTGTTCATGAGGATATAGCGGGAAATGTTCCAAATCTTGTTGATGAAGTTCCAAGCAGCGTCCATCTTTTCATAGCTGAAACGCACGTCTTGACCCGGTGCAGAACCGTTTGAGAGGAACCAGCGCAAAGCATCAGCACCGTATTTGTCAACAACATCCATAGGATCAATCCCGTTGCCTAGGGATTTGGACATCTTACGACCTTGTTCGTCACGAATGAGACCGTGGATAAGGACATTCTTGAAGGGGCGATGGCCAGTGAATTCCAAGGATTGGAAAATCATACGAGATACCCAGAAGAAGATGATATCGTAACCCGTCACAAGGGTTGAGGTTGGGAAGTAACGTTTGAAGTCTTCTGAGTCCGTGTCAGGCCAGCCCATGGTTGAAAATGGCCAAAGGGCAGAGCTGAACCAAGTGTCAAGCACATCTTCGTCCTGCTTCCAGCCATCACCCTCAGGAGCTTCTTCGCCGACATACATGTCACCGTCCGCATTGTACCAAGCAGGGATTTGATGCCCCCACCAGAGCTGACGAGAGATAACCCAGTCGTGGACGTTTTCCATCCATTGGAGGAAGGTATCATTGAAACGCGGTGGGTAAAAGTCCACTTTGTCATCGGTATCTTGGTTGGCAATGGCATTTTTAGCCAACTCATCCATCTTAACGAACCATTGGGTGGACAAGCGAGGTTCAACCATAACACCAGTCCGTTCTGAGTGACCGACCGAGTGAACCATTTTTTCAATATTGACAAGAGCGCCGATTTCCTCTAATTTAGCAACCGTCGCCTTGCGAGCCTCGAAACGATCCATGCCAGCAAATTCACCAGCCAGTTCATTCATAGTTCCGTCGTCGTTCATGACATTGACTTGCGGCAGGTCATGGCGTTGACCGACAAGAAAGTCGTTAGGATCATGGGCAGGTGTGATTTTAACGACACCCGTTCCGAATTCTGGATCGGCATGTTCGTCGGCTACGATTGGGATTGGTTTGTTAACGATTGGCAGGATAACATTTTTGCCGATCAGGTCTTTGTAGCGGTCATCGTTTGGATTGACAGCGACAGCCGTATCCCCAAACATGGTCTCTGGACGCGTAGTCGCAACTTCCAAAGCGCGTGAACCATCTTCCAGCATATAGTTCATGTGATAGAAAGCACCTTCCACGTCCTTGTGGATGACTTCAATGTCGGACAAAGCTGTGCGAGCTTTCGGATCCCAGTTGATGATAAATTCGCCGCGGTAAATCCAGCCCTTTTTATAAAGCTCTACGAAAACCTTGCGGACCGCTTTTGACAAGCCTTCATCAAGGGTAAAACGTTCCCGCGAATAATCGACGGAAATCCCCATCTTGCCCCATTGTTCCTTGATGGTTGTCGCATATTCGTCCTTCCATTCCCAGACCTTATCAAGGAATTTTTCACGACCCAGATCATAGCGGGAAATGCCATCTTCAGCCAAGCGGGCTTCTACTTTAGCCTGCGTCGCAATCCCCGCATGGTCCATACCAGGCAGCCAGAGGGTATCAAAGCCCTGCATGCGTTTTTGACGGATGATAATATCTTGAAGCGTCGTGTCCCAAGCGTGACCCAAGTGGAGTTTCCCAGTGACATTTGGCGGTGGAATCACAATAGAATAAGGCTTAGCTTTCTTGTCGCCTGAAGGCTTGAAAACATCCTCCTCAAGCCATTTCTGATAACGCCCAGCCTCAACCTCAGCTGGATTGTATTTTGGTGATAGTTGTGTCATTTTTGTATCTCCCTGTTAAATTGTAAAATATTTTCAAGATGAATTTTAAAGGGTTTTTGAATTATCTTACGAGCATTTGATAAATTTTCATCTTTTTTATACGTTGACAACGCTTTTTCGAGTTTTTCTATTGAGGTACTTATATCCATACCTTTATCTAACATCATCCAAATAATATAGAAACGCATCTGTTTTGTAGATTCTTTATATTCTATTTCAATTTTTTTGTAGGTTCTAAATAAAGCAATCAGCTCATCAAAATCTAGTTGATCATTAAAGATTTCATCATAATATCTGTTAAATAATGCAGATTTTTGATTTGTTACAACCTCAGGATAACCCATTTTTGAATAAATTAATTGAGCCATGACTTCCATAGTAACTGATTCATTTGATACCTTACTGCTCTTATCTGTTTTCCGTATATAGGAAATTCCATTCTCCCTAAAGTATTCCTCAATTTTTATCTGAATATTACTTATTGATTTTAGATCAACTGCAGAAATTGCATTTTGACTATTTGTAAACTCTGCAATATTATTAGTCAAAGCACTATCATTTTCTGTTTGAAAAATCCTAACCAGTATTTCAGCATTTGAAAGCTTTTCTTCATCAAAACCAGCTTCTTTATATTTATATATGGTACGAAGAGTTTGTCCTCCGTTTACAATTTGAAATCCCTCCAAAGTACACCTTAATTTATGGTTTGCATTGATCTTCTGGACTTGTATTTTGTTGGTCGTTATTGTTATACCGTTGTTATACATAAAGAATCGATTAGGTTCTTCATCAAGTGAATTGAGAATATTTTTATTAAATTTTGTGTTACCCAAATACCCTCTGACATTATCATATAATAAAGCAACATCAAGGCTTTGACTCTCTAACTCTGTATAATCTTCAATAGCATATTTATTTCGTAGTTCCTCATTTTTACAAGTCAATCTAATTAAGGTAATCAATGGCAGTTTTACCAGATAAGATTGTGATGAAGACATAGGATCATCTTTGAAAATCATTACCGAATCAGAATCAATAACAAATGTTGCAGTTCTATCATCAGGTTTATCTGAGATGAATTCAATAATATCATCTAAACATATAGGAACAATATCTACGCTATTAGTACTTATAAAAGACTGGACCTCATTAATATTTAAGTTTAACCTCTGGTTCTCGTTAGAAATCAAATATAGCTGAGTTGTCCAAATTTCGTTAGAGTTATATCTTTCAATAATTGAATTTACTACTTCTTTAGTCAGTTCATCTAAACCTTCTAAATTACCACTTGAAATAGAATTTAAAAATTTTGTACTATCACTAACTGTATTTAATGCTTGTGTTTTATCAGCTTTATAGTTTTCTCTATATTTAAAATTGAAAAGTTTAATTTCATGTTTATCTTCATCGATATATACAGCATCAATTCCCAAATCATTATTTGTTCTACCAAAAACTTTTCTTTGAAAATCTGTATCAATCACAAGTTCTTTCAAATCTTCAATATCAGTAATATCAGTTACACAAGATAACACAAACATATAAAATCCTAATCTTGATTTTTCAATATCCGATATGTCTATATTCAATTTTAACTGTTCAAAATATTTTTTTGAAATATTATTTACTAATTTAAAATCATTCAATGTACCCATTATTATACTCCTTGATAATTTCTTCAAATAATTTCAATTCTTTAAACTCTTCCCCTCACTCACTTCTCAGCAAGCATCAGCCAAATCTGCACAGCTGATAGTAAAGCATATATATTCATCTGTCATTGCCATCTTTCATTTTAGCTACCAGCTTATCAAAATCGGACACGATTTTCTGGGTGCGGTTGAATTTCTCATATTCTTGACTGGCTTTTTCATCTGCCTGTTTTTTGGAAATTTTGCCCTTACCTTCTAAAATTTGGTATTCATTGAAAGATAGGAAGCGATCAATGCTTTCGGCCAAGGCCTGCATGGTAAAAGTATTTCGGCGTTCAATCAAGCCTTCAATATAGTCAAAATAAGAGGTCACAGTTCGTTCCAGTTGGCGAATTTCGTCCTCTTGCAGATAATTTTTAGCCACCGTCACATCCGATTTCAGCACACGACCATCTGGTGCATTCTTCCAAGTGGTCAGTCCCATCTGTTCTTTTTCAGCATCCGCCTTATGATAGATAATCTCTGCGGCAGTATTGCCTGTAATGGCAAAATGAAACTTATTCTGAACCATGGCATAGAAGTTCTTAGTAATCTCTGAATTTCTATCGTAGTCAATGGCGCATTCCGCAAAAATATCGGTTACCTGCTGATAAATACGGCGCTCACTGGCACGGATGGATCGGATACGTTCTAAGAGTTCACGGAAATAATCCTGTCCAAAGACTGTCTGTCCCTGCTTGAGCCGCTCATCATCAAGCACGAATCCTTTGATGATGAATTCTTTTAAGGTATTAGTCGCCCAAATCCGAAATTGTGTTGCCTTGGTTGAGTTAACACGATAACCAACTGAGATAATAGCGTCAAGATTATAGTACTCTAGTTCACGCTGAACCGCTCTGCTGCCCTCTTTTTGAACTGTTCGGAATTTCCGAACAGTTGCCATTTTTTCCAATTCACCATCATTATAAATGTTAGCTAAATGCTCACTTACCGTTGATTTGGTAACACCAAACAACTTAGCAATCCCTTTTTGCGTCAGCCAGAGATTCTCATCCTGTAAAAGGATATCCAGATGTACCTCACCATTTGGCGTAGTATAAAGGACAAAATTAGAGATTTCATTCATTTTCTTTACTCCGTTCATCCATCACTTGATTATTTTTTAAACCTCACACCATTTTCCTTAAACTTTTTGACGGTTGCTGGGCCAATGCCTGAAATGGCTAAGATTTCTTTTTCGGTGTGCTTTTCTAAGTCCTCTTGACTCAGAATGCCGGCATCACAGAGGCTACGCCCTTTATCTATCTGAATGCCTTTCATACAGGCAGAGTCCAAAAACGCCATCCGTTTTCGCGGAGTATCAGGTAAACTGTCCTGATAATCTTCAGCTAAAGTCATCATCTGCTGGATAATAAATGGTTTGGTTTCCAAAAAAGTTCGTAAAGGGTACAAAGCAACTCGTAAAGACATCGCAGAATAAGGACGATAAGCATCAACTTTCTCTGATAATGACAATAGGTGAACCCAGTATTGACTATCGAAAGTCTCCACGACTTCCAAATTGATTTCAGCTAAATCAGCAAACAAGGCGCTAGCCGCCTCAATGTCCCCGTTTAGCAACTTAGCTATAATCAGGTGCACAAGGACACCGTCATCTTGCCAATCTTGGGCTAGCTGCTCTTCATAAAAGTCTTCAATTTCCTCTTCTTGATAGAGGGCATTGTAAACACTCATCATCAGATGGATAAATCCAGGTGGAAATCTGTCATCAACAGCAATTTTAGAGCGTACAAAATCTACCACCTGTCCTGCCAGACCAATCAGCCCTTCCTGCAGGTAAGTCTCTGTCACAAAAGTGATAACGGTCAAAGGGCTGCGCGCTTCCAAACTATACCAAGATTCATAATCAGCTTTCTTCCACTCTGCCAAAGCAACTTGATAAAAATCCTGCAGCTCTTTTAAATAGTCAGCTGAAAACTCTGTACTTCTTAAGATTAAGGATTGGAAGTTCGCTTCAAAATGGTCAGGATAAGCTGCTAATAAGTCGGTAAGCAAACGGAGCTGAACCTCTTCATCTTCCTCTTCCATTGCTTGGTAAAAGAGCTCATCGGCTTCGTCCATTTCCACATCTTCAAAATTTAAAACAGAAGTTAGCTGTTCTAAAATTTCAAGGTCACCCGTCCGCTCAAATTCTTCAAAAAGTTCTTTTAACTCTTCTTCTGACCGTTCAAAATCTTGGAAAGCTTTGAAATCATTCCTTTCCTTGTCATTTTCTAAAAACGCCATGAAATCAATAATCTTATTTTCTTGCTTTTGCTGTTTTTTCAATTCTTTTTTTCGATTCTTCTTTTTAGCCATAAGATCTATCCTTTCTCAGTATGCTATTTCACCCACTCAAAAGCTTTCTCCAGTGCTTCCTGTCCATTGCTAAAATGACAGCGGCCATGAGCTAGGATGATATTTTTAGGAGCCCAGTTTTTCAGAACTTGTAAACTGGTCTGCGCTTCTTTTTTATGCCCCGCAAAGGTTAGGCGCAAATCACGCGGTGTCCTGCCGTTAGGATAAGCATTGTTTCCGATTTTATAGAGAAGCCTCTGGTGAGCTTTCATCTGCTTCGTTTCGATATTTTCAATCATATCAGTCAAGATAAGCGTCTGGCTTGGTTTATGGAAAAAGACAGCTTCCTTCATAAAACGACTGCCTTTAAAAAGATGCTGCTCCAGATCAGATGACCAAGCTACAGGTACTTGGTCTGCCAATTCCTGCCCTGCCGGCAAAGGGATTTTCTGAGACTGGGCACGCTCAGCAATCCCCGGCGCCAGCCAGACCTCAGCCTCGGGATAGCGCCTTGTCCAAGCTTCAATATAGGCATAATGAATCTTGTTGGGACCGATCAGATAGCTGATTTCTCCCAGTTGATCCAAAGCCTGAAAAAGCTCTGCATATGGCTTAATGGGGGAATGACACCAGAGCCTGCCATCTGATAAGCGTACAACTGTCATACGGGTGGAGAAAGGAATCTTAGCTATTCCTGCACTCATCTCCACAATATCTCCATCTGCAATCCAGATATTCTCCGCAACAGGCTTTAAGGTATTTAGGGGATAATAAAGTTTCAAAGGGATTTTCATTTTTTACTCCTCTCCCATCAAAGCAAAAACACTCTGATAATCTTTCATGCTCCTAAAGGTTTGGTAGTAAAGTTTCTCACTGTCCAAAATAAAGTCATGCTGCATGTTGTTTAGCTCTGCAACAAGCTTTTTCAGCTTTCTCACGTGTTCAGCCGAAAAACCATTGGCATTATAGTAGGCTAGAGTAATATGCGGCGTAAAAGGATAAGGCAAAGGCATCACGTCATCAACCAGCCTGTACAAAATCATCAAATTGTCATAGTCTACCTCTCTGTCTGGAACCAAGCCCATAACTAAGCTCGTATCCACCATATTAAAGATAAAATGGCTTCTCATCATGATTTTTGGAGAAAATGAAGACCAATCTGCCAATTGCTTTCTCAGCTTCTGGCGATTGGTTTCCAGCTCAGCCATTAAGCTACTCAGGCGCGATCCACTTGACAAGTCATGCAGGGTCATGTGGTAGCTGGAGACAGGAAGGGCCTCGGCAAAACAGGCAGGCAGTTCATCATAGAGCTTTTGGACAAGAGTTGCTAGCCATGTCTTATCCGCTTCTGCTAAGTCAAAGACAACGGTATCGCCATAAAAATCACGAAAACGATTGTCTGGATGGACTTTTGCTGCTACAGAAACACCAGGTAAAAAGTCCGCTTCTGGCAAAGCTAATGCTGCCTGCTCAAATTGATTAATCCGCTCTAAAAATGCTGCGAAAGTTTCCATAACTGCTTCTTCCTTCAACAAAAAACCGCCCCTGCCAATCGACAGGGACGAAATTCATGATTTATAATCCGCGGTACCACCCAAGTTCGGGTCATCACCCGCTGCTTTTTTCTTCAGTTTTGACATCAGCAACTCTTTTGCAGTCTTTGCGGATTTCTCAGCATCACCGCTTTCTGTAAAAGACTGTTCTCAAAATACCTCTGAATAGCATAATTGTAGCAAAACTTGGCTGAAAAAGCAATATGCCTAATGCCTTTCAGCTGGATTTCACCCTCTGCAAGCCTATGGCCTCAGCTTCACAAGCTGTCTTTGCAGACTGCTGTGCAAAACGATAGGCACTTGCTTACTTGTCTCTATTTTTCTCTTCCAGCCAGTTATGATAAGTTTCCAGCAGATTAATAGCCATCTGAGTCGCCAGAGCCGTTGAAAAGGCTTCCGTGCCTTCTAACTGATCATCTTGGATTTCTAATTTACTTTCTTCATAAATCGCTTTGAGGCTGTTATTGCTCAGTGTATCTTTGAAAGCTTGAAATTCTTTAGTCATAAGGGTTTTCCTCCCGTTTTTGTAATCGTTTTCACTTATAGTTTACTCTTTTTTCTGAAAAAAGCAAAGCTAAAACAAAAAATTGTTTTTTTCTAGCTGACAAAGCACAGCTATTTTTCAAAAAACAAAAAAGCCAGAAGCAAGCTTCTAACTTTTAAGTCCTGTTAAAATAAAGCCAGCACCCAATTAAGTCCCTTGTAGGAAATCAGGGTGTAAAGATAAAGCGTTGCCGGTTTTGTAATCAGAAAAATGAGAATAAACCGCTGCCAGCTCATCTTGGACATGCCGGCTACCATGCAAAGAAAATCATCCGGAAAACCTGGCAAAACAAAAGCCGCACCTAAGAGTCTTGCGAAAAACTTGCCATCATTTTTTTCCAAATAACCCGTATACTTCTGGTAGGTCGTTTCGCTAACGAAAGCTCCTGCAAAGCTTTTGCCGTAACGTCTAGCCAAGCCAAAAGCTGCTAATGAGCCAAGAAAAATGCCCGTGAAATTGTAAATAAATCCTACCAATGGTCCAAAGATGATATGGCCAATAACACTGGTCATACCGCCGGGAATAATCGGATAAATTACTTGAATCATTTGCAGCAGGATAAAGAGAATAGGTGCCCAAATCCCCATCTTGACCAAATTAATCTGGAAAGTTCCACCTACTGCCAACAAGTTGGGATGCAGCTTGAAGTAAATCAAAAGCCAAATAGAAAAGATAAGCCCCAGCAAAGCTATTAATTGAATAACCCTTTTTTGGCTAATTTGTTTAACTTTCATGCGCTTCTCCTTTATCTTCTTTTGAAAAGACGGCCTGTCTTAAAGGTGAATAGGCTAAATAAAATACCTAAAATACCAAATAACGACAACAATCCCAGAAGTACTTTTTTCAATTTGCTTCTCCTTTTACCTTTGTATTACAAATATAACACAAAATGATTTAGCTGTAAAGAATTTACAGCGGTTTGCCTAGCCATATGGGGCATCAGTTGATTTTCTCTCCCATCTAGGTTACTTTCTACTTTATCAGAATAAATGCCGTTTCGCCTCAGTCTTAGGGCTGAAATTGCTTGAAATCCGGCTTGAGACCGATTTCTTCAAAAAAAAGAACGGGAGGGGGACAAAGAAAATATCCAGTGGATGTTTTCTTCATGAGCTTAAAAACAAAAAAGCGAATCGGGATTTCGTTGAAATCGATTTCTCAGCATTCCCTAGTTTTTAGTTGCTAACCTGAAACAGTCCGCTGGACTGTTTTTTGACACTTGCTTCGCAAGTTTTATTTCCCGATTAAAAGGTTCCCCAGACCTTTTTAACCCACCTCCGAACAAGTTGATTAGGAATTGATATGAACTAAGGTTCATGGGATTAGATAAGCTCCAATAGTTCCCCAAACTGTTGGAGCTATCACTTGCGTAATTGAACACGAGCTACGAGCTGGGTCAAAAAGATAGTTTTTCCTAGAGTCTTGTGACTCTTCGTCAAAACTCCTATTTTGACTTTGCTCGTAAACGCTCTTTGCATCTTAATAATTGAACACGGCTACGAGCTGGGTCAAAAAGATAGTTTCTCCTAGAGTCTTGTGACTCTTCGTCAAAACTTCTATTTTGCCTTTGCTCGTAAACGCTCTTTGTATCTTGTCTAGCAAGAGATAAGGCTATCCAACCAGCAGAGTTTATTGCTCAAACAATTGAGAGTTGTTTGAGGTGGGAAACAGGACTTGCGAAGCAAGTATCAAAAGCACCTAATGAACTATGCAGGGGTAAGACTAAGTTGGCCTAGCCAACAAGTCTTTCTCCCAACCACTGCGTCAAACTGTTACGGCTATTTATATGACAGTCCTAGAGACTTTTATCTCAGCCTCATTCTTTCTAAAATCATAACACAGGACTTGTCTACTATTTTTAATGGGACAGATTGTTGCACAAATCCCAAAGACCTGCGCCAGCATGTTATCTGTAAAGACTTGGCTGGGAGTCCCTTTATCATAAACCTGTCCGTGTTTTAGATTAAAAGCTGTCAAAAATGACAAAGTCATCTACGCTGATTATTCTACCTACATGCTGGGATTTGGCGTTGTCTCACAGGAAGCTATCATGAAACAAATTTCAGAAGAATGGCTAGATAAATAATTTATTAGTAATCGTAAACTCAAAAAAGCTTGGAATGATTTTTCTTCCAAGCTTTTTATATTAAGATTTTGTTCCAAACGCAGCAGACTGTTTCAGATCCAACATCTGGAAATTAGAACTTGCGGATTGATAAAGTTGATCCACGATAAAAACAGCTACCGCCAACCAGATAAGAACAAAACCGTAAAGTTCACCGCTGGTAATACCTTCCCCAAAGAGTAAAATAGCAATAAAAAGCTGGATGGTTGGGTTGATATATTGGATGAAACCAACTTGATTAAGAGGAGCACGCTTAACCCCTTCAGCAAAGAGCAAAAGCGGAATTGCTGTCACCACCCCTGATATAACAAGCAAAAACATTTCAATGCCTGTGTAACTTAAAAAGCTTTCACCAGAGAAGAAAAACAGGTAAATTAGGGCAAACGGAGCAATGACACCTGCTTCCACCAGCATAGCCACATCACTGGATAATTGGACATTCTTTTTGATTAGGCCATAAACCGCAAAAGAGACTGCTAAAATAAGGCTAATTAAAGGCACTTTGGCCGTCAGCAAAACTAAAACTGCTACGCCAGCACAAGCTAGAAAGACCGAAAGTTTAGTCAATCTGCTCAGCCTTTCTTTAAGAACTAAAACTGACAGTAACACAGAAACCAGCGGCATAATATAATATCCCAGACTGGCTTCGGTAGCTTGACCATGACCGACACCGTAGATGTAAGACAGCCAGTTGACTGCAATAAAAAGACTGGCTAAAATCATATGACAAGAGGCTTTTTTATCCTCCCAAAGCATCCTCAATTCTGCCTGATAGACGGCTTTTCTTTTTGATATTAACATGTAAATGAACATGGTAATAAAAGTGAAAAGAATACGGTAAGAAAAAGAATTGTAGGAATTGACGCCAGACAGCGCTTTCCAGTAAATGGAGATAAAAGCCCAAGAAAGATAGGCCCCTAATGCAAATAGGAGGCCTTTTTTAGTTCTAGTCAAGATGCACACCCTGAGTATCTACTGACAGAATAAAACTCTCGCCGTCTAAACCGAGGGCATCTATATCTGATTTGATTTTGGCTGCTTGATGATGAGGAGTCAGTACCATAACTGTCGGGCCAGCGCCTGACAGATAAGTGGCATAGGCACCGTTATTGACACCCACAGCCCTAACTGCTTCAAATTCCTTGACTAGGCTCTGACGGTAACGCTCATGAAAAAGGTCGCTTTGAATAGCTTTGCCCGCTTTTTTAAGATCACCTGAAAATAGCGCAGCGATTGCCACATTGGCGATAGATGAGGCTGCGACAGCTTCTTTATAAGGGAGCTCAGAGGGTAGCACTCCTCGAGAATCAGAGGTCTTAAGTTCATAATTAGGAATAAAGGCAACAAATCCGCAATCCGGAAAATCTGTCACAATACTATTGACCTTATCATCCACATAAGAAGCTACAACTAGGTTGCCAAAAATAGCTGGTGCTACATTATCAGGATGACCTTCAATTTCCGTTGCAACAGCTAATTTATCATCATCTGACAGATTAAGGCCGCCCAGCTGATTAGCCAGTTCAATACCTGCCACAATGACAGACGACGAAGAGCCTAAACCACGAGCCAGCGGAATATCACTTTTCATCACCAATTTATGAGGAGACAAATCGGACTTGACCGCCAAAGCTGTTGAAATAAGCAGATTTTCTTCATCAGTCGGAATATCCTCACCTAAGTCATGCTGAACAAACCAAGAGTCCGCTGGTTCTAACACTTCAATGGTTAGATATTTTGAAAGGGCAACACCGACAGAATCAAATCCTGGTCCAATATTGGCAGATGTTGCAGGGACAGTAATTCGCAAAGACATATGAATCTATCTGGACGGCCAAGAAAAGCTGCCATCCACTCCTTTCTTTTTAACGCTGCCAAGTAGCAAATTAGTTATCATGACCTTAATCTTATAATTGGCTGATACATCTATCAGGCTTAGATAAGATCAAAAGAGGTAGAGTGACAGCTTTAGTCACCCAAGACTTTAAGAATATTTACCACGTCAAAGTCTGACTGAGCTTCTAATTGGGTATTAACAGCTTCCAACTGAGTCTTGCTGAGTTCGTGTGTGATGATGACAACACGCGCACTTGTACCATTAGCCTTTTGCTGGAGTACTTGCTCAAAAGAAACATCTTCAGCATTGAAAATATCTGCTAGGCGGAGAATTTGACCTTTTTTATCAGGAACATTAATAGCAAAGTAATATTTTGCCTTAATGTCTGCTGGGTTGGCCAATCTTGTTTCTAAGGTAAATTCATTGAATGGTTTACCGACATTGCCGTCCTTGATACGGCGAGAAATACGGATAATATCAGCAAGAACAGAGGTCGCTGTAGGTTTTTGACCGGCACCTGGTCCATAATACATGGACTCGCCAATACCAATTGATTCTACAAAGACCGCATTCATGACATCATTAACACTTGCAAGCGGATGCTCTTTTGGTAAGAAGGTCGGTGATACTTCGGCAGAAACACCTGATTCAACTTCGCGAACATCGCCAACCAGTTTAATAACATAGCCCAATTCCTGAGCGACAGCCACATCATCAGGCGTAATCGTAGTGATACCCTTATGCTCAACCGTTTCAAAATCAATCGTCATGCCAAAGCCAAACTGACTGAGAATAACAGCTTTATAAGCCGCATCAATTCCTTCAACATCATTGGTTGGGTCGCTTTCAGCATAGCCAAGTTCTTGAGCAGTTTTTAAAGCATCTTCATAGGTCCAGCCTTCATCAACCATCTTGGTCATCATAAAATTTGACGTTCCATTGAGTACTCCAAGAATACGTGTCACCTTATCTGAAGTCAATGAATTGGCTAAAGTACGTAAAATTGGAATACCGCCAGCAACTGCAGCTTCATAATAAAAAGCCACACCTTTTTCCTGAGCCAGCGCAATGAGCTCCTTACCATGAGTTGCAATCAAATCTTTGTTGGCTGAAACCACGTTTTTACCAGCCTCAAGCGCCTTGGTGATAAAGGTACGAGCAGGTTCAATACGTCCCATCAATTCAACCACGATTTGAATATCGGTGTCGTTTAGAATCTCGTCAACATTTGTGACAAAATGATAGTCATTGCCAGCTGCAATTAGACGATTCTTTTCTTCATCATCTTTGACGAGAACTTTGGCAATTTCAAGTTCATCACGCGAGGCAGCCACAACTTTTTCACTATTTTCTGACAGCAAAAAGGGAATACCGCTTGCTACTGTTCCAAAACCAAGCAAACCAATTTTAATAGACATATCTTCTCCTTAGAAAGTAAACGTTTCTAACATTATATCAAATTTTCATCTGGATATACAGGAAATCGGTAACAATTTCAGCTATTTTTTGTTACAATAGTAACCAATTAGAAATATTTATTGAAGGGGAGTTCTATGAAAGCAAGATCTGTCAAAACTAAGACAAAAAAAAGACGGCTATTGATTAATTTGGTTCTTATTGCAGCCAATATCCTTGTACTTATTTTTCTAGCTCTGCTATTGGGAGGCAAACAAAAATCGGCTGATACGGCTGCCAGCACTTCTGCTAGCAGCAGCTCTGCTATTTCCAGCAGCAAAACTACCGAAAAAAAGAACGGGCAAAAGAAAAAAGACACGTCTTGGACTCACTACGATGAGGAAGTGAAAATTCCTATCCTCATGTATCATGCTGTCCATGATATGGATGCTTCTGAGTCTGCCAATGCTAATCTGATTGTTTCGCCTGAGGTCTTTGAAAGCCATATCAAAGCATTGTCTGAAGCTGGTTATTATTTTCTAACGCCTGAAGAAGCTTATCGAGCTTTGACGGAAAATGCGCTGCCGGCTGAAAAAGTCGTCTGGCTTACCTTTGATGATGGCGATGAAGATTTCTACTCACAGGCCTACCCTATTCTAAAAAAATACAAGGCTAAGGCTACCAATAACATTATCACAGAATTTGTTTCGTCTGGGTCAAAGGCCAATCTAACAATTGAACAAATGCTGGAAATGCAAAAAAACGGTATAAGCTTTGAATCCCATACCGTAAATCATCCTGATTTATCTGCCAGCAGCCAAACAACTCAGGAAGATGAACTCAGCCAGTCCCTCTCTTATTTGGAGAATAATCTAAACACCGAAGTTAATACAATCGCTTATCCATCTGGACGCTACACCGATACTACAACCAGCATTGCCAGTCAGTACTATCAGTTAGGACTTACGACCAATGAAGGAATTGCCAGTGCCAGCAATGGATTGCTAACCCTTAACCGTGTTCGCATTCTGCCAAGTACGACCTCTGATAACCTTTTGTCTACTATTGGATAAGATAAAACTAGTTTGGAAAACCAAACTAGTTTTGTTGTTATCTTATTCATAAAAGGTGTCAGCTTAGCTTTTTCTCCAGAAAAATCGGGCGTATAAAAAGAAGACCAGACTAACAGCTAAGAGCGCCAGCACCATTTCCAAAAGCGACAAAAACGGAAAAACAAAAAGTAATCCCAGCTTCAAAACACCTAATCTCAGAGTCATGGCTGAAATAACAAGCGGAAAAGTGAGCGCTGACCAAAGAGGGGTGAAACCCTGACTAAGAATGCGAATCGCTTGATAAAGTTCCCATAGGTAAATGGCTTGCGCTAAAAACAGAAGAAAGCCAGCAAACCAAACTGACCTACCGCCTAAGTTTAGGTAAGCCGTTAAAAGAAGTGAGGTTGGTGCTGCCAGAATGACCAGAAGCGGTCTTTGTGTTTTTTCCAAAGGATAACGTCTTAGTCTCACTAAAATGACTGGCAGCAAAAGGAGATAAAAAACGAAAGCAACAGACCAAATCAGCCAAGATAAGCCTATTTCTTTATAAGCTACCCCTGATATACTGATCGTTGCAATTCCAATATAAACAATGACCCAGCTAGGAAAAACCAACCGTAAATTCTTTTTGAGGACAAACCGATAACTAAACCAAATCAGATAAAAAATAAAAATCAGGGCAATGATGCTCCAAATTGCTTTGTGAAAAGGAAACACACCGGTCAGTAGCTGAAGTCCCATGAGAAAGGCTGCAAAACTAGAGGCAATTATTGGCGACTGAAATTCCAACCTTGCTTGGGACCAAGTCAAAACAAGCTTCAGAAAAACTAAGAGCAAAACCAAACTTCCCCAAAAATAGCAAAAGAAGGTCAGCGGTATTAAAAACAGTTTAAAGAGATTTCCCAATGCGACTAAGGCAAGTCCCAGACCTGACACAGCAAAAGGAAGCCTGTTTAAAAATGGTATCATAGGCTTCCTCTTTCCTTAACTTGATGCTAAAATATGGCGGAGCTGAACTGCACTTGGAGACACGATAGGCAGAAAAGCTCCTTCGTTCCAACGGCGTGAAAAGCTTGATGTCGAATTTTTAAAGTAGCCTCTGCCACCGCTTGCTTGCAATTCCAGCAGGAGACTATCTGCAACTACATCCACAATGTCAATACGAAGCTGGAAAAGTTCTTTAGGATGCTCAATAAAATAAGCGTAATCTTCTAATCCTTTATAAAGCTCCGTTTTAATACGGTCAAGCCCTGCCCGAGCTGCTTCGTATTCATCTGCTAAAACCGAACGGCTGCTTGATAAAGTGGCTGCTACTTCATTCAAAGAGCGCTGAGCTAGGCCAAAGGCCAAACCAAATTGATAGCCCAAAAAAGCTGGGCGCGTTTGCGCAATAAAATCGGGCGCATTTTCAGAGAGAATCCAATTGTCATCCAAAGGAATATCATCAAAAGTAAGTGCAGCCGTATTGGCTCCCTGAAGAGATATGAACTCTAAATCGTCTGATCGCTTGATACCTGCTGACTGAGGTACCGCTAAAATAACTGGTGCTTTACTCTTATCGGCATATGCCGCAGCAAAAAGCACAGCAAAGTTATCTGAACGAACGTTGGTTATCCAAGGTAAGCGACCTCGTAGATAATGTTTGCCATCTTTTTCGATAATTTTAACATTCAGCTCTTCAATTTTTGATAAAAATTTAACGGCATTTGACAAACCGGTAGCTGCTGCCAGCTGTCCTGTTAAAAGCTCTGGCAGCCAATTGTCACGCAGATAACTGTTGTCAGCTTCCAAGATATTTTCGATAAAAGTACGATGCCCCCAACCGATAAAAGCAGCAACCAGTGAATGCTCCCCTAATTCTGTAAGCGCATCAATCGCTTCGGTGTGACTGCCGCCAGCTCCTCCAAATTCTGTCGGCACACCAATCTTGAAAACACCTTCTGCTGCAATACGCTCCAACAGTTCATCTGCAGCGCCGCCTGATTTCTGGTCAATCGCTTCCGCATTGCTGTCAAGCCAATCTGTAAATTCCTTTGAAAGATAGGTCATAGAGTTCCTCCTGTTTTTTCTGTGAGACTTTTCTTAATTCTTGCCAGCTTCTCTAAACACTTGCAAAGCAAACAAACTATTTTGCGTACTGCTGCAATTCTTCATTGATTGGTGTGTCAGCCATGTTGTTAGCATAGTTACAAAGCGTTGCAAGACTAACTCCCAAAATAACATCAAGAGCATTTTCACGCGTATAGCCTGCTTCAAGGAAATCATTGAAAGCTTCATCACCAACACGGCCCTTAGTATTAATAACAGCAATGGTAAATTTGGCCAAAGTATCCAGCTTTGGATCATCATCAATCGGTGTACTGTTGCGAAGCGCTTCAAGCAGATCTGGTGCCATTTGAATTTGCTTGATTGAAAAGGCGGTGTGTCCAGCTACACAAAAAGCACAGCCATTAGTAACCGCAGCCGTAATCTGAACAACTTCGCGTTCAGTGGGCGTTAAACTGTTGCGACGGTTAATACCGCCAACCGTCCGGTAGGTCTCAAGTGCTGTTGGTGCATTAGCCAAAAGCCCGATTAGATTGGGAATATAACCACCGTTATCTTCCTTAACAGTTTCAAGAACTCCCTTAACCTCTTCTGGCGCAGATTCGATTGTATGAATAGTAAATTTAGACATAGTAAGTACCTCAATTTCTTTTTTGTTATCTTAACATGCCTGTAACAGCTTGCATAATCTATCTTTTTTATGTCCAGTTATAAATTATTTTTATGGCAAATATGAGCATAAAAACTGACAATTCCCATAAAATATGCCTATCTTGATTTCATAACAAAAAGAGCCATCTTATGACAGCTCTCTCTATTTTATTTGGGCAAAAGAACAGACAAAATGACTGAAAAAAAGTAAATTAGCTGGGAAAATTTCGAACCAATTTCCGAAATTCTCTAGCTTCTTTTTTAAGCAGCCGATTTAAGGAACGACCATTTTGAGCATAAAGCCCCTTTGGGGTAAAAAATGATCTTTCAAAATCCTGCGGTGTTCTCCTAAAGAAAAATTTTCTCACCGTATTGGGAGCTCGAAAAGATTTTGCTAATTTTCTTCTGAAGGTGGGATCATGCGGTTTTACAGGAGCTACATCCAGCTGAACATGGCGTTTAAAAGTTCCGTAATTAAAACTGGCTCCATTGATAATGCCATTTTGACGAATTACTTCTGCATCTGCTTCATTCAGAAAATTTCCTTGGCTGTCCAGTATAAATTCCGTATGACGATGCAGCAGTACTTTCAGATTAAGACTGATTTGACCATCTGGATAAATAACCTCATCTGCCTCGTATTTAATCTTCTGATGCAGACGTCCCTTGTCCATCAAGCTGTATCGTTTTCTTTTTAGAAAGATAGCTAGCGCTTCTTTATCCGTCATTCCGTTTTCTTTGAAATGCTTTCTGATATATTGCGCCTGCTGACTGGAAATGACATAACGAAATTGGTGAATGCGTTTGGCAAAATTTGTCTTAGCACTGAGTTCGTCCTTTGGAAAAACCTCTTGAACCAGAAGTGAAAAATCATGCCAAAAAGCATGGTCTGGCGCCAAGTCATTTGAAAAACGACCAACTAATTTTTGATTTTCCTGTAAATCACCCGATAATTCTTCCGGCATAGCAGCCATCTCTAAGACAATCGTTAATAATTCTTGCGGTTTTTTAGCCGCATAAGCAGCCCGCCATAAGAGATGAAAAACCTGAGAGCCTATGCAAAAATCAGATAACTGTAAATCTCTTTTAGCTATTTGCTTTACATCTTCCCTAGTCCATCCTGCACTTTCCCATAAAAGCAGCTGTCTAGCTTGATGATAGCGTTTGTTCAGACCTGTTTGGGAAAATGAATAATTTCCTAAAATTGACCACATAGGCTCCCTCCTTTCAACACCATATTATAACAAAAAAGGCAATAAGACAGAAGCAGATTCTTGATAGCAGTGATTCCATTGTTACTGATTTGGTTTTAACAAGGCATCCTTACAAGTACATAGTCGAACAAGCTTAAATAGCTTAATGGAACTGACTGAAAGGGCTTATTTCTTCTTTATACTCAAAGAAAATCAATCTAGACTAGGCAACGTCTTAAGAAAATCCGCTAACGCTGGATTTTCTACGCCAAGCTCTATGGAGCTGGCTAAAGACCTTACTAGCTCGTTGGTGAAATAATATCGATTTTACCTCCTCGCGTCGCAACGAGCCGCAGACAACTTCAATTATCCAGTGAATAGTTGAAGGCTGAAATGAGACAAACCTAACTTGTATCACTAGAGTAGGCAAGGCGACGTTAACGACGTCTTATTTTGATTTTCAAAGAGTATTCCCCTTCACAAGGCTCCGCAAATACATATAATAGACGCCAAACAATCCTAAAATGAGCAAATCAAAAACGAATTGCCAACCAAAAAGCTGAATACGATTCCTAAAAAGACTGGTCAATAGTATTAGTATGGCATCTGTCCAAAAGGCTAGTCCAGCTAAAATAAAAGCTGATTTCTTTTTGAAAAGATAGAACATCGGAGTCAATATCCCACCCAATAAATTGCTTATCCATAATATCAAAAAGAAGAGAGGATAGTTGGTAAAGTAAGCCTCAATGGCTGGGCTATAATGTTCCGCAAAATAAGCCTGATTGCGCGTTATTACCATGACAAAATCATAGCAGCCAATCAGATTCAGAAAAAACATTAACAAGGTAAAGCCAATCCCAAAAACAGTTATTTTTTTCATTTGAGTATCCCCATTTCTTCAAAAGCTTGAACAAAGAAATCGCTGTCCAATAAGGCTAAGCCTTGATTGATATCCCCCAAAACCATAAGGTTATCGCCCTTTTTGATATCAAATAGTTTCCTTGCCTGTGCAGGAATGACGATTTGTCCTTTTTCACCAACCGTTACTGTTCCAAAGATATATTTACCCTCTTTGGCTTTGCCTGCAAAAGGAGATTCATCTCCGTTAACCAGCTCATCCAAGCTGATACCAAAAATCTCTGCCAAATGGTTTGAAGAGACAATATCCGGTAAGCTTTCCCCCAGTTCCCATTTACTAAGGGTCTGACGAGATACGCCTACCTTTTCAGCTAATTTTTCCTGAGAATAACCTAACTTTTTTCTCAATAGAAGAATCGTTTCACTTATCATACTTTTCCTACCTTTTTTAAATTGATTACATTATAGGGAATTCTTACCCCACTTTCAAGCAAGTTTCGCTGGCAAAATAAGATTTTTTTGTTAAGAATCGTAGCAAAAAAGAAGCCACATGGACTTCTTCTTTTACCTATTCAGCATCAGCTGGTTTTGATTTACGGGCGATATCAGCTAGAATGTTTTCTGTAAATTCTGCGATGCTTTCTGTGTGGGTAGCTTTACTGCCGTAGCGGCGGACGTTGACGGTGCCGTCTGCCATTTCTTTATCCCCAACGATGATTTCTGTTTAACTCCCTTGCAAAGTTACATCATCTTAGTTTGATACACAAATTTTATACAAGCTTCATAGCTGTTAAAATTTCTTCCTTTTATTGATTAAAACTAAACCTAGTGCAGTAATTCCAATAAAAGCAAGGCAAATGATTCTTGTATAAAAGAAAACACCTTCTATATTTTTGCTATTACTTGAGAGAGCATAAGCACTTAAGGCTGACTTGTGATTTTGACTCCAAGAAACAACTATCAAAGTTAAGAGCAAAACAACCTGTTGCATAATAGCTCCCAGTCCGTAAAATTTGGAACGGATAATTCTTCTTTCTAAAAAAGGCAATCGTTCATCTTTTGTGAATTTTTGCAGAACGAAATGATTGCCGCTAGCAATAAAAGTAGAACTTAGCAGAATACCTAGGAGGTAGGTTACAGGTGATAAAAGCAATAGAAAACTTGCCATGCTAGCCAGTAAACAAGTGATGACAAAATAAGATTTACCGACAATCTGTTGAAGTTTCTTTCTTATTGTCATCGAAAGCATTAAGCCTAGGACAAGCATTGCATAAGCAAACCCAACCATGTAAAGTTTATCAATAGCTATGAAATAGATAAGACTATAGATGACTAAAAAATTTCTTGCAGCGCCAAACCATAGGGTAAATAGAGCTTGCAAAGAAAAATGCAAAGATCTAAAGAGGAGACTAACAACAATAAATAAACAGAGAGCAAGCCCAATATATAAAGCATAATCTGTATTTGCTGTCTGTTTTAGCAATCTGGTAAAAAATGAGAAAAGCAGCATACAAATAGCTGGGATAAAATGCCGCCAAGAATCTCTCTTTCTTTCAAAAGGAGCTTGCTGATTAAATCTTGATTCTTGTTCCAGTTGATAGATAAAACTATATGAAATGACCAAAAGTAGCAAAAAGAGAGCAAAGACCAAGGTTATTGAAGTGTGGCGAAAAGATAAAAATAGCAAAATGGTAATCCCTAAAATGAAATAAGCTTTAATCAGTGACCCTTTATATACCCATTCATTTTTTTCTTTTAAAATACTTTTGATTGTCTTAAAAAGCGCATTGTAGTTAGCTAAACCAAGTCCTACTAGAACAGCGCCTATTTCCCAAAATACAAAAGAAAAATCACCAAATAAACAAAGACAAGTTCCCAAAATAGCTAGCAAGATGCTATATCTTAAAACTTTGTATGGATTTTTTAGTCTGCCAAATCCCTGTATAACAAAGACCCCCGCTTTTTCAAATGAGTATAATAAGACAAAAGGAAGTAAAAATTGATAATAACCATAATGTTGATATAAGAGTCCTGCAAAGATAATATTTGGAACGATAACAGCGCCTTCTGCTAAGGCTTCCCCTATTGAGGCTGCTGTATTTTTCATCACTGAATTCAATAACATCACCAACTTTCAAAGTTACAATTATTATAACCGCATTACATGTTCACTGTACAAACCTATGCTATACAATATAGTAGATTTACTCTACATTATACTCTCAAAAACCAAAAAAGAGAGGGACAAAAATCGGTCATTCAAAGAATTCGATTTCTCAGCAAGCCCTAGTTTTTAGTTGCTGACCTGAAACAGTCCACCGGACTGTTTTTGATTTCCGTTCAACTCCCAAGCATAGTCTTTTAGGTTGCTTTTAGTACAAGGTAATTCAGCAAACTTTATGACTGCTAAAGCAGTTCATAAACTAACGGTAGCCACTATAGTGGACTGCCTAACTGCCTTACTAGCTTTGTTGGCGAAAAAGTAATGGCTTTCGCCTCCTTGCGTTACAGCAGTACAGGCCGTATTGTGGAGTACGGCAAAGTGAGCTAACGAAGTAATAAAAGATAAACTAAAAGAGTATAACAGCTCGGTATTACTGGCGGCTGTTTCCCGCCAAGCCCTACGGGATTTGGCTAAAGCTCTTATTAGAAAAAGCAGGGAAAATTATCGTCTCCCTGCTTTTCATCACAATATCTGCTACTTTATTCAACGGATTCTTCTGGACGTGACTTGCGTTCAATATCTTTAAGAATGTTTTCTGTAAATTCTGTGATGCTTTCTGTGTGGGTAGCTTTGCTGCCGTCGGACATCTTTCATTATAAAGTATATAAACTATTTTAACTAATAATCATTTTCACATCTGCAAAACTCTGTAATGTTAATCTGAATAAACGATTATTATAATCTGAGTAATAACAAATTTGTTGTCAAACCAGCAGCAGTTCCCATCAACCCAATCAATTGACCTTCTTTAATAATGTTTTTATCCATAGCATAAGCTAAGGCGAAAGGAATAGAGGCAGAAACCATATTTCCATACTTAGGAACAATATTTAAATATTGCTCCTCTTTGAAGCTTAATTTTTTCATAACAAGCGGTAAAGCTTTACTTGCCTGATGTGGAATAACAAAATCAATGTCTTTGGTTGACAGATTCTGACTTTCCAAGAAGTCAGACAGCATTCTGGGTAATTTTTTAGCTGTTAATCCTAAAATTTTGATTCCCTTCATATCAAATTGATAATCTGATTTTCGTTTTTCACTATATTCATAGGGAGGAAGGGCAGTCAAGCCACCACGAATTTCGGTATCATGAGCTCCTTCTGACCAGGTTTGTTGCTTACTGGCAACAACTCCTTTCTCTTGTTCTGTCGCTTCAAAAATAAAAGCTGCTGCCCCATCGCCGAATAACTCATAGCTTTCTTTTTGATTTGGATTTAAACCTCGTGAACCGATTTCGCTAGATACAACTAACACACGCTGATAACTCCCAGCAGCAATAAAATGCGACACCACATCTAGGGCCGTCACAAAACTAGTACAGGTCGTGTTGATATCCATGGCTGGAATGGAAGTTACTTTAGCCAGTTGTTCATGGATTAAAGCTGCTGTACAAGGGATGGGTTGAATTCCAACAGCAGATGCTGAAACTAAAAGGTCAATATCTTGAATCACAATTCCAGCCTTATCTAAGGCTTTTTGACAGGCTTCAACTGCCAGTTGAAGCTGAGTCTCATCTGCACTTACTCGATAACGTCGCTCACCGCCAAATTCTACATAAGACTTTGGCAATGCCGTTCCATATCCTTTAATTTGTAATTTTCTCATTTTTCTCTCCTATTTTTCAGGCAATTGGCAAATAATTCTGCGTAATTTTTTCCTCTTTTCCAGTTGGTAAGGAATAAATTGAATATGCAATGGTGCCAAATCAAATTCTTTCTCCAATTGATGAAAACTACTTCTAATTTCATCCTCCACCGTTTTATCATGTTCAGTTAGAGCAATCTCTAAAACAGAGCTCTGAGTTTGTTTGACTTGATACTCTCCTATTTTCGATACCATCAACAAGCAACGGCGGATAAAATCAGGGTAAATTAACCATTTCGTCACACCATCTGCACCAAGCAAATGAAAAATATCATCTGAACGTCCTTCGATCTTCTTGATAACCAAACATGCAGAACCACAGGAGCAGCCTTCAGGGTCTATCTGTAAAATATCATTTAACCGATAGCGATAGAAAGGCTGACTACGTCGTTTCAAATCCGTAATAACCGGATAAAATCGCTGGCTATCAAGCCATTCTTTTTCAAAGATTAACCCCTCTTCATTAAGATGCAATTTACCTTTTTGACAAGTTGCTCCTAAAAAACCTTCAGTTGCTTGATATACTTGATGCAAGGGCTGATGAAAAGCCTCTTCAATAAAGCTTCGATCACTATCTTCTAATATTTCTGCAACAGAGATAATCCGCTTAGGAGTGACATGGAGCAAACCTTCTTGAGATAACTGCGCCAGCTGCCTCAGTACCGAAGCTGGTGCAATTAAAATGGTTGGCTGCTGCTGATTCAAGTGATGAATATGCTCAGTAATCTCTTTTTCCATATCATAATAATCCAAGTGTAAAACTGGAGAATTAACTGATTGGTACAAGTTATTATCCGAACGCAGGAAAAAGGCTATACGATGCCCAAATAAATGCCTCTTGGGGAGCATTTTGGCCAGAATAGTTGCTGCCCAAATAGTCTGTTCATAAGGGCTGGTTAAAAAAATACCATAGTGCCCTGAAGTTCCAGATGATAACCCAATCGAAATACCGTGATAAGTGGGAGAAAAATCACGTGTGCGCTCACTTTCTCTTGCCAAGGCTAGCGCTTTATCTTGCGGAACACCTACTGTATTAAGCTCATCAAAGTGCTCCATCATAAATCTTTTATCCATCTGAAACGCTTCATTAAAGCCATGATTAGCAAAATATGGGGAATGTTCTTCCATATATTTTTTATAGTTTTTTAGAAGTATTTGCTGATGATTTTCTATTTTTTGTCGGTTATTCCATTTTTCCAGCCACCTGACGCGAACGAATGTTTTTAAAAACAAGAATTTATTCATGCAAAACCTCTCTGATACGTTCTTGGCGATCATGACTGAAAAGAACTCGTACTCCTTTTTCAATTAAATTCTTCATCAATTTTGCACTAGCAAGATAGGCTTGAAAATCCTGTTGAATCAGTTTTGGTATTCGTTTCATATCTTGAGCTTTATCCAAAAATTCTATGCCCCAAAGTACATCAGCCGCTAGAAAAATATTTTTCTCTGGCATATGAAGTCCCATTTGTCCTCTCGCATGTCCATCTAGGGAATAAAGTATCATACTTCCATCTTCAGCAAAATCATAGCAAGCTTGCTCTTCTAAAACCTCTGACTTCTGGGTCATTTTTAAAATAACCAATCGCTTATCAAAATCATCTGGGAAGTAATCACGGAAAACCAGATCTCTCATACTGGACTTTTGATAAGTCTTGTAACAATCCGCAGTGAGATAGAAAGTCGCTTGTTGAAAAGCCTTCAAACGTCCAATATGATCTGGATGCAGGTGAGATACCAGAACTGTTTTAATAGCATATGCCGGAATACCTATCTGCTGCAGTTGGGCATCAATCGTATCTTGGGCTGTCATTCTAATAGGATTGGGCAGCCTATAGGCGATATTTCTTGGGGTGGGTTTCATAACATCATAACTGTATCCTGTATCATAAAGAATATAACCTAAGTTTTCATGATGAATGAGAAAAACACCAGCTGGAAAAATAATCGTTTTCCTAGGTTGAGATTTAAATAACAAGGAAGCTTGATTTTTGCAGGAACCACAGGCAAAGTAATCAATTTTTTTGACTTTTGACATAGTGATGGATTCCCTCCTCTATTGTCATAATGGGCTTATAGCCTAACTCACTCTTAGCTTTCTGAACAGACAAAGTCTGACTATAAGTAAGTAAATAATAAGTATATTTTGTTAATTTAGGTTCCTTATAAATGTGCAAGAGTTTGTATGTCATTTCAATGGTGTGGGCTGCACAGGCCATGACCCACTTAGGAACTGAGATGTATTTTCCTTGGATAGCCATTTCCTTGAAAAATAAGTCAAGAAGATGTTTAAAGGTCATTGGCTCATCATTGGTAATATTATAGACCTGACCTAAGGCTACTTCTTTGTCCAACATTAATCTAATAGCATAAGCAACATTCTCCACACAAGTCACATCAACCAAATGCTGACCTTGATGTATCAGCGGAATACCAATTTTATCATGAATTCCCAACAATCGAGGAATGATACTAGTATCACCCACACCAAAAAGACCCCGAGGACGAATAATCACATAAGGTACAGACGAACGAATAACCATTTTTTCTGCCATCATCTTACTTTCAATATAGTAGGATAAATGATTTTCAGCAGGCACTTGATTTTCTCTTACTAAATTTTGATTTTCAGCTTTGGCATAAATACTCGGTGAGGAAACAAAGACTAGACGTTCCACTGGGTACTTTTGACATAAATCAAGGACATGTTGTGTACCTAAAACATTAGCTTGATAAAAATCTTGCCATTTCCCCCACACTGTTGACAAGGCACCTGCATGCACCACTTGGTCAATTCCCATTTGGAAGGCTCGCTCAAGCTCCTCTTTTTTAGTGAAATCTCCCTTAACAAAAGTTACTTTTTCTCCTTGAAGTTGCTGACCTACTTTGTCATTACGTCCAAAAGCGATAATGCTATGACCTTGATTTAAACACTCTTGAATAAGATAGCCACCTAAAAATCCTGTTGCTCCTGTGATTAAGATTCGCATTTTTTCATCTCCAAAATTCTATCAATTTCTTCCTTTAAGCGTTCCGAAGGATGGTAATTTTCAAAGGCTTTTTGTAAATCTTGAAGTTCTGACCAATCTTTCCGATGAATCAATTTATCAAATTGACTACAAATCTCGTCTATATCCATCTTATCCGCGACATAAGCAATATTGGCAACCTCTCCACGCACTGCAAAATCAGGTTGATCATAATCATGCGGTAAAATCAAAGCTGGTTTCGCATATTTAACACAGTTATAAAAAATGCCCGCACCCCCATGATGGATAACCATATCCATCAATGGGATATAAGTAGTGTATGGTATATATTGGACTACGGTTACATTCTCTGACAGCTGTACTGCTGCTTCTGACATTTTGCTAGCATTTCCTAGCGTTACAATAAAATGACAATCTGGATGTAAATCTCCCAAACGTAAAGCAATTTTTATTTGATTGTCCCTCCCCCATTCAAGTTGCGTACCACAAGTTAACAAGACATTTTTCTGCTCCTTCCTAAGGAGATCAAAGGAAAAATTTGAGGCTTGTTCAAAAGAAGAACAGACTGGTCCTGCCCAAATAAAATGATTGGGAAATCTTGACTTCAACTCCAATTCTTTCATACCCAGTGCAAGGATAGAGTAGGGAGAATAAATGCTTTCATTTCCCTTTTCATTATACATTTTAAAATGATAACGAGCTATTTTCTTTCTAATCAAAAAAGTAACTAAGCGTTTACTCAAACGGGTCAATTGACGGCCACAGGCATTGCGCCAGCGAATCCAAATGCTTTCTCCATCTCTCCAGCCACCAAAAAAGCAAGGCGGCCCATCTTGACTTTCAATAGCAAACTGTGTTGCCATGCTGGTAATCCAAGGGATATTTAATTGCTGACACACCAATCCTGCTGATAAAGTAATAAAATCAGCCAACACTATATCCGGTTGGTCTGTTGCCCATTCTGCCAGAAAAAAATCAGACACAGCATTAATAATATCAACACTAGCAGAAATTTGACGATAGGCAGATAAAATTGTCAATTGCTTATCATTATTCGCAACCTTTTCAAACTTTTCGACATCATTTTTCAAAAAAGTACGTACTTCAAAACCTGCCTGCCGAGCTATTTCTGCTTTTTGTGGTCCCGTAAATAGGCGGACTTGATAGCGATTATCTTCAAGGAGCGGTTTTGCCAAGTCCATAATAGGATAGAGGTGACCACTTAAAGGCACAGCAACTACATCAACTTTTATCCGCTTCATTGTAAACTATTATCTCCATTTTTGTACTTTAATTATAAACAACTGACTTTGTACATTATATTTCTATTTTGTTTATTATAGCACATTTCTATATTCTATAGAAAAAGGTTCCCTACTATAGGGAACCTTAAAGTGATTTCAGCATCAGCTGGCTTTGATTTCCGTTCAACTCCCAAGCATAGTCTTTTAGGTTGCTTTTAGTACAAGGTAATTCAGCAAACTTTATGACTGCTAAAACAGTTCATAAACTAACGGTAGCCACTATAGTGGACTGCCTAGCTGCCTTACTAGCTTTGTTGGCGAAAAAGTAATGGTTTTCGCCTCCTTGCGTTGTAGCAGTACAGGCCGTATTGGAGTACGGCAAAGTGAACTAACGAAGTAATAAAAGATAAACTAAAAGAGTATAACAGCTCGCTATTACTGGCGGCTGTTCCCCGCCAAGCCCTATGGGATAATGGCTAAAGCTCTTATTAGAGAAAAAGCGGCTCTATAATATCTGTAGTGGGTAAATCTCATTCAGATATTATAGGGCTTTTTGGGTGTATACACAAAAAGTCCCATATGACTTATAATGAAAAGCGATCAAACTATCATTAGAAAGACTCATATG